>NC_003552.1:908130-1210840 GCF_000007345.1 Methanosarcina acetivorans C2A | reverse complement strand
TACACCGAACAGGCTGAAGTTGAAAAGCAGATGGAGACAGCAAAGGAAATCTTCAAGGCAAGAGACGAGAGGACAAAGGACCTCCATGATGAAGATGTGGACGTCTTCTACGGATGTACCCTCTGCCAGTCCTTTGCTCCGACCAACGTTTGTGTTGTCTCCCCTGACAGGGTCTCCCTCTGTGGTGCAATCAACTGGTTCGACGGCCGAGCAGCAGCAAAAGTAGACCCCGAAGGCCCACAGTTTGAAATCGCCAAGGGTGATCTTCTTGATGCCAACACCGGGGAATACACCGGGGTCAACGATATTGCAAAGAAACTCTCAGCCGGAGAATTCGACAAAATCAAACTCCACTCCTTCTTTGATTCCCCACACACCTCCTGTGGATGCTTCGAAGTAGTAGGGTTCTATATCCCTGAAGTAGACGGTATAGGCTGGGTTAACAGGGAATACCAGGGAATGGCCCCGAACGGGATCGGATTCTCAACAATGGCAGGTCAGACCGGTGGCGGTAAGCAGATCGTAGGTTTCCTTGGCATCGGTATCAACTATTTCTACTCCCCGAAGTTCATCCAGGCTGACGGTGGATGGAACAGGGTTGTCTGGCTCCCCTCGATGCTGAAGGACAAGATTATAGACACCATTCCTGAAGACCTCAAAGACAAGATTGCAACCGAGAACGACTCCACTGACATTGAATCCCTGAAAGCCTTCCTCCAGGAGAAGGGACACCCGGTAGTTGCTACCTGGGCAGCAGAGGAAGAAGAAGAGGAAGAAGAGGAAGAAGAAGAGGAAGTAGCAGTTGCAGCAGCTCCAATGATGATGCCAGCAGCCGGCTTCCAGATGCCTGCAATGCCAATGATGTCAGGCGGTTCAAGCGGCGGAATTAAGCTGACCTTCAAGAACGCAAAGATCACCATTGACAAAATGATCATCAGCGAGAAGAAGGAAAAGAAATAACTGAGTGACGACAGGCAATTGCCTAAAACCGAAAAACAATAAAAAGGGGTATGCTGTGACCAAAGTAATTGCAATAACGGGAAAAGGTGGGACTGGTAAAACAGCGGTAGCGGCTCTTCTGATCCGCTACCTTTCCAAAAAAGGGAAGTTTCTACTGGCAGTTGATGCGGATGCAGATACTAACCTTCCTGAAACCCTGGGATGTGAGAATGTAAAAACAATCGGGGATGCAAAAGAGTTTCTACAGGCCGAGATTACAAAACCGAGACCTGATAACCCCGATATGAACAAAGAGTCAATACTTAAAAGCAAGGTCTATGAGATAATTGAAGAGATGCCGGGATACGACCTCCTTGTAATGGGAAGGCCGGAAGGCTCAGGATGCTATTGCTATGTAAACAACCTGCTACGCGGAATAATGGACAAACTGATCACGAATTATGAGGTGGTTGTAATTGACGCGGAAGCAGGGCTTGAGCATTTCAGCCGAAAGATTATCCGGGACATAGATGACCTTATTGTAGTAACTGACGCTTCACGAAGGGGATTTCGGACTGCCGAAAGGATAAGGGAACTGGTGAGTGAACTGGATTCAAATGTGGGAAGAATTCACGTTATTGCAAACAAAGTTACAGATGCTAACCGCGAAGAGCTCACTAAACTGGCAGAGGAGTTGAAACTAAGCCTGATAGGTATGATACCATTAGATCCAAAAATTGAGGAAATGGACATAAAGGGAATACCTCTCTATGAAATAACGGATGATTCGGTTGCTGCAATGGAAATCGAAAAAATAGTACAAAAACTGGGGTACTGAGCCCATAAGTTTGAACCTGTGGATGATGCTGAACCATACCTGAATCAAATGTGAGGAGACCAGGGCCAGTTTAAGAGCTTGAAACGGCATTTAAAGTAATAAGAGTAACGGGACAGGGAAATTCCTGCCCCGATCCCTGTTTATAAAGGGAAAAAGTGGAAACAAATCCTGTATTACATCCTTTATTATACAGTCACTCGTAAAAACGGACAAATTACGGAAACGGTGAGGTTTACATGGCAAAGAAAATGAAGTTATCTGATATAACAAACATGTTCGCGGGGATGGATGTAGAAGCCCTCGAAGGTGTGACTATTGAAGGGGACATTGAGATAGATCTCGGTGGACTCGGAGGCGGCTTTGACCCGATGCTTGCCGCAGCTCTTGGGCAGGAGAGCGCAGTACTTGCCCAGCACTTCGCAAGACTTGCAGGCATGTTCGGATACCCTGTGGGAATTGGCGCACCAGCAGCTCCGGCGGTTTCCCCTGCTCTGGCAGCCCCGAAACTGAAGGATCTAATCCCTGCAAAGTTCGATGTTGCTAACATCGCTGAGTGGGCAACCGAGATCCAGGAAGTACCTATAGGAAACACCTCGGCAGACGGCGGAAGCCGTGGAAAGAGAGTGATGTTGGGTGGAGAGAAAGCCCTTCCGTTCTACTTTGACGCACCAATGCCGAACAGGAACCAGGTCACTATTGACGTGTTCGACATGAGGATAGGGCTTGCAAAAGCTGTCAAGGAGAACTATGATGAAGTCATGGACAGCCCGGGAGAATGGGCAAAGAAGAACGTTGAGAAATTCAACGCTGACATGATCACCATACACCTGATTTCAACAGACCCGCTTATCAAAGACACTCCTGCAAAGGAAGCAGCCAAGACAGTAGAAGAAGTGCTCCAGGCTGTTGATGTGCCAATTGCCATCGGCGGATCAGGGAACCCACAGAAGGACCCAGAAGTACTGGCAAGAGCAGCAGAAGTTTCGGAAGGAGAGCGCTGCCTGCTTGCATCGGCCAGCCTGAACCTGGACTATGCAGCAATAGCAGAAGCAGCACTAAAATACGATCACGATGTGCTTTCCTGGACACAGCTGGACATGAACGCCCAGAAGGAACTAAACAGGAAACTCATGAAGCAGTGCAACGTCCCAAGAGACAGAATCATCATGGACCCGACCACTGCAGCCCTCGGATATGGTCTCGACTACGCTTACACCAACATGGAGCGTATCAGACTTGCAGCCCTAATGGGTGACGACGAACTGACATTCCCGATGTCTTCAGGGACCACAAACGCATGGGGTGCCCGTGAGTCATGGATGGTCAGCTCCCCACTAAAGGAAGACTCCGACTGGGGCCCGAGAGAGTACAGAGGTCCGATATGGGAAATCGTTACAGGACTGTCACTTGCAATTGCAGGAAACGATCTCTTCATGATGATGCACCCAACATCGGTTGCTGTCCTGAAACAGATAACCCAGACCCTATTCGGTATGATCGACACAGAGCAGGTTGATGTCGCTAACTGGATCGGAGCGGAGGTGTAAAACATGAAAATAAACAGCCCATTAGAAGCTTACAAGTACTTGCCCCAGACAAACTGTGGAGAGTGTGGTGAAGCTACATGTATGGCTTTTGCCTCCAAGCTGATAGACAGATCAGGAAAGACATCAGACTGTCCACCCCTTATTAAGGAGAAGAAATTTGCAAAGAAACTTGCAGAACTCGACAGGCTCCTTGCACCGGAAATTCGCCAGGTAACCATAGGAGTAGGAGAGAAGGCAGTCAATATTGGTGGGGACGATGTCCTGTACCGCCACAAACTCACATTCTTTAATAAGACGAAGATGTTCTTCGATGTGGCAGACAATATGGATGAAGCTGCCCTTGTTGAGAGAGTTAACAGCATCGCTAACTTCAGAAAGTTCTATGTAGGCCGAAACCTGCTCCTCGATGGGGTGGCTATCAGAGCTGTTTCCAATGATCCGGCAAAGTTTGCAGCGGCTGTAAAGAAGGTAGCTGAAGCAGGCTTGCCCATGATCTTCTGTTCTTTCAACCCTGCGGTCCTGAAGGCAGGACTGGAAGCAGCAAAGGACCTGAAACCGCTGCTCTATGCCGCAAACAAGGACAACTGGAAGGAAGTAGGAGAACTCGCAATTGAGTACAAGGTCCCTGTGGTTGTGTCAGCTTTCAATGACCTTGATGCCCTCAAGACCCTTGCAAAGACATATGCAGAGGCAGGAATTAAGGACATTGTGCTTGACCCCGGAACCTACCCGACAGGAAAGGGCCTGAAGGATACATTCACCAACTTCTTGAAGATAAGGAGAGCGGGAATTATGGGAGATACCGAGATCGCATACCCGATAATGGCTCTCCCGTTCACTGCATGGATGGCTGGAATTGCAGACCCTGTTAGTGCATCATACTGGGAAACCGTGATGGCTTCGGTGTTTACGATCAGGTACGGAGACATAATGATTCTCCACAGTCTGGAGCCATATGCAACCCTGCCTGAGGTACACCTGGCAGAGACAATCTACACTGACCCGAGGACACCTGTCTCCGTGGACGGAGGCATGTACAAGGTCGGAAGCCCGACAGCAGACTCCCCGGTGCTCTTTACAACAAACTTCGCACTCACATACTACACTGTGGAGAGCGATATCTCGTCCAACGGCATTGACTGCTGGTTACTTGCAGTTGACACCGACGGGATAGGTGTGGAAGCAGCAGTTGCAGGTGGACAGCTGACCGCTGACAAGGTAAAGGATGCATTTGACAAGGCAGGCTTTGACCTCAAGACAGCCGTAAACCACAACACTGTAGTTACTCCGGGACTGGCAGCTCGCCTCCAGGGTGACCTTGAGGACAAGCTCGGTGCAAATGTCAAAGTAGGCCCAATGGACTCAGGCCGTATCCCGGGATGGATGGAAAAGAACTGGCCGCCTAAATAAAGACAGAAAAAATTGAAAGTTAAGATTCCGTGTCGAAAAGACACGGTACTTTTTCTATTTTTTTAAAAGCTCAATTTTCGACTACAGCAAAAATCGAACCCATAAATTACCTTCCCGGTAGTTGACGGTATCAAATTGGGTAATTTATATAAAGAAGTGTAAAACCCCTGAGTCTTTAGCTCAGGGGATATAAGCGTCAACTTCAACCCTGATTCCTTATGTAATATTCTGCTGCCTCTTTACTAACATTTCTGATTGTAGAAGCAAAATATCCATCACTCCATAACGTATTTTCGCCCCAATAATACTTTTCCAGATATTCCCTTTGTGATTTCCATAACCTGTTAGTAGATTCTTGTTTCAATTTTCGGACAATTGATAGGACACTAACCTTTGGTTCACTCTTATCAGGAAATGGATGTGATCTTTGTCTGTTTCCATTTCCATGATTTCAAAATTAGATTCTTCCGCAATATCAAATATAATCTGTTTGAGTTCTTCGCTAATCGGTTCAAGTATGACTTTTTGATATTTGCAAACAAAGATAACATGGTACATTAACAGAAATTTGCTATGATTTCTCGTTTCATACTTTATATTTACCAGAAACTATACATATTGTTAAAGCATATAATACTTTGAATGATGAAAACGTTCAAATTTAGACTCTATCCTACAACTACACAAGCTGTTCAATTGAATCAGCATATAGGTAGTTGCAGGTTTGTCTACAATTGGGCGTTAGATCAAAAAATTAAAACTTACGAACAAACTGGGAAATCAATTTCCAGATTTGACTTAAACAAATTAATTCCTACTCTGAAGGCTTCTAATGAATGGTTAGGGGAAGTCAACTCTCAATTATTACAGGGGATGACTAAGCAGGTTGAGTCTGCTTTCACTCGATTTTTCCGAGAGAAGAATGGATTTCCGAAGTTTAAGTCAAAGAAAAATCCTATCCAGTCTTTTCCCGTACCCCAACACTATTCTGTGAATTTTGAAAACCATACCGTTAAACTTCCTAAAATTGGTGAGATTAAAGCAGTTCTTCACCGAAAGTTTGATGGAGAACTTAAAACAGCTAGGGTATCAAGGACTTGTAAAGGGCATTACTACATCAGCGTCCTTGTTGAAGACGGTAAAGAACTTCCTGAAAAACAGGGATTCTCAGAATCAACAACAGTAGGAATATATGTAGGTATCAAAGATTTTGCCGTCCTTTCCACAGGAGAAAAGATTGAGAATCCTAAATACCTGAAAAACTCTTTGCAAAGGTTAAAGGTCCTTCAGAAAAGAGTATCAAGGAAACAAAAAGGCTCTAAAAATAGGGCAAAAGCCAAACAGAGGCTTGCTGTACTCCACGACAAAATAACAAATCAGAGGAATGACTTCCAGAACAAACTCTCTTTTAGACTTGTTAGCGAAAACCAAGCTGTAGCTCTGGAAACTCTGAATGTTAAAGGTATGGTTAAAATTCATCATTTGGCACAGGCTTTAAGTGATTCAGCATGGAGCAGCTTTGTAACAAAGTTAGAATATAAAGCAGAATGGTTTGGAAAAGGCGTATTAAGGACAGGACAATTTGAACCTTCTTCTAAGCTCTGTAACGTGTGTGGATACCATAATAAAGAGCTTCAGTTAAAAGACAGAGAATGGACTTGTCCTGATTGTAAAACAAAACATGATAGAGACATAAATGCCGCTATCAATATCAAGAAATTCGCTCTCATAGATCAAAATCTAATTGGATTGTAACACCTACGGAACGTGGGGAAGAGCTTGGGGACTTGCCCTCAATAGAGGGAAGAATGAACCAAGAAGCAACTCAGTCTTTAGCTGAGTGGTAGTTCACGTGAATTCATTAACTATCAAACCCATTAACTATCAAACCCATTAACTATCAAACCCATTAACTATCAAACCCATTAACTATCAAACCCGTGAACCGACCTACACCCCCGTGTTATATCTAAGGATTGCAGCAATTCCGCCAAAAGCTATCATAAGTTGAGAGCCTTCGTCGAAATCTGTTGATATAAAAGCAATCCTTGCATCGCCTTTATCAGCGAGTTCTGAGAGTTCACCAACTGTATCGATAACATCCGTGACTTCAAGTTCAGAATCGCATTCAGGACAATGTCCAATCGCAGGAACAGCTTCACCGGTTTTCCATTTTCTTGTCCGTTTATTCTCATATCCGCAAACCCTGCACTTGAGAGTTACTCTTTCAGCCCGCAGTTCTTCAGAAAGCAAAAGCACATCAACCGCCTTTATCTCAAGATTTGCCCGTACGTTGTCCTCTCCATAAGATATTTTACCGGACTCGGTAGCGATTTCTTTAAAAAAGATTTCCATATCTTTCTTTTGCTTAAGTAAGTCAATACTCTGGAGCGTTTCCTCTGCTGCATTTATTAACTCTGAAAAACCCGATTCATCCGTATACCCCGTATCAAACAGTCCAAGAACCTTTTTCTGAAGTTCATAATGCAGAAATCCGCCTTCATTGAACTCTTCTTTAGTTGGGGAATGCCCCCCTATAAGAATGCCTTTAAGCTCAGCCGGATCCAGTTCAAGGAATGCCTCACTTGTAGCATCCCCTATTCTCTTGTAGAAATCATGAATCGCAATGCGCCTGAGCTGTTCAAAACGATGCGCACTCTGCCCTCCTTTTCGTTGTTTGCCTGGAACGGTAGAGTGAAGATGCTTAATAACTTCAGTTTGCCTGCCTACAAGCATTCCGATAGTCGCTTCTCTCAGATCAAGAAGTAAAAGCCCATAAGTTGTACACTCCCTGAGCATTTCTTCAAGAGGCTCAAGATAAAAAACGGAATCACAGCGATATATGTAATCTGCAACAGGTTCAGGAGGAAAAAGAACTTCGTTTACCATGCCTGTCCTGTTAGCTCCGGTATCGACAGTTCCTGTAAAATAGACGATCCCATTTTCCGGGATTTTGTGAAGAGACCTTAACTTTGCCAGCAAAGAATGAAGTGCTTCCTGTACATTATTGCGGATAAGTTTGGATATTATGTTCGAAGCCTGCTCATGTTCTTCTCTCAAATGCTTTGTAACATCTGAGATCTGTTTATCAGGAGGGATATAAAGGGAAATTAATTCTGTGCTCCTCCCATTTTTACTTTTTAGAGTTTCAAGCTGCTTTTTAAATACATATTTTTCATATGTACAGTATTCAGCCATTCCAGCTTCCTCCTTCTCTCATTTAAAATAGTTAAGGGACCTCAAAATGACATAAAACTATAGTGTTCATTTATGATTTATCGTTTAAAAAACATTTTTTAAATTTTCATTCAAAACTCCCCTCAAAGCTCGCCTGCTCACGAAGTAAGCAGATATGTTACGGTTGCTGGCAAAAAAGAGAAGAAGCGGAATCGGTAGCTACCCCCAAATTGATTTTTCATTATTTATGATAAATCCACGTTTCATAGATAAAATGACAAAAGAAATAAAAAATGAAAGAAAACAGGTCAGTATTCGACCTGTTCTGTTTCTGTTATCTTTTCCCTGAACAGCGTATACGCCCACAGCTGGTAGATGATAACTATGGGCACGAATACCAGTGCACCCCCTAACATGACGCTCAGAGTCATATGGCTTGATGCAGCCTCAAAGATATCTATCCCGTACTCAGGAGAGATGGAGGATTTGAGCATATAAGGATAGATACTTGCAAGCCCGCCTTCAACTATGAAAAGAAACGCCAGGAGGTTGCTGCAAAAGGCCGGAAACGCCCTGCCCTTTTTTGCGAAAAATACCGATAGGACAGCACCCCCTACAGCAAGAACCGGCAATAAGTACAGAACCGGCATGGACGAATAGTTGGTTGCAAAGCCTTCTACACCCGCAAAGGAGTATGCCAGATAGACCAGAGCAAATATGAGTACAAGAAGAGCGCTCTTTTTTGCCAGATCCCCTGCTTTTGCAGCTACGGCGCCTTCAGTTTTGACATTGATCCAGAGCGCACCTGATGTAACACTCATAAGCACGAACAGGACACCGCTAATCAATGCATACGGGCCGAAAAGTCCGGGAAGAGTACCTTTATAAACTCCTCCTGAAGCGATTTCGAGCCCCTTGAAGAAGTTTGCAAATGCAACTCCCAGAACCAGAGAGACCAGCAGGCTTCCAGCGAACCATCCCCACATCAGGAACTGCTGTATCCGGGGATTATCATCCTTGTGGAGATATTCCACGGAAATGCCCCTTGCGATCAGGCCGATGAGCAGCAACATCATAGGCAGATAGAGGAAAGTAAACATCTTCGAGAATACCAGAGGGAATGCAGCAAATGTTCCTCCTGCAGCAAGGATTAGCCATACTTCATTACCGCCCCAGAAAGGACCAACAGAGCTCTGGATCTGGATCCTCTGCACCTTATCTGCGGCAATGAAGGGTGTCAAAAGCCCTGCTCCAAGGGAAAAGGAGTCTGCAATGAAGTAAACTCCCCATATTACACACCACAGGAAGAACCAGACAACAGCAAGCATATCATGAGTAAGGAAATCGAACATCTTCACTCAACTCCTGTTGCATTGACTACGGTTTTCTTTATGAGGTATATCTCAAAGACTATAAGGACCAGATAGAATGCACTGATAAGGACAACACTTAACAACACATCCGATACGGGGACCGATGATATCCCGTTAACTGTCTTTAGCAGCCCGTATACTATCCATGGCTGCCTTCCTACCTCGGTTACAATCCAGCCGGCAGTAATGGCAATATACGGAAGAGGAATAGACCACATCAGCAGCTTCAGATACTTATCCGATGTGTACAGCTTGCCTGACTTTTGAAGATATAAACCTAAAAGAGCCTCTATGATGAATAGGGACCCGAGAATTGTCATCAGCCGAAAGCTCCAGAATACCATTCCTACAGGCGGCAATTCATCCTGAGCTAGCTGGTTAAGTCCTGTTATCGTCCCGCTGAAACTTCCCGTATACAGGAAACTTGCAAGCCCTGGAATTCCCAGCAACTGAACACTATTGGAACCGGTGCTCGAATCAGGTGCCTGTATCAGATACATGGGCACTGAAGTCCCTGTTTCCCATATCGCGTCCATTGCCGCTCCTTTAGCTGGTTGAAGTTCAGCAACATATTGTGCATAACCGTGACCGAGAACCGGAAGCATGACCGCAGTAACGAGTGCTATGACAACTGCTATGCCAAAAGACTTCCTGAACACTTCGCTATTGTTCCTTTTAAGGAAATGATATGCACAGATCCCCATGATCAGGAATGCTGTCAGAAGATATGCTGAAAGCAGAGTATGTACCAGCATGTACCACACATAACCGTTTGTAACCAGAGCAAGGAAATCGGTCATAATCACCTTGCTCCCATCAGCAGCCATCTCATACCCTACGGGGTTCTGCATAAAACCGTTAGCAGTGATAATCCATAATGAAGAGATGTTGGTACCCAGAGCGACCATCCACATGGAAAACGCCTTCAGTTTCTGACGGGAGCGGTCAAGGAATATCCATGCGCCAAAGAAAGTGCCTTCAAGAAAGAAAGCCAGTAACGCTTCCACCGCTAAAGGCGGTCCGAAGACATCTCCCATGAATTCCGCATAGGCGCCCCAGTTAGTACCGAACTGAAAAGTCATTGCAAGACCTGTTACCAGACCTATTGCAAAGTTTATCTTGAATATTCTTCCCCAAAAGTCAGCCATCCTTCGCCAGGTTTCATCTTTGTTTTTATAGTATACCGTTTCCATGACCGCCACCAGGAATGCGAGTCCCAGTGTTAGTGGAACGAACAGGAAATGGAATGCAACCGTTATGGCAAACTGAAGCCGGCTCAATAAAAGTAACTCAACCATTCGTTATCCCTCGTTTTTTTATTTACTGCACAAGATCATATTTACGCTGAAGCAAGCCGATGTCTTCCGGCATGGCTTGCAGATTATTCATGCTCAATCTAATAAATGAAAATCTGAAATGGAATGTCGTGTATCATCCGATTTTTATCTTTAACTATCTGAAAGAGATACCATTGTACAGCCGGATAACACACTGTTCCCACTCGACGCTCTGCTCAGGTTATGTTTCCTCCTTAAGCTCCTTACACTTTTTACATATCCCATAGAAGTTAGTGCTCGTTGAAACAATAGTAAATCCTTCTATTCCCTCAGCTATCTTCATTGAGTAATCCAGCAATTGTTCCGAATTAAAATCCTCCATCTTTCCGCATTCCCGGCAGATGAGATGGTGATGTGGAATGAAGTTCGCTTCAAATCTTGAGACCCCTTTTACATTCACCTCCTCCAGTAACCCTTTCTCCGTAAGGAATTTAAGATTCTTATAAACGGTAGCCTTGCTGATACGCGTCAGTTTTTTTCTAACCCCATCATAAACTTCGTCTACAGTGGGATGACCGTCGTGTTCACGCAGGAAATCAAGTATTTCGACTCTCTGGTTTGTGTATTTCATGTCAGCTTTCTCTGTGGGCTTCATTGTCGTCCACCTAAATTACCTGTGAAAACAGGTTTATTCCAACATATATGATATTCATTACTAAATGATATTAATTGTTATTTAACAATTGCTATCATCTTCTGTATTTCTTTACTCAGAGAAGGAATGTAACTGCCTTCTTTTCCTAATGCCGTGAATTACAGTTGTTCCCACTAAAGAACACTAAAAAAGAGCAATTTTGGATTTTAATAGAAATAAGAGGGATTTAAAACCTTTTCAATCGAATATACAGTCTTTTAAGGCTTTAATTGAAATATAGATCCAGATTTTAACGTTGTCTTTTGAGAGAATCAACTAAGAATCTATCCGAGAAGTGTTGTTCTCTCTGTGTCTAATAAAAGGCAATGTACACGAAATAGGCAAGGTACACAAAACTCTCTGAAAACTTCTCTCCATGTCCGCATGATTACGAAGTGAGCAGATATCGGGCGACCACTGAAAAAAGGAAAAAATAGAGTCTGCAGATGAAATAAAAAGCGTGTTAATGATGGCACATCAATAGTAGCGTCTATGATAACCAGTCTGGACCAGAACCTATCCGAAAATCTGCAATCTACAGTAACTTTAAAATATAATATGCATAGCTGAAGCAAGCATTCGATAATACAGACTGCAGTAACATTTGCAACATTCCATTTTGAATTTTCAGATCGGTTCTAAGTATCGATACAGTATATTATACAAAAAGAGTAACTACTTAGTATCTGTGGACTTCACAGAATTTTGTCAACATATTTCATTTTGATGATTAGAGCTCTACTTTGACAGAAGCATACAATTTGTAATGTATAAATGGGCTGGTTGCTTTTGTTTTTGGCAAACAGATACACATTATATATTGTGTTTGTAAATTCCTTGCTACTTTGTACATTTCTAAATATATGCCTTGACACGATGTGCTTTTTTAATCATATACTATATTGATTACCAGAATCTGTCAAATTTGAGTTAGAGTATTAAGATTTTTGTTTTGCCTTTTTTGGACTCTACCACTCCTGATCATTGAGTCTTGAAACGGTAAAGAGCTGGCCGGGCTCCCGGCCGAGCTGGTTGATATGTCACCCAGATTGGAGACATAATCGAGGCGGACGCGGTATTGAATATTTAGTGTCTATTTTATGTCCTGTAATCATATAAAAGTTCAGACTATTTGGAATTGTGGAATAGTTACAAAGAGTTATAATAAGTAATAAACTATTTAGTGATCCTCAGAAAACAGATCATCATGTAGTGGTTAATTTTAGCCATGTTTGAGTAAATGTATTTTGAATTTTTTTTGATATTTCAGGTTTTAAGAAAGGTATATCCTGCTAAATAATATAAAATCAGAGGTTCCTCAGATGAATAAACTCCCCAAAATTTTAAAATATTTGCTGTTGATATCTATAGGTTTGATTGTGCTTTTTTATGGGAGCCTATTTGTGCTTTTTATGTTAATTGGTAGTTCTGATCAAGCCTCTTATTATGGGGATATGGTTGATATCGGACCCATCGATTACAATTCCATTGTCACAAAAGCAGAGAAAGCAGGATATGACCTCAATGGACCATATACCAGACTGGACGAAGCAAATTTAATAGAACCCGGAAATGTCGAATCGCTTGAGAAAAGGTTTAAAATAGACTACAGGGCATCAAGAGTCGAGCTCTACTACAACTTAAACACGTATCTCGAATTTAAAAAAGATGAGAATAAGCAGACACTTGTAACACTCTATAATTATTCTCATCATAATGACGCCGGCGCTATTACGCCTCAGATGCCTTCCATGTTTCCGGACGACTCCTGGATGCTTAAAACGCTCGGAATGAGTTTAGAACTTAACGAAACTGATTCTGAGGAATTTCTTAAAAAGCTAAAGACTGAGGCACCAGACCAGAAGGGGTTTGTGAGTCTGGCTACAAATGAAAATGTGGATTTTCCAGCAATCTATGCCTACCTGAATCAAAGCAGCACAAAAACTGTCACTGGACCTGATACGTGGAACGAAGACAAATATGAGGACAAATTTTATAGAAATAATAAAAAGATTGGGTACGTAAGGTTTGTTATCCCTGAAACTACCATCAGCCGGATACATAATTCCAATAAATACAATATCTATGTGAGCAGTTCGGGACTTATACGTCTAAATATTGCAATGCCTGCAGGCAGCGCCGGAAAAGAAATCCCTGAAGAGGAGTACAGAACAGTATTCAGGGAAATGTTCGAAAACCTTGGCCTACCTGTCGAGAAAGTTGATGAAATCGAATTAAATTACAGTCCAAGTATCTGGTGAGATTCCTCTCACTCTATTAATTTATGTTTATTGAGTGATGACAATTTTCTTCAGGGAACCACAGACCAGGAGCATCTGGAGGCGGAGGGAGGGCCGTGGAGCGGAAACCAGTGAACCCCCAGGAGCACCCCCTAATAAGAAGATGCGAAATCCGAAGGACTCCCTGGCTCAACTTTTAAACTTGAGTTGTGAGTACTGTGCAGCTACGAAGGATGGACAATTTATAAACCCGACCGTAGCTGGAAAGAATTCTCATCCTCCTCAGATTACACAGTACCGAATGACACTCAAAGTACCAAATGACACTCTAAGTATCGAATGACACTCTAAGTATCGAATGACACTCTATTTTATAGACTCACTACCACTTTTACAAAACGCCATCTTTGACTTTTCAAAATGTAATTTGGTGGTTTAAACACCCGATAATTCATCAGGCAAGCTACGAATATTTAAATAAAAATTCCATAATAATTATCATATAAGTTTTCACCCGGAGCTCGTATTTAGTGATTCAGGGTTAAATTGTATGCGTTGCGCAATGGGGATTGTACCAGGCGCTGAGACAATAACCAGAACCAGTTCAATGACTGGGGGAGCATTGAAGAGATCAATGAGATTCTAAGAATCCGGGTAAAAAGATAGCTATTGATTTTGCAGGCTTAATGAGATGGTCATCATGGCAGAAGACACGGACCTTTTTTCACAGTATCGGATGGGCGATTTAACGCTGCCAAACCGCATGGTGATGGCGCCGATGACTCGCAGCCGCGCAGGGGATGACGACATCCCGGTCCCACTGACGGCCACTTACTACGTGCAGCGAGCCTCGGCCGGCATGATTATCACCGAGGGTTCGCAGGTTAGCCCGCAGGGTGTAGGCTTCATGCATACACCGGGCATATACTCTGCAGCACAGGCCGCCAGCTGGAAGAAGATAACGGATGCCGTCCACAAGGCTGGAGGCAGGATTTTCATCCAGCTCTGGCACGTAGGAAGAGTTTCCCACTCCGACTTACTTGGTGGCGCTCTGCCGGTCGCTCCATCCGCACTACCCGTCGAAGGCTATATCCACACACCGGGTGGAAAAAAACCAATTCCGGTGCCCAGAGCCCTAAAAACCGACGAGGTGCCGGACATTGTCAGGCAGTTCCGGCAGGCGGCAGAGAACGCCAGAGCCGCCGGCTTCGATGGTGTAGAGATCCATGGCGCTAATACCTACCTGCTGGATCAATTTCTGCGGAGCGGGTCCAACAAACGAACCGACAAATACGGTGGCAGCCTTGAGAACCGGGCCCGTCTGCCGCTTGAGGTCACAAAAGCCGTCATAGAGGTATGGGGTGGCGACCGTGTCGGCTACCGTATCTCTCCGCACAACATCGCACACTCTATGTCGGACGCAAATCCCGGGGAGACCTTTTCCTATTTTGCCAAGGAGCTGAACAAAACGGGTCTGGGATACCTTCATTTAATCGAACCCATAGGAGGCCGGTCGGGGTTCGTGCCACCCGAGGCACGGCTTGGGCCTATTCTGCGCAGAATTTTTGAAAGGACGTTCATACTGAACGGTGGCTATGGCCTCCAAAGCGGGAATGAAGCCATTGACAGCGGTGAAGCTGACCTGATAGCCTTTGGAGTGCCTTTCCTGGCCAATCCTGACCTGCCAGAGCGTTTCAGGCAGAATGCGCCTCTGAACGAGCCAAAATTGGATACCTTCTACGTGGGCGGAGAGAAAGGCTATACGGACTATCCGGCACTGGTCAATAGATGACGGGGCTCAAAGCGTGGTACTGTAGATATGTATAGTTTGCGGGGCTAACCTTCGACTGGCTTCAGAGCTTACTGAAAATTTATCGCAGCCTCCGTAAACTACATGGTACTCGTTAGTAAAAAATCTGTAAACTAAGCTGTGATGAAGTATCAATTCCTGGTCATACGAGTTGCTCAGATGGAGGAACAATATTAAGCAAAGCAATTTAAGGACAGGAGGGGTGCCTGCAAGGAAAGATGGTTGTTGTCACAGGTGCTTTCCGCGAAATCGGCAGTGCTACGGTTATCGCCTCTGCCCACGAGGGGGCGAGCGTAATCGGCATCGACATCTGTGCGCTGGTTTACCCGCGTTCAGGTGTCAAGCCTTCGATCCCAGAAGACTTGAAAGAGACAGGCAGGATTGTCAATGATGCCGGCGGACGGTAGCTGGAGATAGTCCTCGACCAGCATGACCTGCGACCCTGCAGGTGGCAGAGCTATTAATGCAGCCGGTGTTCAATTCCCTCCAGTTCATTATAATGGTGACATTTTTCTGCCCGGGCAAGCGAATAATTTTTACACATATCCGGCGGTTGGCCTCGCGGTCTACGTCACGCGAGCAAAACGCGCCACTGACGAGATGTTCATCAAGGCCGCGAGGGCAACGGCAAACCAGAGAACCGATGAACAGCTCAAGAAAGGTTTGCTATTCCCACCTCAAAGCAGTATTCTGGAGACCGAAGTACGCACCGCCGTACAAATTGCCACTTTAATTTTCAATCGGGATCTAGCGAGAGTGGATCAGCCAGAGGACATCAACGTCTGGCTCCGAGCGACGCTCTACAAACCCCAATACAGCTAATCCATCTATAGGAGGGCAGAATTTGCCGATTAACGTGGATATACAACGAAAAAATGCCGAAAAAGTGCCTTCAATCCTCGACCTGCCTATCGGTACTGGAGCGACTGGCAAACGAAAAGAAAGCGATTCTTTGGGGGAGGTTGAGGTTCCAGCCGACCATTACTGGGGGGCTCAGACCCAGAGGTCTCTGATTCACTTTTCCATCGGCGACGACTACATGCCAAAGGAGGTCTATCATGCTTATGGGTACGTGAAAAAGGCAGCTGCTCTGGTCAACGAAGCCGCCGGAATAATACCGCCGTGGAAAGCTGAATTGATAGCAAGGGTTGCAGATGAAGTTATCGCCGGTAAACTCGACAGCGAATTCCCGCTCTATGTCTGGCAGACTGGCTCAGGCACTCAGTCGAACATGAACGTGAATGAAGTCATCAGCAATCGCGCCATCCAGCTCGTGGGCGGAAGCCTCGGCAGTAAGCACCCTGTCCATCCTAATGACGATGTTAATATGAGTCAGTCGTCCAACGACACCTTTCCAACGGCCATGCACATTGCAACTGTGCTCGAATTCAGCAACCGCCTCATTCCCGCAGTTACCGTTCTTGAAGAGTCCATATGGGCCAAAGCACGGGAATGGGTGGATATCGTCAAGATAGGCCGAACACATCTTCAGGACGCAACCCCACTTACAGTGGGCCAGGAGTGGTCTGGCTACGCCACACAGCTCGATGACGCGTTGGCGTTTGTCAAGCATTCTCTCCGGGGATTATATCGGTTGGCCATCGGAGGCACTGCGGTCGGGACCGGCATCAATACCCCACCAGACTTCGGTGAAAAGGTTGCAGATGAGATTGCCAGGCTCACAGGTCATCCATTTGTCACAGCTCCAAATAAATTCGCAGCTCAGGGCTCCCTTGATGCAATGGTAACCTCAAGCGCGGCACTGCGTACATTAGCAGTCGCACTGATGAAGATTGCAAATGACCTGCAATGGCTTGGTTCGGGACCGAGGTCGGGTCTCCACGAGCTTATCCTCCCAAGTGACGAGCCGGGAAGCTCAATCATGCCTGGGAAAGTCAATCCGACTCAGGAGGAAGCCATGTTAATGGTTTGCATCCAGGTGATTGGGGAAGATAATGCCGTCGCATTTGCCGGGTCACAGGGAAACTTCGAGCTTAACGCAATGTGCCCGATAATCATAAATAATGTCTTACATTCTGCGCGCACTCTCGGCGATGCTTGCGTAAAGTTCCGTGAGTACGGAATCAATGGAATCATGCTCGACAGGAGTCGTATCGACAAATTTGTGGGCACCTCCCTCATGTTAGTGACAGCGCTTAGCCCTGTCATAGGCTACGACAAGGCTTCCGCAATTGTCCAGCGAGCACTGGACGAGAATACGACACTGAGGGAAGCTGCAGTGAAAGGAGGTTTCATCAGCGCGGAGGATTTTGACAGGATTGTGGATCCGAAGAAGATGGTTGGGGATCCGCGACACGACCTGAAGCTGGCTTCAGAGTAGAAGTATAACTTTACCGATTTTCTTTTGTTATTTATTTAGACATTCGGTACTGTAAGGTATTCTGGGAATGGGTATATTTATGGGCTCTACACTAGTACATCGATTCCAAATTATGGGAAGAATTGGACTTTGAAATCAGCACTGGTCAATGTTTTTTCTATGAGAAAACTACAAGCGGACAAGAATAAACACGAATTGAAAATATTTGTGTTCACTTGTTTTTATTCATGGTTTATTGAGGATATATGGAATCGATGTACTAGCTTGAAAAAATTCTCATCCCCGAAGACTTTGCAGAATTCCCCCAGACTACAAATTGCCTCTTTGCCTTAAGCAGGTACTGATATCTTCATACCTTTTTATCACCAAGACGATAAAGACTTTGTATGACAATGGGGATTTTATTCTGCCAGAGTTTTTTTGATGTCTAATTGTCTATCACGGAAGAAATGGTTGTATATCCCGGAATGAGTTCTGCATCGGACCGGCCTGATTTTGTTTATCAGATTCATTTATTAGGCCTGGGCGAGCCTGCCACTGCTGCAGTTCGGTAGGGGAGCTGCGGCGTACACCCCCCGTGAGAACCGCTACTTGCACTCGTTGCGTGAAGCTAGTGTTATGCGAAGACCTACAAAAAATGCATACTTTAAAAAACCCAGGGAATGAGTGCTTTAGTTTTATGCATATATGCAATGTATTCATCCCCAAACCTTTCTTTTAACTTTTTTTCCTCAATTGGAATGCGAAATAAAATTGTTATTAGTGCTATGCCTGTTCCAATCCATGCCCATTTGCTACAAAAATATATATTTGTCCCTATCAGGATACAAAAACCAGAAAAATACAATGGATGTCTGACTAAACTGTAAATGCCTGAGGTGACTAATTCTTGCCTGTTGGTCTTTTCAATAATAGGTGACCAGTTTGTTCCAATTTTTCTATTAGCAAACCATGCAACAACCCAACCACCTGTCACAATTACTGTCCCAATAATAATCGATGTTATAGGCAATACAGTATCTTCTCGTAATGCAGCTTCTAACAATGCCAGCCCCATTGCGAAGGCTGTTGCAATCACAGCAACTATTGCAGTATAATCTTTAACTATATTTCTCCATTGTGAGAGCTGTTTTCGTCTATTATTTTTTCGTTGCCTTTGGGAAAGAAAACGGCCAGTTACCGTTAGTACGATATAAATAACTATAGCTGATTGCATATCCATGCACATTCTTCCTTCAGCACTTGACCAATCCAAACTATGATAACTTTGTATTAGACCCAGGATTTCGTATAACGGTATGGTGTTCCTAACGTCCCCCGGCCCTAAAAGCGATGACCGGGCCTTACATACCTTTTATGTTAGGCCCGGCGAGCCGGATCCTGCGGTCTTGGGCTGGGAGGTGGGCACGGCTGGTCTTCAGCCCTTCCTCAAATACTACCCCGCTGAACTTACTAATCCGCGCCTTGTGGGAGTGCATCCTCTCTGATGTGCGGCAGGCTATATATTCAGAGCAGCCACGGACGGCTGCCCTTAAATTATCCCTTTGTTCCATATGAAATTATCATCGTTGGCGCAAATATAGTGTTATATTCAAGCCCTTTTTCTCTAAAGCACCTGCTTATGTAGTTCTCTGACTCTACCTGTTCTTGTGCTTCTTCAATAGTCAGTCCTCTATTTACCAAACCTTTTACAGCATTGTCTAAATTGTTACAAATGCTGCCAAATCCTTCATTACACAGTAAATTATATAGTAACTCCCTATTTTCAAGGCACAAATCAGGATTTAGATATCTCACACAATCGCTAACCCGGCTATTTACATTTTTCAATCCTAACTCCCTCATATAAACAGGTAGCTTAATCCCAATATTGCCATCTTTGCCAGTTCTATTTTTATCCATTTTATAAAGTTTTTGAAGTAATCCTAAGTTTATAGACTTAAACTCTTCCAGCTCATCAATATAGAAATTAGCCATACATGAGTTCCAATGGGGTTCAATGCAAATAATTTTCCCATTATTTTTTACACAATTAATCATGTTTAGTAGTACTTCCTTGGGGTCAGGTAAATGCAATAGTAACGCCTGGCAAATAGCAACATCATATTTCATTTCCCATAACTGAACCTGCTCTACATCACTTACAATAAACTCAGTATCATAAGGTAACTTTGAAAATATTTTTTTTGCTTCTTCAATTAATTTCTCTCCCTTATCAATTCCAATGTATGTTGACCCTTTTGGAAGTAGCGGTAAAAACTTTAAACCCAAATAACCTGAACCGCAACCAAAATCAATGATTTTGATTGGATTAGTAAAGCCCCATACTTTGTAAATCAGAAATTCGAGATAGTCATCATTAAAATATAAGTATCTACTTGTTTTTAAATAATCAAGTTTTGTATCCCAATAATACTCACTCATTATTCATAGCCCCTTAAATACCATTTACGCCCGTGGACAGGCGCGCCTTTATGTCGAATCCCAGAGAACATTTTCGCACTTCCGACGTCTTCTGACCTTAAGGCGGTGATGACCAGGCCTTACATAACTCTTATGCTAGGCCCGGATGAGCCGGGTCCTGCCGGCCTTGAGTCGGAGGATATGCCGGACATCTTCAGCCCTTCCTTAAATCCGGCCCCCATCTGAACAAGCTTATCCGCACATTGCGGGAAGACTTACTGTTAGACGGATGGGCGGCACCCTTCAACTGTAAATCACAAATTTCCTTAATACAGCGTGTACATTATGATGAGAGGAATTAACATTTCCATACTGAAACGTTCAATGACGCCTCAGTCTCTCTCCGACAAAATTAATATTTCGAGGGACATAATGGATTAGCACTGGCCCTTTTTGCACCTCGACACATGTACAATGATATAATATTCCAATTACCACTATACCTTATTCAGGGGGCTGCCACCTTTTGTCTAACGGCCTGCAGTCACAATGTCCCTGAACCGGATCAGCCGGAATCGCCCCTGGCGGTGAGGTGCTTCGCACCCGGTGAAGGAATGTGGCGCGGCAAGTTCTTCTTGTCCCTTCTTCCCGCGTCCCTTGTGTGAATTCAGTGTTCGATGACGTATCCTGCCCCATTATTCAGAGTGCACCACGGATGGTGCACCCTTTAAATATTCCCCCTAACATGCTAATATTAGTAGATCTGCTTTCTGTTTAACCATCTCACAGGTCTTGCTTCGATATAACCTCTATATCCCATTGGAGCAAGTTGGAACCTTGGTCCATCTTCATCCGCCCATTCAAATCCATGAATCTCAGGTTTATAACTTTTCATAACTTCCCATAACTCATGTATTGCTTCACCAAACTTTGAATCTTCAAAAGGCTGTCCCTGGAATACCAGCATCTTACATGGTGAAAGATCTATCAATTCGAACCCTTCGGGAATTTCGCCAGTATAATCATGCGGAACCTCAACGCCTTGAGCATATATCGACGTCTCCGGCTTGCGCAGATTTTCTGGCATCCACATTCCAATAGGTTCATAGATAGCCCCTTCAATATTTGAAAGCGTTTCCCACACATCGCACCCTACTTCTTCGCAGTATTCAAAGTAATTTGTTGCTTTAATACCTCGTTTTAAAATTAGTCTTCTTGCAGGACGATCAACGACTTGAACAAAAACGGTGTTTGTATTAGTATTTTGGTTCATGTTATTTCCTCCATTTTGTAACATGAGGTAGCGTTCCAGGATACAGCCAGATATAAAAAGCTTCAACAGAGGCTCATTTTTGCAATAATATTGCGGTGTCATTCCTAATTGCTTGGAAAATACTCTTGTAAAAGCCTTCACGAGAATCAAAAACAAAGTCAAACGCCACATCAATTATTTTTGCATTATCATCTCTCAACTTGATAGCTGATGGGACAGCCGAAGTTCAAATATGTTCAAACGGCGTTTTACCTGTTAATTCCTTGAAAATCCTTGCAGAATGTCAGGGTGAATATTTTTCTGCTTTTGCAATTATATGTAGGATATTGAATCTGTAATATGCTCATCAATATAATCCTACATACGTTGAACAGCATTTATCTATTCCCAACTATCCACTTTTTCTCCTCCTGTATAAAGAGTAACATAAAACTACTAATGTTTACTTGAATTGCTTTGTTAAAATTACCTCAGGACAAAACACGCAGGATGAATGAATAAAAAAAGCATAAATTAGCTTCACAAAATCAAACACATATACATCAAAGTGTATTTACCATTTCTCTGTGTGCCCGACGGCTGAACCCGAGCACCTATACGGCCACATTTCGTAGAACTTCCCGCGTCTTCCCAGCACCCCCTGTCCTAAAGCGATGCTCGGGCCTTACATAGTTCTTATGTTTAGACCAGAAAGCCGGGTCCTGCGGCCTTGTGTTATTTCTTTCGCGCCCTAGTAACTAAAAAGTTGGGTTTATGTAAGTCTTTTGCAGAAGAAGGGTCTCTTTCGATTGTTTCCTTTGTAGGAACGGGTTCCAGCATTTTTTCGATAATGAAGCCAGCATCAATTAAAGCGTTGATAATATCCGAAAAAGTCCTATGGTATTTCGTGATCCCGTCCACTATCCACGATACAGTTCGTTCTCCACTGATCGCATAATCGGTCAATGCATAGTGAGTGATCCTTCCATCTACGTTCTTAAACCATTTCGCACCGTTTTTTGGTGCTGTTGTAAGCGGATGTTCCTGAGAAAAAACAAAAATGCCATTATCTTTCAACAATGAGTTCACATTACAGACCAATTTATTAAAATCATTAATATAGTGCACTGCCAAAGAGCTTACAACTACGTCAAACTTCTCATTAATGCAGAAAATATCTTCCATACACATATTCTCATAAAAAATATTATCTCCACTGTTTTCATTATTGGCGATAGCAAGCATTTTTGAAGAAACATCTATACCGACTACCTTATTAGCACCCATTTTGGAAAACATGCTGCAATTTTCTCCATAACCGCACCCTAAATCCAGTACTTTTTTCCCTTTCAATTCTGGTAGCAGGCTAAAAATAGCTGGTTTTTCTTCCAATATATTTGCGCTGTTAGGATTTTCGCGAAGCTTTTTATAGCCCTGAAAAAAAACTTCATTATCAAATATATTTTGTGGTTGCATACTTTCCCTCCAAAAACATATTATTCCTGCGCCAAAAGGTGTGGTGCGTCACCGGCACACCCGCATTTTCAAATCTTCTTTCCGGGTTTGTGCCCTCGCGGGAGCATAGTGTTATCTGATACCGAACTCCCCACAAAACCGGGTCGTCCACGAATGACCGAGTCTTGAACTTCACCCCCTTATCATTCCAGTAAGATGCTAAGCATCTTCTGTGTATTATTTAGAAAAGACTGCGTAACCTGATAATGTTCCGTTTCTTTGTAACCTATTTGTTCAAATCCTTCTTTAATTTGGTAGATCACGGCCTGGGGATATGCCATTATTATTGGTGAATGCGTTGCAATAATAAACTGGGATCCTTCTTTTACTAAGTCATGCATTCTGGTAAGCATAGACATTTGCCGCGATGGTGATAACGCTGCTTCAGGCTCGTCCAATATATAGATACCTTCACCGGTAAATTTATTTAAAAATACTGCGAAAAACGATTCTCCATGAGATTGTTCGTGTAACGAACGGCCACCATAAGAATTAATTATGGGAGGCCCGAAAGATGCTTCATTATCCAGGTCATCAACGTTTGAAGCAAAATTATAAAAGCTTTCTGCCCTTAAGAAAAAACCAGTCCGGGGTTTTTTGGTACCTTTAACAACTTTTATATAACTACTTAATTTAGAATGTGTTGCTCTGGAGGTAAAATTAAAATTCTTTGTTCCGCCTTCTGCATTAAACCCATATGCAACAGCTATCGATTCTAAAATTGTAGATTTCCCGGAACCATTTTCTCCAATAATGAATGTAACTTTGGGATGAAATGATAGTGACTGTAGATCTTTTACCGCAGGCAAATTAAACGGATATTCAGAAAACGAGGGTACCTTTTCTCTATCTAACTCTATATATCTTATGTATTGTTCTAATTTACTGGATTTCATCAATTCATCTCCACGATAAATAAGTCTACGAAACCATTCTTAAGTAATTAGCGGCATGATGTCGCATGCGTTTGGTTTCATATAGTGAAAATTCCCGATGCCCTTGACCCTAAGACAATGACCGAGCTTTAGATAACTCATATTTTTAGATAACTCATATTATCAGTAGTTCCGATAGGATATAGTTCCGAATGGCTGAAATAGCCAATTTCAGTACTTCACTGATTTTACTCTTCATAAAGTGACTTTCAGGGTACTGTGCGGTTTGCCGGAGACTGCTTTGACTTCTTCGATCATCTAGGACTGCACGATGCGGTGTTACTCGGTCATTCGGCTGGTTGTACCGTAATTTGGAGCTTCATCGACCTGTTTGGGCAGGACTGCATTCGTGCGCTGGTGTTCTGCGACGAGATGATCGCGGGAATAAGGCGACCCGAGTGTGGTCCGAGGCAGAGTGCAGGCGGTACTGGGCATCGAGCGGCGGAGACGAGGCTCTGGCCCTGGCTGCCACCATCGCCGGACGGGAAGGCGAGCAGATGCTACGTAATTTCCTGGCCAGCATGTTCACTCCGGAGTTCCCGAAAGCCGACATTGCCAGGGTCACTGAGGGCAGTCTGAAAATGCCACGCAGTGCCGCGGCAAAACTCCTGCTCAGCGTGATGCAGGCAGACTTCCGGGATGTGCTACCCCTGATCCAGAGGCCCACGCTCTGCATCGGCGGAAAAGAAAGCCACCTTGGGCCCGAGGTGATGCCCTGGATCACCTCGCAAATCCCCGGGGCGAAGGTGGCCATGTTCGATACGCGCCACTTCGTTCACCTGGAGAAGCCAGCCGAGTTCAATGCAACGGCGTGCACTTTCCTAAAAGAGGTCGATGCTGCCTCGCAATGAATCCTGACATGCAAACAGCTTCTGACTAAGCTAAGCCATTATATAGTTCCTCTGAAAACTTCCCTCCACGCCCACATGCTCATGAAGTAAGCAGATATCTGGCAGCCATTGACAAGAAAGAAGAAAAGTAGAATCCGTTGCTGCCATAAAAAGTGTGGTATATGTGCATTGTTAGCAGAATCTTCCTTTGAAGGTTCTTATTTGAGGAGATAGCCAGGAGAAAGTTTGGGTTTCTTACAACAGTCCGGACTACTTAATGAAGCGGCACAGTCTGCCTCAGGAGCTGCTGCAAAATCTATCTATCGTAGAAACATTGGCAGCTATGGTAGGTGGGTAGCATTGAAGCCCTTGCTTACTTTGAGGTACAGAAATCAGAAACGGATCTGAAGCTCCAGACTAGTTCGAAAAACCAAAGCTGTGAATTAAATTTAAAAGAAAACTCGCATTTCAGTGACAGATTTGCCCAGTTTTTTTAAAGACTATTAATATTAAGAAGAAGTTATTCTTGAGATATTATATGATTTGGTGACAGATATCGTTTCATGACCGCGATTACGACTAAAGACGGTACGAGAATCTATTATAAGGACTGGGGCAGTGGACAGCCGGTGGTCTTCAGCCACGGATGGCCGCTGAATTCGGATGCTTTTGAAGACCAGATGTTCTTTCTGGCTTCCCGAGGATATCGATGCATCGCCCACGATCGCCGTGGTCACGGGCGTTCGAGCCAACCGTGGAACGGTAACGACATGGATACATATGCAGACGACCTCGCGGAGCTTATTGAAACGCTCAACCTGAAGGATGCAATCCTTGTTGGACACTCAACGGGAGGCGGTGAAGTCACCCGCTATATTGGTCGCTACGGCACAGATCGTGTGGCCAAAGCTGTGTTGATCGGCGCTGTGCCTCCGCTGATGCTCAAGACACCAGCTAATCCGGCAGGCACTCCGATCGAAGTGTTCGACCAGATTCGTGCAAGCGTCAAAGCCGATCGTTCGCAGTACTGGAAGGATCTCAGCCTGCCGTTCTACGGCTACAACAGGCCGGGCGCCAAAATCTCGGAAGGCGTGCGTGATTCATTCTGGCTCCAGGGGCTGATGGCCGGATTTCCGGCCTCATACTTTTGCATCAAAGCTTTTTCCGAAACGGATCTGACGGAGGATCTCAAAAAATTCGATGTTCCGACTCTGATCCTGCATGGCGATGACGATCAGATTGTGCCGATCGGCGCCTCAGCCATGCTCTCATCCAAGCTTGTCAAGGACGCCACGCTGAAAGTCTACAAAGGTGCACCTCACGGTATGTGCACAACTCATAAGGACCAAGTCAACGAGGACCTGCTAGCTTTTTTCAAAGCGTAAGGTCGGATAATAAAGTGGAAAGGAAAACAACGTGAGGATCAGAAAGGTAGAGATTGAACGGCTTAGCGTGACATCTTCCAAGCCTTTCGAGTTAGTCGTGACAGCGCTCGAAGAGGCTATTGGGCATCCGGATATGGTCGAGTTCGTGAAGGCAACTCAAAGCGTAAGGACCTTTGCCGAACTGGAAAGTACGGTCCACAGGGGGTCTCGGCAGGACGAAGA
Source organism: Methanosarcina acetivorans C2A (assembly GCF_000007345.1). Taxonomy (NCBI): domain Archaea; kingdom Methanobacteriati; phylum Methanobacteriota; class Methanomicrobia; order Methanosarcinales; family Methanosarcinaceae; genus Methanosarcina; species Methanosarcina acetivorans. The sequence continues at coordinate 1,184,652 of NC_003552.1, read as the reverse complement.
TGGCGATGTTCATGAAACTCGATCACGGCGAAATTCTGCGTAAGGAGACTGAGCTCGACACGCCGAAAATCGTGCGCTTTTTGATCGGCAATCCGCTTATCATGAAAGAAATGGCAAAGCATATCCCCGACACTGGATCTTATGCTCCGGTCACAATTTCGGGGGATGAGGGGCTAGACGGCGTGAATTTGCCATATGATAAGATGGTCAGTCTCCTGGACCCTTACGGAAACCCTGATGCTCTTGCTATCGCCCTATATCTGGATTCGAAAATCAAGAACTTTCTTCGTGAATCTGCGATGTGACGATATGTAACGATACTACTGTTAGGCCACTTTCGCATCGCCATCAAACGCGCTAAACGCCTATTTACGGTATATCTGACAGTATATCTGACAGTATATCTGACTTTTGACCCATGATCGCGACCACGACAGACATAATGGCAGCTCAAACACAATCCAACAGGAAGAATAAGATGATGGCTCAAACACAATCCGACGAGGACAAGAATAAAGAAATAGTGCACGAAGGCTTTACCAAATGGGCAAATGGTACTGGCGACGTTTTCGACCTGCTGGCTGATGATATGGAATGGACGATTATCGGTAGTAGTCCTGTTTCCAAGACCTACACCAACCGCAAGCAGTTCCTGGAAGAAGTCATAACACCGCTCAACGAACGATTAAGCGTGAAAATAGTGCCCAGAGTGAGAGGCATTTATGCCGATGGAGACATGGTAATTGCCCTATGGGATGGAAAGGCCACAGCCAAAGACGGCAAACCATACAACAACACTTATTCCTGGTACATGACCATGAAAAACGGACGTATTGTAAAGGTAGTGGCGTTCTTGGATACTATCTCCCTTGCAGATCTATGGAAACGCATACCAGTGAGCAAATAAGTCAATAAATAATTTTCAACAGAAGCAGAAAGAGAGGGGAGCGCAAAAGAATCTGTGCAACAAATTGAAAGGATATTGTTATGTCAGAGGGAAATGTGCATCGTGCACTGTTGAATGACAAAACCGGAAAAAACCGCTCCGAGGGAAGAGGGGGACTTCTTCTTCGCCGCAGAGTTCGATGCCAGTTAAGCTGGTAGATGCGCTCAATCTCGTTTTCGGCAAGTAAACTTACGGTCGTGCAGTCCGTGCAGAGGGTATCGTGCTGGAGGGAAAATTTCTTCCAACCCCTGGAGAGTATACAAACCTCTAAAAAATTCTCTCCGCGTCCGCATACTCACGAAGTGAGCAGATATCAGAAGGCTGCTGGCAAAAAGGAAGGAAAGTCAAGCAAGAACTTACACAGGTATTTACGATGTCAAACAAAATAATTGTAAAAGGCAATCCTGACAGCCCTAATATTGCTCTGACCTTTGATGACGGTCCTGGCAGAGTAACTCCGTGTATTCTTGATTTACTTCGAAAGTATGGAGTTAAAGCTACATTTTTTTGTCTTGGCTGCTGTATTGAGAAAAACATTGCTGCTCAAAATCATGATGGAAAATACATAACGGGCAGTGAAGTTGTCAAACGTTCAAATGGCGAAGGCCATCTCATAGCCGTTCATTCTTATGATCATCGAGCTCTTCCAGAACTTGCTGATGAAGAAATCCTTAACAAAGAATTGGCCAGAACCAAAAATATAATCACTGATTTGATCGGAAAAACCCCTGTGTACTTTCGACCTCCATATGGAAGTGTTGACGATAGAGTAAATAATATAGCAAAGGCGTTTGATCTAAAAATCATTTTATGGAGCTGTCGCTCAGCAGATAGTTCTACCGAACATGGTATTATTCTTGACGGAGCGCTCAAATACAAATACGGACCAGTAGAGATTTACAACAACATAATGAGAAACACTGAAAACGGATCTATTATTTTATGTCATGATGGACACAGTGGAACCCACGACGCAAATTTCGGGATTGTATCGGCTTTAGACAGAGCGATCCCGGAATTACAGCAAAAGGGGTTTAATTTTGTAACAGTAGATGAATTATTGGCGACTGGAAATTACGTAATCCGAGATTGAAATACTGGAAATTACTTAATCCGGGATTGAAATAGAGAATTTTTTCTAATCTCATCTGCACTGATTAGACAAAAAAGAAAACTGCTCCAGAATTCCGGAGCTGTACGAAAACTACGCAATACAGGAAATATACTGCAGAAGAATTACCTCTCTCTGAACTGAACCTGGACTTCAGTCATTAGTTCTTCTTCCGGGACTTCAGCAGGGTCATTAAAATATAATTCCCTGCTTGGCAGAATTGTTTCCAGGCTATTTTCCTCTGCAAAGGAGAAAATCCTGTTGTATGCTACTTCAACTTCATGGTACGGGCCTCGATAGATAACTGAAATGGCCTTCATAGCCGGCAGTGTCTTTATCTCCATTTTTGGGTCTTCAACTGAGACCCTGCCTGAGACCGGAAGTGTGATCTCTATGTCCGCACCTGTTTCTTTGTATTCCTCATCGTGGCAGAGGAACATTATAGGGCCTGTAGTTTTTACGCGGTTACGCTGGTTTTCAGGACTGCTGACGCATGCACAGATTTCATTTATTAGCTTTCCTATGGTTACTACAAAAGTTCCTTTTTCACGCTTGCCCAGGACTCGAAGCTCTGGAATCTCTTTAATTACGGGTTCTGTAACTGACATTTTGAATATCTCCATAACTTTTCCACTATGTTTGCAGGCGCCCTGCAAAATGCTCTCAATCCTCTGCAGCTGCACAGCCTCCAGCCGGACCTCCTCAAGCCTCTTCCTGAAACAGGTCTCAATAAACTCGGAATTTCCTTTGCTTTCTGCGTCCAGAAGCGTGGAAATTTCCTCAAGGGAAAATCCCAGGAAAGTAAAGGTCTTGATCTTCATTCCCTGCTCGATCTGAGGAACCGTGTAATAACGGTAACCTGTAAAGGAATCTTTTATTTCCGGAACGAGCAGCCCCTTCCTGTCGTAGAGCCTGAGAGCTTTCCGGGAGAGACGAGTCATAAAGGAAAACTTACCAATTGGAATTTGATCGATTAGCATCTTGCTCAAAACCTCAATTGTCCTGAAATTAGATAAACTGCCTTACTTTTCCCTGGGGGAAACTTCGTGTGAACGAAGAAGAAAGGAGTAAAAGCCTCTACAAATGGTTAAAAACAGCTGCGTTATATCTTTAATTATGAAGTCGTACAGGCTTTACAAAGTATTCGACTGCGTCAGCCTTGAACAATAGGCACTTTTACAGGCAAATAGGAAATGGGAAATAATTTTGGGATAAATAAGTTTTTATCGGCATCTAAAGTCCTCATAATATAGGGCAATTGATAGCAATTATAAACTTAGCATCTCTTTTTTCTTTCAATCGGGTGAATGCTATGGATAGAAGACAACGTTTTAAAAAACACGACTGGTTAATCTCAAAAACTCAAAGCATACTTGAACATTATAGCTGTCCTGAATCATGCAATGCGAGTTGCTGCAAAACTCATATTATTGATTTTCGTAGAAAAGAATATGAGAGAATCTTAAAAAATGTAGATAAGGAAAGTGCGAATATATTAAAATCGAATGCGGTAAAGTCAGAGTTGGAAGGATGTTATAAAGCGATCGTCGGGAATTGTCCATTATTGATAAATTCGAAATGCAGAATATACGATAATAGGCCGGAAGCATGTAGAAGTTTTCCTTTTGTAATTATTCCGGATGAGGAAGCAGGATTCGGTTTAACGTTGTTATTGTGCCCTATGTCCGTTAACATAATTCAGGATTATGCGCAGTGGTATGAATCGGTAAACTCGACAATGCATAGTCGACTAAATGCCTTGTACGAACAGTATAAAAACATAGACAAAAATAATGATTTTTGTATTGAAATGAAAGAGCATAATTTAGATTCGTTCATAGAATTTCTTGAAAAGAGGTAATTATTATTCGTTTCCTTTTGGTATAACTATCAAATATACGGCTATGTTTTAATATTATGTTGAAATTTAATAATAAATTACCGATAATCTGATCCATACATAATTTTTAATGATATATAATTATTTAAATCTGGCAATGCTATGGAATATATCTTTAAAATCAAACGAATTATAAAGATATATTGCACTAATTGTTAAAGATAAAACCAATATACTATATATAAATATAAACTTTATTTTACTGGGTTTATCCAGCTTGTAATAAGGATCAGTTTTGTATTTCATAGTAAAATAATATGTTTGATAAATACCTGCTACTATAATAAAAAGCAATAGTATCTTACTTTTTAAACTATTTAATAATATAAACAAATATATTAAAACTGGAAATCCGATATAGCATAGAGTAGGAGAGATTGCTTCAGCTATCTGACCACCATCAAGAGGGCTTACAGGTATTAGATTACCTAAATTTAGTATTATTGAAGTAAAAGTTAATACTAAAAATGTATTATTCCCTGTAACATAATAAACTATGTAGTAAATGAGCCCAAGTAGGCCTCCAAATAACGGCCCTCCCATTGCAATAAGTGCATTTTCTTTACAATTTTTAGGATTTTCATGAATTATATATGCTCCAACAGGAGTGAATCCTCCAAAAGCAACACTTACTTTTAAAAATTTTGCTATAATATAATGACCTAATTCGTGAATAACAAGAATAAATATATATCCTACTGCATATTTATAATTTATAACAAATCCTAATACTAAAATTGATAAAGAAACAAATAAACTATTGAATAGCACCTTTTTTAGACTTAATTTCTTAGTTATATTTTCATCATTTTCTTTTTCCATAATCTACTTCACCTCTAAGAGGTTCTCAAATTAAAATTCTGCCTTAAAAAAGTATTCATAGAGTCATTAACCCACTTTCTGTTATTTTGGCGGTGTCGCGAATTTGCTGTAAATTCAATGTCAAATTTTTGGATACTGTACGTGAAACTAATCTATTGATTTCGAATTCTTGACTCAAAAACCTCTTAAAATTTGGAATTTTACAGAAAATTGGCACACTGCCTGGCAGAATCTTAACTGAATCAATTTGTGTATAAAAAAAGCATTGTAGAGATCTATGAACTGGAGAAAACATATGTTATCGACCCCGCAGTCCTTACAGGCAAGCATATTATCAAAGGTACACGCCTTGCAGTAGAGTTTATTATCGACCTGCTAGCTCATGAGGACTGAGTCGGAGATCCTCCGGAACTATCCCGGCCTGGCCCATAATGATACTCAAGCATGTCTGATGTATGCGAGCGATTTACTCAGGACAGAAAGGGTTTCTCTTGTAGAGATTTATCAGTAAGTAGACTGATGCGCCTGCTGGCAAACGAAAATATTCCTCTGAGCTTGCTGCAGGCTGATGAGACTTTGGCAGCATTTGTAGATCCAGAAGGAGTTCGAGGATATATTGAAATAAAGAAGGATACCCTCGAATTCTCTATTTTTTATCGCGGAATAGCCCATTGATTGCTTTCATATTGGCTTCTGGATTGCCTGAATGTTACGCGAGACTACTATTTCAACAAGTTAAGAATCTCTATGAATCAAGGAACTCACTCATTCCAGGCCCCACTTCTTCCTGAACTCGAGCTTCTGCTGACTGTTCATCCAGTGGCTGCCGTCACAGTAGGGCTTGTTCTCTGACTTCCCGCAGCGGCAGAGGGTAACTCTGTTTCGGGATTCGTACATGCTGCCATCTGCAGATTCAATGGGGATACCACCTCGAACCCAGAGGGGGCCTTCACAATTTTTTTGTTTGTCGTGAACCAGTACAATAGATGGTTCAAATTCTTTTTCAAAGGGTTTGCCTGTCTTCTTGTCCCACAGGACCAGCCGTCCCGACGGGCAGATCATGGCTTCCTCTATGGCGGTTTGTCTGGCTTCCGGGTCATCTGATTTTTGTATAAGATCCCTTATTCCGCCAGACCGCTGGCAGAAACGGGAATGATCACAGAGCTCGGGGGCATCGGTGAGCTTTAGATCAGGACCTTCAACCGTTTCCGCTTTTTCCATGTAAGGCTTTCTGCTGGCTGTTTCGCTACCGTCAAAACCGATCTTGCTGTGGGTCCCATCACAGAAGGGCTTGTTTTCGGATGAGCCACAGCGGCATAAAATATAGGATTCCCGCCGGGGGTATTCCTTTATATCAATTAATTCCCTGGTGTGGCCGGCGTCATCGGTAACAATTACCTGTTCCAAAAGCGGCACTCCACCTGTAACCCGATACGGTCCGTCTTTGACTATCTTAATCCTCATTTCTTTTTCATTGGCTGCCATTATCATAATCCCCCATTACCTCTTATAATGCAGTACTTGATGTTTAGTCTGACTATTCGTCTCTTTGATGATTTCTATTGTTTTCCGATTCGTACTGTCTCCAATAAAAGAGCATGTAATAGGATTGATTAGATCCTCAACCAGGCAATAAGATGGTTACTGCTGCGAACATATTCGATAGCTATCAGCTCAACTGACGGTTTCAAGACTGAGGGAGAGGGATCAGAGACAGACGATGATTACGGATTTCTAAATCTCACTTTTCCACTGGAGATAAAATAAGGTTTATCAAGTCTAAGGGTGCTGGGTGAAACAAAAAATCTTTTAACTTTTCAAAACATATAAGGAAGCGTGGACAATGAAAGTGCAATCATTGGTTCTGGTACAGGAGAAATAGAAGTTACGAGTCATGCTGTAACAACGAGTCATACTGTAGCATTATACGGGATACCGGTTGTTTACATTGTTATTGTAGCATTATTTGTATTATTTATTTTATATTTATACTGTAGGATGACAAGAAAAGAAAGACACCGTATGAGTAAATCGAGTTACTTAAAATTGTTTTTTGCTTTATTTATCCCGCTATTTTTTTATAATCTGTATAATATGTATAACAGTTCATGGTTTTACAATGTCTATGCCGAATCGTGGTGTAATACTTTCTGGTTTACCCATACTATTTTTATTATTAAGAATGCAAGTATTGTATCTATATTTGAATCTATCTTTCCGTATTTATTCATAACTCTGAGTATATTAATAATAAACTGTTATCGTAAACCAGCTTAGAGGGGGTCTTGAAATTAAATTTTTATTGCAAAAACATTTGTTTATTCTGTCATACACGGATATATGAAAGCTCTCCCTAAAGCTGTAAAATAAAAGTTCGTTATAATGATTTCTCTACATACACGCTCAAAGACTATCCCGGTCTGGACTTCAGATATCTTCGTAATTAGGAGGACAGATATGCAGCTACTTTCTGAGTTTATCGGAAGTCAAAAAATAAGGCTTGTGGATGTAGGGGTTTCAAGACTAAGGGAAAGGAATAAGGGGCAGACGCTGATTACGGATTTTGCATAAATGCGTTTTCATTAGAAAGATTAAAACCTACTGTAAGGGATATATCCTTGCTCAGCGCCTCATCGTTATGCGTTCGTATTATAGTTCTATACTGATTATAGTTCTATACTGATTTATAGTTCTATACTGATTTATAGTTCTATACTGATTTATAGTTCTATACTGATTTTCGTATTTACGACTACGATAATTATAATAAGTTGTAAATATAATATAGCATTAAGCTTTTGCTAATTAGCTTTGAAAATTAGCTGGCGCCGTGGCAAACTTTAGTGTTTTTGCTAGTATTAGAAAAAACTAGCATTCCGCCTGACGGCGAGGGATAGGAAAGAGTAAATGATCCCGCCTTACAAACGGGTGATATTCTAACTATCCATGGACATTATTTTAAATATATTATAAAAAGAGCCTTAAAGAGTATTAAAATGAGCTTGCAGGTAATAAATATCTATCCAGTTCCCAAATTTCTTATTTGAATATCTCAATCTCATTCAAATCTCAAGGGTTGATTGCTGGGCTATTATCCGAAAGTAATGTCAATATGGATTTTATCCAGGAATGCTTCAGAAGCGACAGCTCCCACGACTGAAGTCGCAGCATCTATGGAGTTTCAACCAAAGCTACACTGCCCTGGAGCGACTATTTAGTCCTGTCTCGCTTTCATCGTTCATTTTTCTTTTCTCCTGCTAAGTATACCAAGTACTATATCAGTACTTCGCTAAAAATCTCTCCTCCACCTTTCACTCACCTTCATTTACCTCAAACACTCCACCATTAACCTAACTCTCAACTTTCTTTTCAACCATTCCTCAATTAGAACTACAAACATTCTAAATCTGAACTTGTCCTCATCTATTACCTGAGGGCCTCTTTTGACAATCGTAAAATGCTTTTTCTGAAGAAATAGCCATACGTTTTTTAACAGGAAAGATATCAGTGCATAAAAGTACCTGATACTGGCGTTTTTGGATGAGGTCTTTGGTTTAACTACATTTCTCATCCTGTACGACGATTCAATAGCAAATCTTCTTCTGTAAACCGTACTGACCTTTCTTGGAGACCATTTGACTCCAAAAACCACAAAACCAAGGTTCTTACGTCCCTTTTTTCCTCTTTTGCCTTTCAGATACTTGACGTCAATTACAATGTCCAAAAGAATATTTTTCTTAGAGTTCCCCATAACATATTGTTCATTACGCGCCTTATTTCCCTTAAGTAGTTTCTTCATCCGCTCTCCTTTTTTAATAACCGGAACGATGTGTGGAATCTGCTTACTTTGCAAAAATTTAAAAACGTCAATAGTACAAAACTCTCTATCCAGGCAGAGAATTTTAATTTTAAAGTCCAGTCTTTTGATGAGATCAATGAAATGGGAGAGATATTCAACCTTTGTCTTTTTCTTTTCGACAGGAAGAACTGATAAGGTAAACCTCTCAGTTTTGTTAATGATATAAAGGGAGACATACGAGTAAAATGAGTTTGTTGACTTTTTAGCCTGTCCACCTATTACATATTTCTCGTTAGATGAATCTTTTTTCCCGTAATAGGGATCATTGGTATAATCGACAGCGAATTCGTAGCTTTTACCTGTTTTTAGGGTTTCTATTAGTTCTTGAAGGAGAATCTTTTCATTCGATTTGATCAGTTCATCCATATCCAGTTTCTTAAGGTGGTATCGAAGAGAGGTTTCACAAGCAACATCCTGATACTGTGTTGAGACTGAATGAACAGAATTCCTGTTGACTGCCATACTTACAACAGTACGAAAAACGTCTTCACTTGTAAGGGAACCATTGATCTTTATGGTTACATGGTCATTGAGAGGTCTTAATACGGCATCAATACATTCTTTTGCCTTTAATTCAATTTTAGGGGCATATCCAGATTTATATGGCGGAAAAGACATACGGAGGCAGATTTTATCACATATAAAGGTATCGAACAGCCTCGTTTATGAGGAAATGAAAATTAGAGAAGTACTGTATATCCAGACTTCCTATACACGCCCACATCACAGCTATAACTATATAGGGAAAGTATCCACCGATAAAATATGCAATAATAAAACCAATTGCTATAATATAACTCAACGAGGCAATCACGAACCATATGTTTTTTTTCGTCTTATCTCTCTCCAAATTACTGTTCATTATTCTTTCATAACTTTTAAGCCATCATTCTCAATAATTTATTACAAGAGACAGATTGTTCAATCCTAAAATTATTTTGCTTTAAGATTCATCATCCCGGGATGAACTCTACTCCACCCCATGTTCGTGTAGATAACGCTAATAATTTCAACGGTGAAAAATAGGAGAGTTTTAGGTGTAGGGATCAAGCAGCACCTTGTTGATTATGAAAGAGTTTTCAATTTTTTTTAAAAATTCATTTTAAAACGTCCCCCCACGCCCGCATGCCCACGAAGTGAGCAGATACCGGACGGTCCCACTGTCAAAAAAGAAGGACAGAACCTAAAAACTCAACCATGAATATGCACAGATTTTATGGTAAAACCTACACACAAAAATAAATTGAGTTTCAATCTCTCTAAAATTAATGGTATAAAGCAAGTTTTGTAAACTAAGCACACTACCTGACTGGACAGTTTCTACGCCAATATAAAATAGAATCGCAACAAATATTTGAAGAAAAACATGTGAAAACCAGACTTGGAGTAGACCATGAGACAATTTCTCGTAGCTATAACAAAAGAAGATGACTTTTTTATTGCAAGATGTCCTGAACTCAATGTGACTTCTCAGGGTGAAACCCTTGAAGAAACCGAAGAAAATATTAAAGAAGCTATAGAGCTGTACATTGAGAGCTTTGGGACTGAAGACCTTTCGCAACAAGTATCCAAACCTTACCTGACCCTCGTGGAAGTCTCCAATGTCTAAATTACCAGTTGTATTCGGTATTGTTTAGCATGAACTCGAAAGAAAATCGAAGAATAGAAAATAGTAGGGGTTTTGAAATCAAGTTTTCAATTGGTTGGATCAAGATTAAATCCAAGTCTCTTCAGGAGTTACTGCTTCAATATCTTCTATTCGAATGAAATGTTTTTTGTTTCTGGTTACTATTCTCTATTTATGCCTAGAGAAAGGGCTGTTGCTGCAATCAGGCAGTCATTCAACTCAATTCTCTTTCCGCTTCTGATGAGATCAGCATAAATTTTCCCTGCATCTATTGCTATTCTCGAATCAAGATCTATTACTTCTACAATATTAAGTAGTTCAAGTGTTTTTTCAAGGGCATCCTGGGATCTTGAAAGGTGAGCGCCAACACTCAGTTCGGCGACGGTAATTGATGACGTATAACCTGAATATTCATCTCCGATACGTTCCAGAAAGCTTTTGGAAGACGGAATGACCTCTTTTCGAAGACAGTCAACAAATATCGATGTGTCTACAAAAAATTTCATTCTACCCAATCCAGACGTGAAGATTTCCTCAGCTGGTCAACAAACTCTTCACTCTCTACATCGTAACCCCATGCCCCACAGGCCGATTCTACAATTTCCTTTGAGCTTTTTCCTTCTTTTTTTCTAACCATGTTGAGGATGGAATGAATTTCCTTATCGAGTTCGATAAGTCTCTTCTCGATTTCTGCTGTTGATCCCATAAATATCAATTAGTCTTAATTCCGTATAACCTTATTTAACCGGAAGCTTAAATTTTCCTCCGATTTACTAAGACATATTTCCAATAGCGTTTTCAAGCTTGATTTGAGTAAATTCAATTAATCTGAAACTTCCCTCCACGCCCGTATGCTAACGAAAGGAGAAGATATCGGGCAGATGCTGGCAAAAAAAGATAAGGAGAAGCCATGAGAGGTTCATATAGTCCAGGAAGAGAGGAAGAGAGGGAGAGAGGAAGAGAGTAACCCAGTAGCCCGAAGAGGAGAAAACAGCCAGGATCCCAAGAAGAGTGCACATGATGAGGATGAAGTGAGCCCTCGCCTCTTCGGATGTATCTTTATTATGTCTTCGACGTTCTGACTCTCACACTTTTCTGCCTCTTTTCAATCGTGAGAAAAAAACGTTTAGGGATTATTTAAAACGGTTGTACTTCTTATGCGCCTGTTCAGCCGTTATTATATTAAAAACAAGAACCTCGCTTCGTTCAAAATCAATTTCGTATAAAATACGAAAATCGCCTATACGAAGCCGATAGACAGTTTTGTGACTTCCTTTTACTTCTTTTTTGTTTCCCCCTGGCAAGGGGTCTTTTAGTTCTTGAAGGGCATCTTTTATTTGATCCCTACGATCTACAGGAACCTTTTCGAAGACCTTAGGGTGGATCAGAACTTTAAAGCTCATCGATGCTCACGAACTCATCACGATGTTCTCTTATGAGCCTATCGCCTTCTTCTATAAGTTTATTGCAGTTGTGTTCATGGATCAATTTTCGTATAACTGTATTGTAGTCATCCCCCATTTTCCCAATGGCTTTTAACTCATCACGGGTGTCTTTAGATATCTGTATAGTTGTAGTTTCTGACATAATAGTTACTATAGCAATTATAGCATTTATATTATGACAATTGAAAAACTGATAAAGTTACTCATGCTTTTACTTTCTCAGCTTTAACAATCTGCTTAAAATAAGCTTTTTTAGACTCATCTTAAAACTTCCCTCCACGCCCGCATGCTCGCGAAAGGAGAAGATATCGGGCGGAAACGGGCAAAAAAAGCGAAGTAGAATCAGTAGATTCATAAAACGCGTTACAGATGGTACAATATTAGCAGTATTTATCCTCATAATTAGGTTAATAAGCACCAAGGAACCTTATGATTATAACTTTACCTTTTACATCTTGACGCTGCGCCTACGATAGCAAAACATTACTTTTTGTTAGCAAAAATGTTTTCGAATACAATTACTACCATTATAAATATTAGAGTTGTCTTTATAATATTATGAATTTTTGATGTTAGTGAAGTGCTTACATTTCATGATTATAATTATATTACCTAATTAACTCAATGATTTCTCCTAAAAAGTTATGAAGGGAGCAGAATGCCGTTTATAAATTTGGAAGGAGAGCGCGAAGCTACAACACAAAATAGTAAAGAATATGGGAAGAAAATAATCGAATTCCTAAACTTGCAAGGTTATCACTTGGAACACGACTCAAATATTGAGGGTATTTTCTCAGATAAAGTATTTAGAAATCCAAAACTTGATGGATATAAAAGAACAGTTGTAGAAGTCAAAGAGACAAAACTGAGTTTAAGCGATACAGATTTTCTAAAGGAATTCGCTAAATATTTCATGAGCAGTTTAAAAGAAGAATTCAATCTGTTTATATTTGTTAGAGAGGTAGCTAATATAAACAAATGGAAAAAAATATTCGATTTGTCAATTCAATCTGAGGAAGAACTGCGCCATTTTTACGATAAGATTAAAAGGGTCACAGAATTACAAGATTCAAATTATGGATCCTTTATAAAATTTATCAATTCCACAAAAGTCTATCAAGCGAGTTATGTTAAATTATTCCAAAAAATCGAGCAAATTAGAGAAGATAATGTTTATGATTCTGGAGCAGACTACTTAGAAGAAACTGAGAATTTAGTCTTTCAACCCGAGAAGTTGGATAGTAACTGCTATTTAGTGAAATCATTCCCAGAATCTATTTGTTTAGCAGAGCTGAAGTCTCAAGTTGATTTAAACTCATATTGGGGAAATAATTCCTCGAAATTTCATGTTCCATTCAAAGGAATTTTATATTCAATTAGAGAAATTCCCGAAAATTTGTTGTCAGACTATTGTGAAATTAACTCTTACCGGAAAATTAACTTTTGTGACATAGGGCTTGAGTCTACCGATAAGAATAGCTTGATATCCCAACTGATTCGAACTCAAATAATTCAAAAAGCTTCAGAGCAAGGTTTTCGTCTCTTTGGAAAAAGTTTGTATAAACCACATACAGACTTTGATTGTGCAATATCAAAAATTAAAGTTGAAAATGAAAAGTTAAGGTACTTATCAAGAATTTATTTCAAAGAAGACGGCTCCATAAATTTCATTGTTCATAGGGCTTTGAAATTCAGGACGATGGTACTTAATGGACATTTTTTTGTACTATTTGACAACTATAGATTATTTAGTACTGACGGGAAAAATATAATAACTGGTGAACACGCAAAAAGGCTGAATTATAAGTTCCCTCCCACAAAAGCGTTTAATGATCCTGAGAAAAGTAAAATGTACTTTTTATTGAAGGCTATAGGTTTACAGATTTCCAATTCAAATATACTTGATTTTAACCAGTTTAATTATAAAAATCAATTTACTTTTGAGAGAATGATATTTGAGATGCCCTGCAAAGTGGAGAGTGGAGAAATATTCGATGAGAATTTTGACTACGAAGACAATTATTATCCAAAGTTGACTGATTATTTCGAGGAATGAAATGAAAGGGTTTAAAGTAGATTACATTAAAGAGCCAAAGCTGTTGTTTAATAGTGGAGGAACATCTTTAAATCCGTGCATTGGGCTAACAAAATATGGTCCCCGCTTCTCAGGTAGTAAAAATAATGATTTTAGAGAATTTAAAGTAGGAATTATTGGTTCTTCCAAATCTATTGCTCTGACAAAGGAGTTATTTGAAACCCTTCAGTATAAAATATTACCTTTAGGAGAAATAAAACCTTGGAAAATACCATTTCCAGGTTTGAATTCGAATTCAAAGTTAAAATTCAGGTTTGTTTTTAATCCAGAATGGGAATCAATAATAGAGCCTACTGATTTAGATAAACTACAAGCAGCAAATTCTTCTTCAGAAGCGGCTTTGAACCTAATAAAAAGAAAATTAAAACTAATTTATGAAAAAGAAACTCCTCCTGACATAATTTTAATCAGTTTTCCACAAGAATTTTATACTATTTGTGAATGCTCAGAAACAGATAAACCTTTGATTAAAGTTGGGATTGATGATTTTCGCAATAGAATTAAGCTACTGGCCATGCAACAAAAGATCCCATCTCAAATCGTTAGACCAGAAACACTTTTGTTAGACGGAACACAAGAGAGATGCATAGTTGCTTGGAATCTTGTAGTTGGTATGTTATACAAATGCCAAAAAGGACATCCTTGGAAACTTACGCACTTAGAGGAAAACACATGCTATGTTGGTATTTCTTTTTTTAATGAGAAGGGTAAAGAAACTAGAAGGGCTAGCTTAGCTCAAATTTTTTTAGATACAGGAGAAAGTTTTGTATTAAGAGGAGACTCTTTTAATTGGACTAATATGAAGCATCCTAAAAGTCCCCATTTATCTAAAGATGACGCCTACAATTTAATGAATTACGTTTTGGAACATTACAGATCAATAAGACGACAAAATCCAAACAGGGTCGTAGTTCATAAAAGTTCTAACTTCTGGAATGATGAGTTAGAAGGCTTTCGTGAAGCCACAAAAAATGTTCCTCAAAAGGATTTTATTACGATACTAGAGTCAAGTTTAAAACTATTCACCCAAGGCCGATATCCTATTTTGAGAGGAACATTACTGTCACTTGAAGATGATACATCGGGTTTCTTATTTTCAACAGGCTTTGTCCCTTCTTTAAACACTTATCCTGGTTTTTCAATTCCAAGAGCCTTGGAGATAAGGCCTTTCAATTTAGACACTTCATTGGTTCAAGTATGCAAGGAAATATTATCATTTACTAAATTAGACTGGAACAATACTTTTGTGTACTCAAGAATGCCTGTTACTATATCAGTCTCAAGGAAAGTTGGTCAAGTAATGAGTGAAACTGAGGCACAAAAATTCTCAGAACTTGATTCACATTATTATTTTTATATGTGAAAAATGGTTCCTAGTACTTTTTAGGTATGATTATGAGTTTGTGTTGCATAGGAATTATTGACACTGAAATTCTATTCTTTAATTCCCAAGTACAATATTTGAAGAGACTCCACTCCCATAGATTCGGCATCTCTCAGCCGCTATAGCTCGATAGATAAGTTACAGAGTTGGAAATCAGAATTTGAGGATGAGAACCTCCCATCTCTTTTTTTGGTGCAATAACGCCGAATAATTTCTATGACGAAAAAAAGATAAATTCAGGCGTAAGGATCCCTTAACGCCTTATTAACACCGAAATTCCTGCGTTCCTCGAGTGTCTTCCGGTTCCCGTCGAGCTTTATCTTCGCAAGCTTCATGACGAGCTCCAGGCCGGGTTTGACCTCCTCGATGGGCTTAGTCTCAAAAAGGCCTGCGTCGACTGCTTTGGACCAGATGTCATTCCCCACCCTGGTGCGGACGAAGACCGTGGACCAGCCGTCGGGGCTTCCGACCGAGCCGGTTGAGATGTCGCCGAGGTTTGAGACATAATCGAGGCAGACGTAGCAGCCGGGCTGCCCGTATTTATGGGTCGCTTGGAGCGGCGCGGTGGCTACGTTCCCACGCTCGGTGTAGACCTGGAACTTACCCTTCCCGATCCTCATCTTCTTTACGGAGCTGAGGCTCTGGTTCGTGTGGTCCTCGACAATGGCCTGTATGGAATCGTACAGGAAGTTCTCCATGCAGAAGAGCCCTACTACGAACGCGATCTTGCCGGGGACATCCCGCATGTTGATAGGATATAGCTGGGCCTTCCTGACAGCCTGTATCTGGCAGCAGACGCCGGTGACCCCGACCTTGTCGAGGCCGAAGGACCGGGTCGCCTCTTTGATCCAGGAGATCTGGGGGCTGATGTTGTACTTAGCCTTCTGTGCCTTGAGGATATCCTTGCGGCTCATCGCGACGAATGGCCTGGGCTTCCAGGGCAGGTCGCCCTCACCTGCCACAATGACCCCGTCGATTATCCCCTCTTCGAGGGCATAGACCATGAGAGTGGTGGCGATGCCGCCGTCCTGTGCCTTCTTCAGGATCTCCCTGTCCGTGCTCCGTGCCGAGATGCAGGTTGTGTATTTTCCGAGATACGGATCCGAAACCATCTTTCTCACCTCACCTAAGCGCGTCTGCGATTAGCTCGCTGATGCTCTCGAATTCAGGAATCACGTCGAAGTTGAAAAACGACCTCGGGCAGGCGCCATAGCAGGACCCGCACTTGACGCAGAGGTTAAGGTCACCCTGCGGCTTCCCGAACTCGTGGGTGATCGCCCGCACGGGACAGGATGCAGCGCAGGTGCCACAGCCTATGCAGAGGCCCTGGTTGATCACGTCGTTCATCAGGTCGCAGAAGCATCCGGTTGTGCCACGCTTCGCAAGGGCCATGAGGGGCTTTAAGTACCTGCCTGCAAGGGCCTTCTGTTCCTCATTCCCTTCCAGGAACAGGTACGCCATGACAGTGACGTTCCTTATTAGCTCCGGGCTTGGAGGGCATCCGGGGATGTAGACATCCACGTCGATGAGATCCCCGATAGGGAGGAAGGACTCATGCTGGGGCTGGTTGTGCTGCCCTCCGCGGCAGAACCGGGTGATGTTCCCGTAGGTCGCACAGGAGCCGAGAGCCACCACGATCCTGGACTTCTTCCGCGTCTCCTTGATATCCTCCACCGATTCACGGTCCTGGATGCAGACCGACCCCTCGACAAGCGCCACGTCCATCTCCGGGATATGTCGGACGTCGACAAGCGTGAGGGCGTAGACGAGGTCGGCGTAGTCGTCCAGGATTTTGAGAAGTCCCTGGTAGATATCGGCCACGGACACAAGGCAGCCGGTACAGCCGCTAAAGTGTACATGCCCGAGCTTGATCTTGTTTGCCACTGGTTTCGCCTCCTTTGTAGCTTCCACCTTCTTAAGCAGTTCCATAATTCATCCCGATTTCCTTCAGTATCTCGGATACAGCGTCCGGAATGGCTCTCTGCACCTCATCTGTAATCCCGATGACCATCTCAGGGGTAGAAACGTACTTCTTCTGGCATGCAAGGACCCGGATCCGGATATCATCCTTAATGTACTGGAGTGGCTCGGCCAGATCCCAGGAGTGGGCGTCCCGGTAGCTCCCGACGGGGAGCTCGTCAACGGCAAGCCACCTGAGTTCGCCGGGTTCCCCTCCGAAGTCCGCAATGTCCACGATGATAAGAGTCTTCGTGGACTCGGGATTGAGGAGGGTAAAGACAAAATGGGGACCTCCGAGCCCTGCGTCAACGACCGTGACGTTCTCGGGAAGCTCAAGTCCCTTGAGACTCTCCACGACTGCGGGTCCGAACCCATCGTCCGCATAGAGCGGGGTGCCACAGCCTGCCACCACGATCTCGGAGTACAGCGAATCCATTTCCCTTCACCACTGGAGGAGCTTCTTGGCAACTATCCTGTTCTCCTCGTCCGTTACGATCATGTGGGTTGCGCACGCAACGCACGGGTCATAGGCCCGGACAACCATCTCGGCGATCTGCCAGGGCGCTCCCGTCAGAGCGCGGCTACAGGTCGGGAGGTTCCAGGTTGTGGGTACAAGCATCTCATACCACAGCACCCGCCCGTCCTTCACCCGTGCGATGTGGACATCGGTCCCGCGCGGGGCCTCGTTTGCAGCCCAGCCCATGGACCCGTCTCCCTGAGGGATGTGGTCGGCGAGGACCTTTCCCGAAGTATCCAGATTGTCAAGGCACTTGAGGATGGTGTAGAAGCAGTTGGGGTACTCCAGCTGCCTGGCGATGTGCTGGGCGAAGGTGCCCTTCTCGGTGAAGTTCTTGAAAGTAGCGAGTCTTGCTCTCGGACCGACCTCAACCGGCTGGCCGTCGTAGGTCGGAACGGTGTTGCAGGCCTCCATCCGGGGATTGGCTTTAGTGCCGACCTTCGTGGTGCCGCCTATCGGGTAGCTCGGATCCTCAAGATCGATGGTAACCTCACCCATGTACCAATCCCATGGTCGGGTATCTTTCCACCGGGCAAAGTCCCACATGGGCTTCTCGTCCAGACTGGATGAGCCGTACATAGGGGCTGTGGCCATAACCCCCTGGTTGTGGTACCCTAGATTTCTGGGAATCGGGATCTCCTTGCCCGCGACATCGGTGAACCCCCTATTCTGCATGTTCCTGATGACCTCGAGCATGAACTCCATCTGTTCGTGGGCAAGGACGAGGCCTTCCTTTGCCAGGTCGGCCATCTTCTGCTTTGCCCGGGGGCTCACGTTGCGGTACATCCCGCCGACCCTCGGGTTGGAGGGGTGGATCGCCTCGCCGCCTGCGACGGCTATAATGGTCTGTGCAATCTCACGAATGCGGAAAATTCTCACCGCAACGCTCCTTAAAGGCTGCTCCTTGGAAAACGGGTTGATCTTCGTCTCCGTCCCGGGGATGTAAAAGTCCGGAAGGATCAGGATATTGTGCAGGGCGTGGCTGTGGAGGCGGTTCGCGGCATGGAGAATGACCCGCAGGAGCTTTACGTCCGTGGGGATCTCGCAGCCGATAGAGGCCTCCATAGCCTCGATGCTTGCCAGGGTGTGGGGGATGGGACAGATACCACAGACCCGAGATGCAATCTTCGGAACCTGTTCCATCGTCTTACCTATGGCGAGTTTCTCAATACCCCTTACCGGGGTGATAGAGAGCCAGTCTCCTCGCTCGACGATACCCTGATCATTCACCTTCAGGGTGAGCTTGGAGTGGCCTTCATGTCTAGTGGTTGGAGAGATCTCTACAACTTTCGTCAATGGCATCCCCTCGCTTTCGATTCTGTACTCTTGGATTTCCCCCTTCCAGAGTTACGATTATAGTGATATTAATCGATTATAGTGATATAATATTACATTCTATAATATTAGGTTCTATAATAATACATACTGGATACTCTGACTCAGATCAAGTTCTTCAGCTAATGATTCACTCCAGATGGAGTGCATACCTTCCTTAACATTTCCAGCCTCCGAAAATTACCGAATTTTTGGGAAGGAGGGGGGCCGGAGATCTTAAAAAATATAATCGATGCTTAAAGAGAGATTTGTGCACGCTCTCAGCAAGCATCTCTAAATACCCCGCTATTTTTATTGGATCGTTTGTGTTCTCCTTAAAAGTACTGCTCCAGATAATTGATTTTATAGCTTCCCCACTTTCCTCAATTTCACTGAAATCCAGACCATGTGCCGCCTGTTTCAACCGGAGACCCATTTTCCCGAACCTTTCAGTAAGCCTCTGGATATCGCAGTTCGCAAGCTCTTCAACTTTGCTTATTCCCATGAGTTAAAGTGCCTCTGTAGTTTTTTGATCAATTCCAGGGATTTATGAGACATCTGACGGGAAAACAAGAGTGGGGTCGTTGATTCATAGAGATTGTTAACTTGCGGAAATAGTAATCTAGCATAACAATCAGGCAACCCAGAAGCCAAAGTGAGTGCAATCAATGGACAATTCCGCGATAAAAAATAGAGAATTCGAGGATAGCCTTCTTTATTTCAGAGTCTTTTTAATTTTTTCTGGTTTTTCTTCAATCTCAAGACAACCACAAAATTTTATCCCAATTTGAGCAAATCAATTCACTCATTTAAAAATGTTGATTCATTCACACAAGCATCCACCAAAATTTTCCAAATTGTGGAACTATTTTTGTGGGAATTTCCGACAGCTACAGCTATAAGCCATCAAGTTTAAGAACTAATTATTCTCCAATTCTAGCATTATCCATATTGGAATCTTGCTCTCATTAAAGGTGAGAAACCTTTCCATTTTCCAGTGCTGAAACACCGTTTGTTGAAAAAAGTAAATAGATTGTAACAAAAATTAGTTAGTCCATTATTGGTTTTGAATGACCTCGCTTTGTCTACTATATCACATATCAAAGAAAATATCTGTTCCATTGTATTATCTGTCTCAGGTGTAAAACCTTTTTTCAAGAAGCTCACATTCTTGCTGAAAATCTCTTCGGCATAAGAAATCGCTTTATGAGACGCTTCAGAAAGTTCAAGATCAGAGTTAAATTCTCGTATCTTCTGAATATGCGCAACAGCACTGATAACCGTATCAGAAAGTATCAATTGAGATATCTCATTGTAGGTAATCTTATCGTTATCTGGAATCTCTTCAATAGAACTGAATTCCTCATAATACCTCTTACTAACGTTTTTTAATTGATGAAACACACAAAAAGAATGAGTCACTTCAGGAAAGACCATTTTTACGGCTCCAATGATCGCTTTATCCTCATCAGAAACAATCTTTTTGATTTTATCTTCAGGAAATCGGTTCTTTATTCGTATAAAAAGAGGCATCAGAGCCTCAATTGTTGGTAACCTCTCAGTTACTTCAAAATCTAAAATGACCTTCTCTTTGGTAGCAACAACGTAAACAGATTTATATCGCATTTTTTTCCATTCTTTCTTTGTGAGTTTCGTTCCAATAAATTCTTCAAGCTTTTTTTTCCATCCATTCTTGATCCAATTCCCATCAACATACAATGTTTCTTCAAAGCTAACTCCTTGGTTCAAAAGTTCTTGCTTTGAAAGTTTTGCTAGTTTCTGTTCATATAACCACAATGAAGTGGGACAAGGAGCTCTTCCACAGACATTTATTACTCCTTCTGTATATGTTTCCCCAATTCGCCGAGAATTGTGCAGACTGCATCGTCCATCGTATCTGACATTTATTTGTGTATCATAATATTCAGAACTGTAATTTGCAGAACCCTGAACACCAATAACCTGATCATGATAATGTTTCTTACAAGTGGGACAAAGCCAGTATGTAACATTGAGAGATATAGTGCCGTAACGTGATATAATAAAACGAGTGTGATGAGAGTTAACATGTAATTTACTTCCACAACTATCACACTGAGTAGGGGAGAATATAGAGAACATGGGATAGTATCGATTTCCAACCAAAACTTTTGGCAAAGGAATTATTATTTTGCCGTCAACTATCGTTTTTATCATTGATTTATCTATTGCAATGTTTCCTTTTCCCATAAATAGAAAAAATATATCAATATAATTAAAATTTTATTGTTTTGCACGATATAGAGGGAAAACGAAAAACCAGAAAATAATAAAAAGTCTCTTATTTCAATATATCCTCGAACTCCTTCTGGATCTACAGATGCTGCAAAGTCTCATCAGCCTGCCGTGAGTTTTCGTTTTCACGTCTCTGAATAGCTGGAATGGTGACGTGGCTCAGGTCGCCCACAAGTTTACCAATCATATGTTCCTGCCCTATCTTGTCAAGCGACCGATACCTTTCTCCAGCCTGGGTAAAGTCTTTTGTTTTGAAGATCTTCAAGCCCTTGAAGACATTTCTACTCGATCAGGCTAGGTCGAAGCGATCAAGGTTCATTACCTTGGTCCAGGCCGCCACGAAGTCCTGAACAAACTTCTCCTGCGCATCCGCGCTTCCGTAGACCTCGGCAAGAGCCCGGAGCTGGGAGTTAGAACCGAAGATGAGATCGACACGCGTGCCGGTCCACTTGACTTCGCCAGTCTTGCGATCGCACCCTTCAAATATGTCCTTGACGTCCGATACCGCCTTCCATTCCGTACCCATGTCGAGCAGGTTCACGAAGAAGTCGTTGGTTAGCGCTTCCGGCTTCTGGGTAAAAACGCCGTGCTGGGTATGTCCGAAGTTGGTGTTCAGCACGCGCATGCCGCCAACAAGCACCGTCATCTCTGGTGCGGTCAGAGTCAGCAATTGCGCCTTGTCAACCAGCAACTCCTCGGCCGGTAAGGGGTACTGGGCCTTGAGATAGTTGCGGAAGCCATCCGCGATCGGTTCGAGTAAAGCGAAGGAGACAACATCGGTCTGCTCCTGCAAGGCATCCATGCGCCCCGGCAAGAAGGGAACAGTCACATCGTAACCAGCATTCTTCGCAGCCTGCTCGACGCCTGCACAACCAGCCAGAACTATCAGGTCAGCAAGCGATACCTTCTTGCCACCGGAGGCCGCGCTGTTGAACTCGCTCTGGATACCCTCGAGAGTGTTCAGCACTTTCGCCAGTTCGGCTGGTTGGTTGACTTCCCAATCCTTCTGCGGCGCGAGGCGAATTCGTGCGCCGTTTGCACCGCCACGTTTGTCGGAGCCACGGAAGGTGGACGCCGACACCCAGGCGGTCGAAACCAGTTGCGAGATCGACAGCCCTGAGGCAAGGATCCTGTCCTTGAGGAAGGCAATATCCTTCTCATCGATCAACTCGTGATTGACCGCGGGGATTGGGTCTTGCCAGATGAGCTCTTCGGCAGGAACCTCCGGACCGAGATAGCGGGCGCGCGGACCCATGTCGCGGTGAGTCAGCTTGAACCATGCGCGGGCGAATGAGTCCGCTAATTGACCCGGGTTCTCGTAGAAGTGCCTTGAAATCTTTTCGTAGACGGGGTCGAACCTCAAGGAAAGGTCAGTGGTCATCATGCTTGGCGCGTGACGCTTGGAAGGGTCGTGGGCGTCCGGAATCGTGCCGGCACCTGCGCCACCTTTAGGTTTCCACTGATATGCACCGGCCGGGCTCTTCGTCAATTCCCACTCGTAGCCGAACAGGATCCTGAAGAAGTTGTTACTCCACTTCGTTGGTGTGTTGGTCCAGGTGACCTCCAGGCCGCCGGTGATCGTGTCATCGCCTTTGCCAGTGCCGAAGCTGCTCTTCCAACCGAGACCTTGCGCCTCGATACTGGCCGCTTCTGGCTCAGGCCCGACATGGGACGCAGGGCCGGCACCGTGGGTTTTTCCGAAGGCGTGACCGCCAGCGATGAGCGCAACGGTCTCTTCGTCGTTCATGGCCATGCGAGCGAAAACCTCGCGGATATCTTTGGCCGCCGCTATCGGATCCGGATTGCCGTTCGGGCCTTCCGGATTGACATAGATCAGCCCCATCTGCACGGCAGCGAGCGGATTTTCGAGGTCCCGGTCGCCGGTGTAGCGTTCATCACCCAGCCACGTGTCCTCAGAGCCCCAATAGACGTCCTGGTCCGGCTCCCAGACGTCCTCGCGACCGCCCCCGAAACCAAACGTTTTGAATCCCATAGTTTCCATTGCGACGTTGCCCGTAAGAATCATAAGGTCGGCCCATGAAATTTTCCGGCCATACTTCTGCTTGATCGGCCAGAGCAGACGACGCGCTTTGTCCAGGTTGACATTGTCCGGCCAACTGTTGAGCGGCGCGAAGCGTTGCTGGCCTCTACCGCCGCCGCCGCGGCCGTCACCGGCGCGATAAGTGCCTGCGCTGTGCCATGCCATGCGAATAAACAAAGGGCCATAATGGCCAAAATCCGCCGGCCACCAGTCCTGCGAATCGGTCATCAGCGCCGCAAGATCTTTTTTCACAGCCGCCAGATCTAGGCTCTTGAACTCCTTCGCGTAATTGAAGTCCTCGCCCATCGGGTTGGACTTGGAGGAATGCTGGTGCAGGATCTCAAGCTTCAAATGGTTCGGCCACCAGTCGCGGTTCGACATGTCTCTACCGGTTTCTTGTTTGTTTGCTCCGCTCGTTACAGAATTCATTTTGTCGTCAGTCATAACGTTACCTCCCATTGACTAAAAATTCAAGACCAAATCTCTAGTATGCAATCTCTTCAATCTTGTCTCCTCTTGGGAGATTTGAGTGCCGATTGCCAGAGTGATTAATTTAGGTCTACTTTCCAAGAGCTTGAAAATTCTTACATGCTGTTTTGATAGTCTAATGGTTTACTTCCCCAAAGAACTCATTCCAGTTCGATATTCAACTATATAACACAAATCTATTTAAGATTGATTATTACTTAATAATAAACTATGAGTAACCTTCAGGACTCAGACCCACTCATAATCAAAGCTCTGCGCGGAAAAGGATACAAGGCTACACCCCAGAGAATAGCGATCGGTCAATTTGTTCTCCACAATCATGCCCATCCAACGGCTCAGAGAATTTATAGCGAGGTCAAGAAGGTCTATCCAACAGTCAGTCTTGCAACAATATATAAAACTGTTCAAATCTTGAAAGAGGTAGGTTTGATCCAGGAATTCAATTTAGAGAAAGATCAGGCCAGATTTGATCCCAATATGGAGCCACACGCGCATCTGGTTTGCCTCCAATGCAAAAGCATCAATGACTGCACAGACCCCATGATTTCTGAAATTGTGGATCGAATGTCAAATGAAGTAGATTTTTCTGCTGGAGAATGGAATTTTAACATATTTGGCATTTGCAGCAACTGTAGACGGAAAAAGAGTATATGTGACTGACTCTGTTTATAACATTGTTTCAATTATAGACACAATAACTTACTGTTATTGCCACGATACATGTAGGAATATTTTCTTACGGAGATACAGTAACTCCTAATGGAAAAAAAGTTTATGTGATAAATAGAAAAGAAAAAATTGTTGGGCAATTATTCAGTTACCAAAAAGTATTTGAAGTTCTGTCCGGTTGGCGGAGGATGGGCATTTTTACGTTTAACCGTAGCTGGAAAAATTCTTTAGCTTCCGTAGACTTGACAGAGTAAGAATTTTACTTCAAAAAATAATTAGGGTATTTGAAGACCTGAATTTAGTTATAAATATATTTACTTCTTATTTTCTAAATTAGGTTAAAGTGTTTCAATCTTCCTACGAAAGTGTGCAGCTGGAATTTATATTAAATTTAAAAAATATTTAATAGGTACCTCAAAACTCATTAAACTGTTGTGTTGGAGAATTTGCCTGATTATCCCTTTCTGTGATAGAAAACCTAACAATGAACTCAGTCCCATCATCCCTTTTCAGCTCAAGTTCCCCATCTAACTGGTCTATGAGAGTAGTTACCAACTGAAGCCCCAGACTTTCAATATCTTCGATTTCAAGATCTTTTGGAATACCTATACCATTGTCTGAAACAGACAGAATGAAAGCGATACAGCAGTCTTCTATATCGGATTCTCTATTTTTCTTTCTGTGGAGCTTAATTCTAATTTCTCCTTTATCCCTGTCAGAAAATGCATGTTTTAGAGAATTGGAGACAAGTTCATTAACGATCATACCTAGTGGAACAGATGTATCCATATCAAAGAAAATGTCTTCTTCTATATCCATATCCAGGCTTATGCCATCATTTCCAAGCCTATAGGAGAGAAATAAATTACCAGAAAGTTCGTGTATATATGCAGAAAAGTTAAGAGTATCGATTTCTCCACTTTTGTGTAATTCCTCATGGATAAGAGCCATAGAAATGACACGGTCTTGACTTTCTTTGAAAGCTTCCAGAATTTTTGAATCTTCAATATTCTTCTTGCCTCTAAACTTTTCAGCCTGAAGGTCGAGAAGGGAAGAAATAACCTGAAGATTGTTCTTAATGCGATGGTGAATTTCCTGTTTGCGAATAATATCGATTTCTTGCAAAAACTTATAAGCTTTCTCAAGCTCAACTGTACGTTCTTTAACTTTCTCTTCTAAAGTGTTTGATAAGGTACGGAATTTTAGTTCTGATTCGCGTAGCGCCTCCTCGGCCTGCTTGCGCTCGCTGATATCCTGAATCGTACCCATCGCTGCTTTCCTGCCCCCAAAGGAAATAGGTGAAGTATTTATGGAAACCCAAACTGGCGTACCATCCTTTTTCTTGAACTTTGTCTCAAAATCCCGGACTACTCCCTTATCTTTCAAAGTACGACACCATGACTTTCTCTCTTCGGGGTTCCAATAGACATCCGTGGAGTTCCTACCGATAAGCTCGCTAGGATTATAACCTAAAATCCGATCATATGCAGGATTGGTGTAAATAATTTTGCTCTCTGCTGAGCTCACACCTACCCCAATTGGGGATGTTTCACTAAGTGTTCTAAAACGCTCTTCACTCTCTTTCAAAGCTTCTTCGGCTTTTGCCCGTTCGACCGCCGCCCAAGTACGCTCAGCCGTCTCCTCGATGAGTGCTACCTCCGCTGGAGACCACTGTCGTGGGGCAGTATGATGGACGACGAGCTCCGCCACAAACCGGCCGCCCTTGACCAGCGGCACCCCCATCAGGGAGGCAATGCCAAGATTCGCGTATCCCGACCGTTCAGCCTCCGAAAGTTCGGTCGAGGATGCGAGGTCCGGCACGACGATGGTGCGCCCCTCTTTTAGCGCAGAGAGGAGGCTCGGACCAAAGTCGGCCATCCGGAACCTACCGGTGACCAACGGGACGCCAGGCGCGACGTAGTTGCGTTCGAAGACGATGAACGTATCATCATCCGTGACCTCCCCGTAGGCCACGCGGGCGATGCCCAGGTGCTCGCCGAGGACGCGGGTTGCCACCGCCTGGATCTCGATAGGATCGAAGAGCGGCCGCAGGGCGTCGGAGAGCTGCAGCAGGAACGCCTGCCTCTCCGCGCTCTCCCGCAGCATCTCCTCTGCCCGCTTGCGCTTGGCGATGTCGTTGAAGAGGATACCTACCCGCCGGTGATCGGGATCGCCGGTGCGAAAGGCGTAGACGTCGTAGAAGTGACCGAGAGCAATAGCCGGATTCTCGAAGCGTACGGGCTCGCCCGTTAGGGCGACGTTCCCGTAGATCTGAAACCAATGCTCTTCGTGCTCGGGGGCAATCTCTCGCATCCGTCGCCCAACAGCGTTCTTGATGCCTGTCTGCCTCTCGAAAGAGGCGTTGATTTCCAGAAAGCGGTAGTCAATAGGGCAGTCTGCTTCATCAAACAACACTTCGATCACACAGAAGCCTTCGTCAATCGTGTCGAAGAGAGTGCGGTACTTCTTTTCGCTCTTCCTTAATTCTTCCACCAAGGTATCCCGTTCTGCTTTCTCTCGAGTTTCACTTACCATACCCTTTTCGAATTCTTTCTGGTCACTTATATCGAATCCAGAGATACTTACGCGTTGTTCTTCAGGTAAGGGAGAAAAAACAACCAAATATAGCTTATTTCCCACTTTAACTTCAGTTTTCTCAGGGCTATTTCGGGAGATTACCCTTTGTACAAGATCTACGATACTCGAAGGTAGTTTTTCTCCTACACTTACACCCCATTCTTTTAATATAGGCTCACTCGCTTCATTTGAGTGAATAATAGTACCATTATTATCTACACTGAGAACAAGATTTTGATTCGTTGCTGGGGTTTGTTCCACTTTAGCGTTCATATTCCCTTTTTGGATTCCCTTTTGTGACCATGAGTTTATTTTACTATATTCCTGCAATCACTAACAATAAAAGATCATATTTTAATTTATATAAATATATAATTGTGTGTGAAATCTAAGTACGCTTTGATTGTAATAATTTAGTTAAATTTGGAAGAGAATAAGATAGCAGATAATCTTTAATATTCTATGAGCCACAGATTTAAAAAGTTATCATTCAATTACGAAACACTATCTCCCAACATGAAAATCAAATGAATAATCAGAAAATTACATATCACAAACAGCTATCATTTCCCTTCCAAATGCTTAATGTTCAAGTTAATTCTTATGGGATTTTCTGGTACAACTTACGAAGATCTACAATTATCGAATTTTTTTCCGGTTGCTCATTTATCAATTACAAAAGTATTAGGTCACAAGACATTTCTGATTAGATCTAAGACTTCATTTCAAAATTCTCCACGTTGTCAATTGATTATTAATATCTCTGATTTCTTTTTCTGGTAATGCTAAATCCTGATAATGTCTCATGCATTTTAAAGAATCATGTCCCTGGCGAAGACAAAACGTAGACTCTAGAATTCCAGCTTGTATTATCCTACTTTCGACAGTCTTTCGCGTGGTCTTCGCAGAGAGCCCATAAGGTTGAACTCCGCAGCTTCAGCCCATTTTCGAAGGTCCCTTTCCAAACACTTTCTACAGGAGGCTGGGAAGCTCAAAAAAAAGTACCTCAAGAATAATTAAACATAATGGAAAGTGGGTGTGTAGTTTATTCTAGTTGAGATCGCCTGTGTTTTTGGTGAGTTTTCATTGCAGATTGCTTTTACAAAACACAGTACCATCACTTCTTAAAAATAGTTTGTTCTTAGCGCTTATGGGCTACATTTTATTCCAATATAGAGGGTTGCTACTGAGATTTACATTAAATATTGAAAATATTTAACAGGTGCCTCAGAACTCATAGGGCTCATCATGAAATCAGCCAGATTTTTCATCACAGGCACGTAATTGAGATTAGAAGTGTATTTTAAAAAAGCTGCCTCTTCCAGAAAAATATCCTTTCAGTATTCTCCCCGGAGCTCAGCCTGAATTTCCTCGGCAATCTGCCTGGCAGCTTCTTTTGGGGATTCTGCCTTGTAGATGCTCCTACCCACTATCACCCAGTCTGCGCCGGCAGCAATAACGTCCGAGGCTTTTCCGCCCTGGGCACCCACACCGGGGGAGATGATTGTGAGTTTGTCCCCGATGATTCTCCTGATTTTCTTCACTCTTTTGGGACGGGTAGCAGGGGCGACAAGCCCGAAAGCTCCTGCTTCAAGCGCCATTTTTGCAATTGCTTCTGCAACCGGCTGCATGAAATCGGCACCGCCGGGGTGGCTCATTTCGCTCACAACGAAGACGTCCTTTCTGTATTCGGAAGCGATTTCAATGCAGGCATCAAGGCTGTCCCTGCCTGTAAAGCCCTGTGCGATGACTGCATCGGCTCCGGCTTCAAAGACCTGGTCGCAGATAAGGCGGTTGGTGTTGGGGATATCGGCAACTTTGAAATCGGCTATTACCGGAGCGAACTCGGCAAGTTCCCTGATAATCCCGAGCCCTGTGGCAAGTATGAGAGGGTAGCCTACCTTTATTGCGTCCACGAATTCCCAGACGTCTTCTGCAATTTTCAGCGCTTCTTCCCTGTCGGTTACGTCCAGAGCAAGGATCATACAGGTATTCCTTTCCATCAAATCATCTCTTTGAAAGGCGCGTCCGCACAGCGGAAACGATAAGTGGGAGAGTGATTGTTGCATCTGCGTACACAGTTACTGATTTTGCATCTTCCCCAACCTTTCCCCAGGACTGAGCTTCGTCAAGGGTTGCCCCGCTAAGTCCTCCGGTTTCCGGACGGTCCATTGTCAGCTGGATTGCGTAGTCAAAGGACTTGGGAGTTACAAGCATGGACTGCAGGATATAGTTTTTTGGAACTCCTCCTCCAAGCAGCATAGCGCCTGCACTTTCAGCCTCATAGCAGATTTCCATGAACTCGTGCATGTCCGCAAAAGCATCCACATGCAGAAGGTTTCCTTCCTTATAGAGCCAGGCCTGAAGCCCTATAACCGAGTCCTGAAGCGCAGGGCAATAGACCGGCACTCCCATTTCAGCTGCGGTTTTGAGGATGGAAGAGTCATCGTCCAAATTCTTCCCGATCTCGGTAAGGACCTGCCTGATAGAGAGTTTTTCCTGCGGAAGCCCTGCATAGACGCTCTGTAAAAATTCTTCAAGGTCGGTAAAGTGCTGGTCAGGAAGGTAAACATCATAGATCCTGTCGATACACTCATGCCTGAGCTGGATATCGTTTGCACAGTCCGACCCTTTATAGTGGTGAAGGCCGAGAGCCTCGACCGTATCATGCACCATATTGGCGCCGGTTGTGACAAGCACATCGATATGCCCATCACGAATCAGGTCTGCAATAATACCCCTCATACCTGCAGGTGTCATCGCCCCTGCAAGCCCGAAAAACTTCGTAGTTTTTTCTGAAGCCAGCATCTCATAATAGATATCAACGGCTTCAGCCAGCCTGCCTGCTCCAAAAGCACAACCGGCGTACTCCCTCACAAGCTCATCCACAGACATATTCGGAACTATCTTTGCCCCTTTGACCGGAGTTGTAAGATCCCTAGCAGAAGCTTCAAAGTCCATTTTTTTTCCTCATAGTTACAAGATTATAAGACATAACTCCATTAAAAGCATAAATATATTGAAGAGTGATTATATTAAAATGTGTATATATTAAAAGGTAATTATGTTAATGCGTAAATGTGCTGAAATAAGTATTCAGGCATGAGAAGGTCTGTAAAGTTAGACGCTTATAATTGATGCCTGCAACTTGAACCTGCAAGAGACTGATATGCGCATTATGGTCAGCAAGCCATGCGTAGCATTTTATTTTAAATGTATCCGCGCTGCAGGAATTATATGGAACCGTTGATACGAATTGATTTATGAGAACACCTCTGTATAGATAAACTTTCTCTTATTGGGGCTGCAGGAAAGAAAACTTTTCTACAAAAAGGAAAGAAAAAAGCAAAAACCTGTGAGGAAATATCAGAAATGAATAGGAGGGATGCAAGAAACATATTAAGAAAGCAGGAAAATCAGGGGAAAAAAATGCAGGGTGAATAAGGTATGAAAATGCCAGTATACATTTCGGAAGCAAAAAAGTGCTTTCTAATTTTTCTCTCTGTATTCCGAAAGGGAAAAAAATCCTGCTGAAAGGGAAATCAGAAACCGGTAAATCAACCCTGTTCAAAATACTCCTGGGGTTTGAAAAGCTTTCAGAAGGCTCGGTCTATTACATGAGAAAGACTCTGAATCCTCAGGTAGCCTGGCAGGTCCGAAAAGAGGTAGCCTATGTTTCCCAGGATACGGACCTGGGAGAAGGGTCTGTAAAGGACTTGCTTGAGGAGATTCGTTCTTACAGACCGAATCGGAAAAAAATAAGACTTTGAAACCCTTTCCGGAGGGGAAAAGCAAAGGATAGGGGTTCTGATAGCCCTGCTGCTTGAAAGAGTGATTTTCCTGCTTGACGAAGCAACTTCGGCTCTCAATGCGGGCTCAAAAAAAGGTTGCTGACTACTTTCTAAAACATGACCAGTGGACTCTCTTTATAATATCTCACGACCGCAAATGGAAAAGGGACGGAGTAGAGATTGTGACCATAGGAAACAGTGGACCTGATTGAAAAAACATCTACAGGAAAAAGAATGGGTTGAATCCAAAAGAGAGATAAAGAACTGAATGAAAAGAATAGTATAAAAATCAAAAGAGGAATTTTCAGATGGCAAGCCCCATATACCGATACCTTCCCTGATACTCTGTTTTCTACTGCTTGTGATTCCTCTGGCAATCAGTTACAGGATAAAGCTCCATATCTCCCGAAGAACTATAAATGCAGTTGCTCGCATGACAGTCCAGCTGAGGATAGCGGGCATTTTTTGACCTATGTTTTTGAGCTGAACAATGGAGCTCTGAACCTGGCATGGGTTCTGGGAATGGTTACAGTTGCAAGCTACACATCCATACGCAACGTCGAACTCAAAATGGAAAAACTGCTTTTACCGGTTATACTTTCCTTTACAATAGCGAATTTAAGCGTGTTGCTCTACTTCAACGAATTCGTGTTTGACCTTGGGAACCTGTTGGAAGCCCGCCACCTGATCCCCATAGGAAGCCTGATTCTCGGGAACTCGCTCAGGGGAAATATTGTGGGCAAGAATCTTACACGGATATCCGCAGAAATGAAAACAGATACCTTTACTGCCTCTCTCGGGGCAAGCAGGTATGAAGCCCTAATGCCCTATACCGGAAATGCCTTCACTCCGCACTCAGGCCTACGCTCGCCAATATTGCAACTGCAGGGGTTGTCTTCCTTCCCGGGATGATGAAAGGGCAAATCCTCGGGGGGCAAGCCCAATCCTTGCAATCAAGTACCAGATTTCAATCATAGTTGCCCTGTATGCAGCCACATCCACGAGCAAGACCTTCAGCATCTTCAACACTGTCCATACCACTTTTGACGAGTGTGGGCTGGTCAAAAAAGAAATATACAGGAAAAAAAGAGGGAAAAAAGAGAATAGGAAACCTTTAAAGGAGCACAGGAAACCTTCGATCTGACCAGGATTATACATATCCCGTGATGTCCTGCCCTACTGGAGTGGTTTTTCTTATGCATTCCTCCCCATACTGGATCATGTCCCTGATCGCGTTCCCCAGGATGGAAGGGTAAATCTGGCCTACCTGTTCCCATACCGGTTTTCCGTGGCAGAAAAACTTGAATGTGGGCGTGCCCTGGACCCCATATCTTTCGGCAGTCCAGGGATTTACTATTATATTTATTCTGGCAAAAATGGCCGAAGCTCTGTATTCCTTTGCATACTCCGCAAAATATGGTTCCATAGCTTTACAATACGGGCAGGTAGGGCTGTAAAACATTACAATAACGGGCTTCTCAGAATCTTCTACCTGCTGTCCCCAAGTCGCATCTTCAATTTCAAACACATAATTCTCGTCCAATCAATTACCCCCTGAAATAATGAGCTAATGAATTAAATTCAGGAATAGAATCCTTCTCAGGTTTTGGAAAATATATGGTTTTTTCGATAACAATACTTTATGCTATTATTAAATCAATATTTATGTCTTCATTGAATTAAAATTCATTCATCTGCAGATTCAGGATTGTGAAAAATTTGTATTAATGCAGTAAACAAAGACTGAGGGGAGCAGAATCATAAAAGAAATAGAAAAAAGTACGAGAAATAAAAAAGAGAAGAAGAGCAAGGAAATTAAAAAGAGAAGAAGAGCAAGGAAATTAAAAAGAGAAGAAGAGTAGGAAAATGGATGGAATGAAGAAACAGAGGGACGATTAAAAAAATAAAAAAAGAGAAGAAAGCTTAAGAAAAAGCTGGGGAACAGAACCGGAAGATCAGTTCTGTCTTTTTTAGGATACAGTGATTTATAGGGTAGTTGAGCCCGGCTCTTTACCCCTCGTTATTTACCCGTGATTAGAACTTCGGGGGGAGCGGAGAACAGAATTCTACCTGTCAGGCTTTCTGTTCAAACTTCCTCTTTTTCGTACTCAGGGTTCATAATCTCTTCGAAACATGTGCTGCAGATGTATTTGTCATCGAGGCACGTTTCTTTGAAATTTACTTTGGGACCACCCGGCTTTGTAGTTGCTTCCTTAAATACATAGAATTTTTCATTAAACTCTATTGGCTGTCCGCACCTGGTACATACGAAGGGCGGGTTCTCAACCGAATCAATTGCACATTCAATGCATATCAGATCGGACTTATCCCCGTGAACGTCCTTGAATGGGATTGGTTTCATATCAAGACTGGTGTCCACAACCAGCACGTCTTCCAGCAATTCCCGACCACAGATATTGCAATACTCTTTCATTGTGTTGCCTCCCTTCCTAAGAGGATTCCTGACAAAACCCTGCGCTGAGCCTACAAAAGGTTTTAAACTCTCCGTGCTTGCACTCATTTGATTCCCCATTTTTAGCCTGTTTTATCCATTTTATACCGAACCGGGATATTTTCCAGAACTTCCACTCCGGCTCAGTACTTTTCACACCTTCAATCGAAATTTTCACCCTGCCGGATAACATAAGCTGCCGGCATATCAGCCTGAGAAGTCCAGCCCAAACGGGAACAAAAGCGATAAGAAGAATAAACATATTTATTTTTTTTAAAATGTATTCCCGGAAATACTTTACGCCCAAAGCAAGAACAATCCGAGAAAACAATATACAAAATATGTTTCAAACCGCTTTTTAGCTTCTGGTTTAAACTTCCCTATGTAAATATAGGTTTTAAGAGTATATACAGTTATTCATTTTGATCAAAATCCTGTGAATAATAACATAAATAATAGTTATGGATAAGGGAACGATATATAAGCATCGTAGTTACGGATAGATAAGAGGATTACAAGCATCAAAGTTATGGATAACAGATTAAAGGGCAACACGCAAAGAGCAGGAAGAAGAAATAATAAGACAAAGAATTTTATTGCTCCTTGATCAATACATAAGAAGGGTAAAGAAGACATAAAAGGACTCGAAAAAATGCTCAAGCAGAGATTCGTGCTGGATACCACAGCACTAACGGATCTGCAGACACGGGAGGTTATGGGTTATACATCTCTTTGTGAGGGGATGAAAGCGATACTTGACCTTATAGCCGACGCTCGCCTGCAGTTCGGGATCAGTTGTTATGTTCCCTATCCATCGGTATACAAGGAGATGTACGAATTTGCAAGTCGCAACGGCTGTGACAGAGAGGTGACGGCAAAGATAGATACCTGGCTTGTGAAAAAAGCTCCTGACCGCTATAGAGTTGATGTAACCTCCCAGATCTTCCACGAATATGTCTCCTACATGAGAGAAAGGATTAACCGGGGAATGGGGGTTGCAGAAGATGCAATATGGGAGGCAGCAACAGAATGCCTTTTCATGGAAAATCCTCAAAACAAGAAAAAAGAATACAGGGAAGAGGTAGAAAGGGAAGTTATTGGCGGGATAATAGGCAAATTCAGGAATAAGTACAGAGCAGCTCTCAGGTATGGAATTCTTGACAGTGCTCCTGATATTGATGTCCTGATCCTTGCCAAAGAACTTGATGCAGCTGTCGTTGCAAGCGACTACGGAATCGAAAAATGGGCAGAGCAACTTGGAGTTCGTTTCGTGCCCGCAAACACCTTTCCAATGATGATCAAAGAGTACCTGAAGCATTCTCCGGAAGGAGAAAAAGAAAAAGGGGAAGCGGATAAAAAGAAAAAAAGCCATTCGGAAGAAGCAGAATTTATTTAACAGACCTGAAGAACTCCGTAACAGGCGCAGTGGGCTTAACACAGACAGATTCAGGTCCTAACCGCCCTGGATTTTTAGTTTTTTTCAAGGGGCTTTCTCAACTGACATGTCTTTTAACTGACATGTCTTTTAAACTGACCTGCCGTTAGTCTGTGTTCACCAATATCTTCACTGAATGTCCTATCTTTACTGAAGACCTTACCTTCACTGAAGAACCCATCCGGTCTCTCCGAAAATCCAAACTTCACTGAGGGGAATTTTTAACAACATACGCTGTCTTCAAATACATAAATAAGATCGATAAAGTATCTGCCACGCCCTGAAGGGCGATCCGGGGGAAAGAGTTTGAGAAATATTGTTGTAGAAGAGTTAAAAGCTTCGGAAGTTTACCGCCAGAAGGTAGAGGTTGTTGAAAGAAAAGGGCTCGGGCATCCGGACTATATCTGTGATGCTATCATGGAACAGATTTCCGTGAA
This sequence comes from Methanosarcina acetivorans C2A, assembly GCF_000007345.1. Lineage (NCBI taxonomy): Archaea > Methanobacteriati > Methanobacteriota > Methanomicrobia > Methanosarcinales > Methanosarcinaceae > Methanosarcina > Methanosarcina acetivorans. The sequence continues at coordinate 1,149,508 of NC_003552.1, read as the reverse complement.
TCTCAGCCAGAAATACCTTGAGACCTTCGGAACCATCCTCCATCACAACATAGACAAGGGTATGCTTGTTGCAGGCCAGGTGGAAGGAAAATTCAGAGGTGGAAGAGTTGTAAGCCCTATGAGGTTGATCATAGGGGACAGGGCGACCTTCGAATACGAAGGAGTTGAGCTCGATATTCCGGGGCTTGCGGTCGAGACTGCAAAGAACTGGCTTTCAGAGAACCTCCGTTTTGTGGACCCTGAAAGCGTCATTTACCAGGTGGAACTCAAAAGGGGTTCTGCAGAACTTACGGATATTTTCAGCAGGGGAGGAAATATTCTAGGGGCAAACGATACTTCCGCAGCAGTAGGGTATGCGCCTCTGAGCCCTACAGAAAGGCTGGTACTCGAAACCGAGCGCTACCTTAACTCAAAAGAGTTCAAGAAAGAGTGCCCGGAGTCCGGGGAAGACATAAAAGTCATGGGGCTAAGGCACAAAGAGGATGTCCACCTCACGGTTGCTACTCCTCTTGTAGACAGGTTTGTCGAATCCGAAGAGGATTACTTCAAAAAGAAAATAGAACTGCATGACCGGATAGAAGAGTTTGCTGCCGGGTTTGCAGAAAAAGAAAGAGCCGAATTCGAAGCCTGTATGTGTGTAAAACCAACTGCTTCCCTTAACACCCTGGACATTCCCGGCAGGGGAATGGAAGGAATTTATACAACGGTTACCGGAACCTCCGCAGAAGACGCGGACTGCGGAGAGGTGGGGCGTGGAAACCGCGTAAACGGGATAATTCCCTTAAACCGCCCGGTCAGCAGTGAAGCTGCAGCAGGGAAAAACCCCGTAAGCCATATCGGAAAGATCTACAACCTCCTTTCCCACAGGATCGCAGCCGAGATTTACAATCAGGTCCCAGATGTCTCCGAGGTATATGTCTGGCTCCTCAGTGAAATCGGAACCCCGATTGACCAGCCCCAGATTGCAACTGCCCAGCTGATTATGAGAAAAGGCGCAGCAGGCGAAGTAGAAAAAGAGGCTGCAGAAGTTATAGAAAAAGAACTCGAAAATATTCATTCCTTCTCCATGGAACTTGTTGCAGGAAAGAGGCCTATCTGCTAACCTGGGCCTGTCAAACTGTCTACCTGTTTCTCTCTGCCTGTTTCCGTACCTGCTCTTAATCCATCTGTTGAAGCCACAGACCCTGCGAAATAAAGGAGAAGAAAATAAGGGCAGGATCTGGGAATTTATGTAGTTCATACACCGGCAATGAAAGCGATTAGCGCAAAAAACATGGCTATTTTGAACATCTTGGAGGACTTTGTCGGGTTATTTTTCACAAGGAGCTGGACAATGGCTGCAAGAAAGCCCAGATCTGCCAGCAAGACCAGGTAAAGGTAGCGCAGGCCAAGGATGGACATAACGCACGGGAGAGGACTTAAAAGTACGGCAAGGAGCCCAATGAGCACTGCAAGATAGCCTGCTTTTTTTGCCCCGATCCTGAGAGGGAGGGTGTCTGCGTCTTCCAGCCTATCCCCTTCCATGTCTTCGATATCCTTAACGATTTCCCGGGCCGTAATGGCAAGAGCTGCAAGCAGGAAAAGTACGAAAAGAGTTTTAAGCCCTTCAAGCCCGAAAACCGAAGCTCCGAAGAGAAAAACAGAACCGGTAAGGTAACCTATGCTCAGGTTTCCCAGAAGAGGGGTGCCTTTAAGAGTTTTTGCATACAGTATCAGGAGCAGGGAGTTAAAAAGGGCGATTAACCCGCAGATCGAATTTATTGAGAAAGCCAGTAGAGTTCCAGCGGCAAACAGAAGGTAAGAAAAGTAAAGGGCTTCTTTTGCCTGCACTCTTCCGGAGGGAATGGGCCTTTCCGGACGGTTGATGGAATCTATCTTTATGTCAAAATAATCATTGATAGCGTTTCCTGCACCTGAAACCAGGAATACTACCAGAAACACAAAACCTGCATCAAGAAAAGGGAAAGGTCCCGTAAAATTTGAACTTAAAGGTCCGGAAGTCAGGATATTAAAGGCTATCAAAGTTCCTATTACGGCTGCAAAACCTGCCATCAGGCAGTTTCCGTACCTCATAAGTTCCAGGTATGTGCGTATTCCGGCAGACATTAGAAGAAAGCAGCATTATAAAGTATTAAAAGTATCGGATCTGTGGGATTGAATCTGGAGAATTGAATCTGAAGGATTGGATCTAAAGAATTGAATCTGAAAGATTGGATCTAAAGAATTGAATCTGAAGGATTGGATCTAAAGAATTGAATCTGAAAGATTGGATCTAAAGAATTGAATCTGAAGGATTGGATCTAAAGAATTGAATCTGAAGGATTGGATCTAAAGAATCGGATCAAAATGGCACCAATCAAGATAAGGTTTGAATGTTTAAACGAAAAAACTCCTCCTGTGCAGGGAAACTTAAGCTTTGAACCCGTTATCAGATTGAGATGTTGAAGAAGTGTATAATTCCATTATCGGATTGAAACAATTTAAAGTTGGGAAAAAATCCACCAGATTTATTAAGGAGGAAGTGGTTCCGGCCCCAGGAAGATGACTGGAGTATAAAAAGACCTCTGTCGTTAGCTCTCCTAAACTTAAGGACTCCTGCCAGAATATAGTACTAACTAGATTAATAATCTTCTGGATTTACTAAGAAAAGTCTTGAACCCGATTACTTAGGCAGAGATCTTGTTTTTGACAGCGGTTTATTGGGAGATCCGCTTGAAACAAGGCTCTAAATTTTGTTCATATGAATAATATAATAAATTGTCAATGACTTACTGGATACCAGAGACCTTTTGACTTACGGGTACCAGAGACTATTTGACTTACTGGGTACCAGAGACCTTTATTTACGTCTGTGTAGCCGGAGGCCTAAAAAAAATGAAAACTGGTTTTTTTACTTATTTAATTTATGTACTATTAGTAATGCTAATAATTCCAGGAATGGCTCCCGGAATGGCATCTGCTATAGGTGAAATAGCTGGAGATAGTGGAAGTTCGGATACAGGAGACTCCGGAGATTCAGGTACTGGGGACCCGGGTACTGGAGCCGATGATTCGGGAACAACCGATAATCCTGCTGATGACCCGGCAGACGATCCTGCTGATGATCCTGCTGATGACCCGGCAGATGACCCTGCTGACGACTCAACTGACGACTCAACTGATGATTCAACCGATGACTCAACTGACGACTCAACTGACGACTCAACTGATGATTCAACCGATGACTCAACTGACGACTCAACTGATGACTCAACTGATGATTCAACCGATGACTCAACTGATGATTCAACCGATGACTCAACTGATGATTCAACCGATGACTCAACTGATGACTCAACTGATGATTCAACCGATGATTCAACTGACGATTCAACCGATGATTCAACCGATGATTCAACTGACGATTCAACTGATAATTCAACTGATGATTCAACTGACGATTCAACTGATGATTCAACTGATGATTCAACTGACGATTCAACTGATGATTCAACCGATGATTCAACTGATGATTCAACTGACGATTCAACTGATGATTCAACCGATAATTCAACCGATAATTCAACCGATGATTCAACTGATGATTCAACCGATGATTCAACTGACGATTCAACAACTGAAGACACAACTGCTGAAGAATCGAGTACTGAGGACAACAATGACAGCGGGAGTTCAGGTTCAGGTTCCAGTTCCAAGTCCAGTTCAAGTTCTGGTTCCAGCAACATAGGAAGTGGTGTTTCGGCAGAACCGGCAAAGAATATCGAAATCAAGGAGCTTGCTACCAGGAATGTGATAAGCGGTTATCATATTAAGTATGAGTTCCCGGAAAACGTCACATGCATAACGTATATCGAATATGATGCAAAAAAGACATTCAGGCGGACAACAACAATTGTAGAAGTACTTAAAAACAAATCTACACTTGTCCCAAAACTTCCTTCCGGCAGAATATATAAACATGTGAATATATGGGTAGGAGATAGTGGAGAAGGACTTCCTACTTCTCTCAAAAATGGATCAGTAGGCTTCAAGGTAGAAAAGGAATGGATCAAGGAAAATAATATCAATGAATCCCTGATAACCCTGCAGTGGTATAACGAAAGCTGGAAACCTCTCTCTACGGAAAAAGTCAGTGAAGACGAGAATTATACCTATTTTAAAGCAAAAACATCCGGTTATTCCTCCTTTGCAATAACAGAGTATCAGGAAGGAAAAATACAGAAAACTCTGAAAAGCCTGGAAAATGAGTACCTGAACGGAAGCGTGGGAGAAAGCGGCATAGTCAAAGCTCCGATGGAAGCGGCCAAGACACTCATGGTAATTGCCCTGCCCCTGTTTGCGTTTATTGTGGGATACGCCGTTTTGAAGAAAAAGATCTAAGGTATTCTGGCATGAAAGGGAGGTGAGAGTTTGTTCCTCACCTGTTTTTCATATTTTTCCCATAATTCTGAAAATTGATTGTCCCTCATTAACTGGTCGGTCTATTCCGGTACCAGGAGAGAGCTGAAAACTCCCAGACTTTCGATCCCAAGCCGCTGGGGCCTGAGTAGGCCTGTAAACCAGGTAAAAAGGGATTTGAAGACGGACACCGCAACTAAGAAAGACAAAAAACACACATGATATTCTTCAAATAACAGGCACAAATAATGAAAGTAATTGAAAGTACTTTCATGCCAAAAGAAGAAAGTTATCGGTTTTCCCTGTCACTTTAGTATATTAATCCCTTCAGGCCCCACAGATCGTTTATTTTTATCTTTTTTCCTTCTTTCTTCTCATTCTTCTGGTTTTCAGGAAGATCGTTCTCCTGCTCCGAGCAGGACAATTCAGGGCTTATTTTACTTTTACCGCAAGCATCCGGTCAAGGGCCTCTTTTGCCCTGACTCTCACTTCTTCGGGAACGGTCACGACGTGCTGCATCTTTTCAAGGGAAGCCAGGAGTTTCTCAAGATTGACCATTTTCATGCTGGGGCAGCAGGCAAATTCAGAGATACAGTAGTAGGTTTTTTCGGGAGCTGCCTTGTGGAGCCCGTGGATGAGGCCGCACTCAGTGCCTATGATGAACTCCCGGGCAGGAGAGTTTTTCGCGTACATGATCATCCCTCGCGTACTTGCCACGTGGTCTGCAAGTTCAAGGACATCAGGGCGGCACTCTGGGTGAGCAATAAATTTGGCAAGGGGATGCTTTTCCTTCATTTTCAGGACGTCTTCTCTCAGGATCTGGTGGTGAGTGGGACAGTGTCCTTCCCAGGGAATGATTTTTTTATCGGTCCGGGATGCAACGTAGGCCGCCAGATTCTTGTCAGGCACAAAGATAACCTCATCGACGTCAAGGGAGTTTACCACTTCCACAGCGTTGGCAGAAGTACAGCAGATATAGGACTCAGCCTTGATCGCAGCCGAACTGTTTACATAGGAGACGACCGGAGCTTCAGGGTGCTTTTCTTTCAGTCTTTTAAGCCCTTCCACATCCACCATATCTGCCATAGGGCATGTGGAATCGATTTCCGGTAACAAGACCGTTTTTTTCGGGGAGAGAATTGCAGCACTTTCTCCCATAAAATGGACACCGCAAAACACGATAACATCCGCGTCCTGGCGGACAGCTTCCTGGCTCAGGGCAAGGGAATCCCCTACGAAGTCCGCAATATCCTGGACTTCGGGGCGGGAGTAATAGTGAGAAAGAATGACTGCGTTTCGTTTTACCTTCAATTCCTGGATCCTTTTTATAAGGTCTGCTTGCTGCATGGGACCACCATAATATTTGAGAGGAAAATATGAATCTGAAATTATAAAGGCATGTCAGACGTAAAAGAGTGCAATAAGGAAAATACTCTCCATAAGGCACTTTTTCGCGTACATGCCACCTTCTCCAAAGGGTTTACGTGCTTAACTCCTCCGGACTATATAATGCTTGTGAACCTGATGTTTTTAAACCCCGCCTGCTTTCAATCCTAAAAACGAAATTCGGATACCGAATTCCAAGCAATTTAGAGTCAGCCCTCAAGGGTCAAGCTTCAAGAGCCAAGCCTGAAAAGCTAAGCCTCAAGAACTGAAGGAATTCAGGTCCCTATCTGGACAGGGTTCAGGATCTTTTTAAGGGTAGAAACTGCAGAAAGGGCTGCAAGATAGCTTGTTTTAGGATTTTCCGGGGAAGGGAGGTTTTCCACTCTTGTGCTGAATTTTCCGAATTCTCCTTCCACGATGATTTCATGCACGTTCCTGAAAAGAGAAGGGTCAGCTATGACTTTTACCCGTGTCCGTTCAAAACCAATGCCTGCAAGGCTGATCGTAGCTGCCACGTTAACGTTTGCAGGGAAAGCTTTTACGGCTTCCGAGGCAGGACCTTCAAAAAGTACGGTTTTTTTTTCGAGTTTTTCAAGTTCTATGCCGTGTTCCACAACATAAGGAGCGCCCATGAGCCCTGCAGGAGGTTTCCTGGTGCTCAGGGTGACCGAAGAGATTCCAGCCGCAGATGCCGAGTTTAACCCGTCGATCCCGACAACTGCCCCCGAGGGAAAATACAGCTTGCAGTTATGCTCCTTTGCAAGCCCGAAAAGAGTATCTCGCAGTTCTTCATCGGCAAGGGCGCCTACACTCAGGATCATCACGTCACAGCCGGCCTTGAGGGCCTGAGGTACAATGAACCTGACAGCATTTTGGGAGGCGCTCTCTATAATAAGGTCCACACCGCGTATGAGTTCTTCGATCTTCATATATGAAGGCTTGCAGGTCTTCAGGGAAGCTGCAAGTTCAAGGGCTTTGCTTTCCGAAGAGTCGCAGAGGGCGTACAGCTCTGCACTAACTTCTCCTCCATCAATTGCCCTGCAAATCTGTCCGCCAATAAATCCGCAACCAACAATTCCTATTTTCAGTATTCCAGGCTCCTGAGAATAATCAATAAATTCAATTTAATTATCCATTTTAGCTGAGATTTTCAATCAGCCATAATCGCTTATATTATAATTATTTCTATATACCCGTCACAGAGAGTTCCGGGAATTGGAGTACTGTACTCTTTTCTCTCTCTTTAAACCTTCTGTTGCCCGACTTTTATTGTTTGCTTAAAATCCTTTAGCGTTCTGACTTTTTTCTTTGCCTGTTCCCGGAACCTTTCTTTGAGCCCATCCTGAAACCTGACTTAACTTTGTGTTTCTCATGACATCACAACTTCAAAGTATGACTCTCTAGCATACTGCTAATTTCAATTGTCATTTTTTATGTTACCTGCAAAATAGATCCAGAGAAATATATTGAGTTTTAGGATCAGCTTATGAAAACAAGTTTCAATACTCGCTTTTAGGCATTAATAGCTCATCCAAAGTTATAAGAAACTGTGTTAAGTAATACATATAAGGACTATTGATGTTTTTTTGGTGCATATTGAGAATACTTGTTTCTCATGAAAAACGGTCTTTTTCTGTCAACTGTCCACCTAATCAATACTGGGTTTGAAAATCCTGACATATGCTAAAAATGTCAGAGAAAAGGAAGATGAGGGAATAGGTATATGGGAACTAACAAAAAGCTGAATTCGCTATATTTAGCATCAGCAGCTCTGATTTTATTTTTGATTCTTTTTTCATATACGGCATCAGCAGCTACAACAACTTGCAATGTTAAGGGCAGCAACTATCAATACTGGTCTGATGAACAGTACCCATCAATCGACTTATTTGGAGAGGAGTATGTTCCTTTGCTTGAAGAAAACGACCAGATCTGGGAAGCTCATGTTGACAAGCTCACCAGGGTCGTTATTGATAATGAGAGCAGTTATAATCTTACGGGTGGTGAAAGCCTTGACATTGGTCAGGGATACAGTCTCCAGGTAAAGCAGATAGACGTAGACGGTGAGAAAGTTTGGCTAGAATTCTATAAAGATGGACAATATGTAGATGACCAGATCCTCTCAACTGGTTCGGGTGACGATACATGGAATTGTACACTTGACAATATACAGGGTATAAGTGATGTTGTTGTTTTGAAAGCCCACGTTAACCAGATCACCCAGAGTGCAACCGAAAGTGTTGTCCAGATTGATGGGATCTGGCTCATTGACTATGAAAATACTACGACCCTCCAAATTGGGGACCAATTAGGAAATTGTACACTTTCCGAAATTGTAAACGGGACAAATGAGTCTAATCTGGGAAGTCTTGTTTTCGAGTATGTGGTAACAATAACAGACCTTGGGACACTCGGAGGGAATTACAGTAACGCAGAAGGAATCAATAACAAGGGGCAGGTAGTAGGTACTAGCCAGACAGATACTGGTGTAGAACACGCTTTCCTGTGGCAAAATGGAGTAATGACTGATCTTGAAACAAGCGGATGTGATGGCTATCCCAAGGGGATCAATGACAATGAGCAGATAGTGGGCTTCACATTCATAGAGGATGATAATGCTGTTCACGCTTGCCTGTGGGAAAATGGTGTAGTAACCTATCTTGGAGTACTACCTGGAGGAACCGAGAGCTGGCCCGAAGGGATCAATAACAAGGGGCAGGTAATAGGCTACAGCGAGGGAATTGGTTTTGAAGTTCACGCCTTCCTGTGGCAAAATGGCACGATGACTGATATTGGACCGTCAGATGTAGAATATAGCGATGCAAGAGGAATAAATGAAAATGGGCAGGTAGTAGGCACCAGTCAAGACCGTTATGGTCCCTCACGTGCCTTCCTATGGCAAAATGGTGTGATGACAGATCTTGGAACACTCGGAGGATCTTACAGTAGTGCCCGTGGAATCAATGATAAAGGGCAAGTAGTAGGTGTCAGCCAGACGGATACTGGTGAAACACATGCTTTCTTGTGGCAAAATGGTGTGATGATAGATCTTGGAACGCTTGGTGGAAGCAACAGCTGTGCTTATGGAATCAATAACAAGAGGCAGATAGTGGGTGAAAGCGAGACGGAAACCGGTGAAACACATGCTTTCCTGTGGCAAAATGGTGTGATGACAGATTTTGGAACACTATCTGGGATATCTGGCAGCGGTGCCTATGAAATCAATGAAAATGGGCAGATATTGGGATCCAATGGTACTGCCGTTCTATGGACAATAACTGCACCAACCAATCCAGTTGCCAATTTTTCTGCATCTCCAACTTCAGGATATGCACCTCTAACAGTAAACTTTACTGATCAGAGTACAGGATCCCCCACTTCCTGGAACTGGGATTTTGGAGATGGAATGAACGCAACAGATCAAAACCCAACTCATACCTATTCAACAGCAGGAAACTATACTGTGACGTTTACTGCAAGCAATGCAGCAGGCAACAGTACCGTGACAGGGATTGTTAGTGTAACACCTCCCGAAGATTCGGAGGAGATAGTTTCCGAAATAGAGGTATCTGACAACCGTTTGCGTGAAGCGTCTCCTGACACCGTCTACAAGAGTTCATCCTTTATTGATGTAGGCAGCATCAGTGGAGTTGGCAGGTACAGAGATGCAATACAGTTCGATCTAAGCGAATACAACAGTGACTCCCAAATTACTAATGCGGTTCTTTCCCTCTACTGGTATTATCCCTCGGGAACTACAAGACCTGAAGATACTGTAATTGAGATTTATAGGCCGGCTTCTGCCTGGAACTCAAGTTATGTAAGCTGGAATAAAAGGGACAAAAATGTTGCATGGACTAATGAAGGTGGAGACTGGTACGATAGAAATGGTGTTTTGCAGGGCAGCACCCCATATGCTACAATAACTATCAAAGGCAGCAGCCTTCCTGACAACAGGTACTACGAGCTGGACGTAACCGATCTCGTAAAAGAGTATGTCAGCGGAAAATATGAAAACACGGGATTACTGATAAAAGCCCGCACAGAAAGTAACAACTATATAGCTTTCTACAGCAGTGACTGGACAGATGAAAACCAGAAACCTAAAATTACTGTAACTGAAAAGGAAGCATCCCTGGTGACTATTACTGGTGCAACAGATAATCGTTTGCGTGAAGCGTCTCCTGATAGTGTATATTCTGACACTTCATTTATTGACGTAGGCAGTATCAGTGGAGTTGGCAGGTACAGAGATGTAATGCAGTTCGATCTGAGCGAATGCAACAGTAACTCCCAGGTCGGCAATGCCGTCCTTTCTCTCTACTGGTATTATCCCTCGGGAACTACAAGACCTGAAGATACTGTAATTGAGATTTATAGGCCGGCTTCTGCCTGGAACTCAAGTTATGTAAGCTGGAATAAAAGGGACAAAAATGTTGCATGGACTAATGAAGGTGGAGACTGGTATGATAAAAATGGTGTTTCTCAGGGAAGCACGCCGTATGCTACAATAACGATCAAAGGCAGCAGCCTTCCTGACAACAGATACTACGAGCTGGACGTAACCGATCTCGTAAAAGAGTATGTCAGCGGAAAATATGAAAACACGGGATTACTGATAAAAGCCCGCACAGAAAATAACAACTATATAGCTTTCTACAGCAGTGACTGCGGAAACGAAAGTCAGGTGCCAAAGCTTAGCATAACAAAGAAAACACCCGTAGTGACCGTAAATGCAACTGTTACCGATGCAATGGATAACCGTCTGCGTGAAGCTTCTCCTTCCACAGTCTATCAGAGTTCATCCTTTATTGATGTTGGTAGCATCAATGGGGTTGGTAGGTATAGAGACGTAATAAGGTTTGACCTGAGCGAATACACCGGTTCTGTCGAAGTTAATAATGCGGCTCTTTCTCTCTACTGGTATTATCCCTCGGGAACTACAAGACCTGAAGATACTGTAATTGAGATTTACAGGCCGGCTTCTGCCTGGAACTCAAGTTATGTAAGCTGGAATAAAAAGGACAAAAATGTTGCATGGACTAATGCAGGTGGGGACTGGTACGATAGAAATGGAGTTTTGCAGGGAAGCACGCCGTATGCTACAATGACGATCAAAGGCAGCAGCCTTCCTGACAACATATACTACGAGCTGGACGTAACCGAGCTGGTAAAAGAGTATGTCAGCGGCAAGTACGAAAACACCGGATTCCTGATAAAAGCTCATACAGAAAGCAATAACTATATCGCATTCTATAGCAGTGACTGCGGAAACGAAAGTCAGGTGCCAAAACTTCAACTGGTATACAGCTAAAGGGTTAAATGCCTTTTAGAAGGTGATCCGAAACTCAAGCTACAGGAAATATAAATTTTTTAATGCTTGCCTTTCGGAAAAACCCTCTTAATTTTTTTATGAATATTTATACAAGTTCCTATTATTCCAGAATCTAAGAAACACATCCGAAAAAGCAGGAAGATACACTGTTAGCTTAACGGTAAAAAACGCAGTTGGTAAAGATACTAAAAAAGAAACGTAACATTCTATTCTTTATCGTCTCTTTACACCTGCTACCGAGAATATTTTCTTAATAAGAAATGTTCTTATCATATTGAATTTCGTTTTAAAGATTCCAGGTTTTTACAACTTCAAAGCCATAGTCTTAGATTATGCAGGCCTCGGAACTTTTCATAATTTCATAGGGGTTTATAAAAATAAATAACATACATAAAAATTGTTGCCGATAAATTTGGAAAGATATTTATTAATAAACAGTGTCTTAAAATTCACAAAGGAGGTCGAGTAACTATGTTTGAGTTAAAAGTTGTTACCCATTTTGCAGCAGCCCATCAGCTTAAGATGGTAGCCAAAAAATGTGAAAACCTTCACGGGCACAACTGGAAGATCGAAGTTTGTGTGGCTGGAGAAAAACTCAATGATGCCGGAATAATGATGGACTTTGGGGAATTAAAGCAGAATGTATCCGAAATCACGAAAACGCTGGATCACAATTTTTTGAATGAACTTGATTACTTTGATGACAACAATCCGCCGTCTTCGGAAAACATTGCCGTATATATCGCAAACTCCCTTAAAGCCATGCTCAAAGACCCTGAAATCAGGGTTGCCAGTGTCACAGCCTGGGAGTCGGAAAATGCCTGTGCAACATATTTACCGTAATCCATTTTCCACTTTGTAAAAGGCGGAACACCATTTCTTATTTGAACAAGCAACATCATTAAAGCACGGTTTAGGCCCTTTATTTCCAATGCAGATGGGTTATTTTAGAAAAATAATACCTTCTGGAAAGAGATATAAAACCCAAAATGCCCGTACCTCTTATAAATCCTGAAGGCATAAAATAGCAGGGTAAAAATCATGCTTATCAGAGAAGTAGAAAGCTTCATAGAAGAAGACCTGGGTTATGATGATGTTTCATGCACTATTGTTCCTGACAGGCCTGCAGAAGCCATTATTTTCACAAAAGAAGACTGTACGGTTGCCGGGATAAGCGAAGCTGCATCAATATTTATTTATTTTGGAATTCAGGCAGAAACCGATTTTAAAGATGGGGACCGCCTCAGCAAAGGAGATACAATTTTCAGGCTCAGGGGAGGAGCCATATCCATTCTCAGGGCAGAGCGCCTTAGTCTTAACTTCCTCGGGCACCTCAGCGGGATTGCAACCCTGACAAGGAACTGTGTGGATGCCGTAAGGAAGCACTCGGAAAGCACAAGGGTAGCGTGTACGAGGAAGACCACCCCCGGAATAAGGAAATTCGAAAAGCTGGCTGTTGCTGCAGGGGGAGGAGATACTCACAGATTTAACCTTTCGGATGCGGTTATGATTAAAGATAACCACATCAAACTCATGGGAATAGAAACCGCAATCAAAGCAGCTCGAAAAAGCAGCTTTACGCGGAAAATTGAGGTTGAAGTTGAGTCTGCAGAAGATGCGGTTCTTGCTGCAAAACTGGGAGCAGACATTGTAATGCTTGACAATATGCAGCCTGAGGTGATCAGAGAGACTCTCGCCTTACTTGAAGAAAAAGGGCTCAGGAAATCAGTCCTTGTGGAAGCCTCCGGAGGGATTTCCCCTGCAAACCTTGAAGGTTATGCAAAAACAGGGGTGGATGTAATATCAATGGGTTCCCTTATCCATAAATCAAGGTGGATAGATATTAGTCTGGAAGTAATCAGGTCCGAAAACTGAAACCAAAACTGAAATTGTATTCATTCCACGGAATCTTCATTTTCCGTGGGTAAATCTTTCCTTTTGGCCCACATCTTCTTCCTGATCAACATCTTTTTCCTGATCAACATCTTTTTCCCAATTCGTCAAAACCGCAATCCAGAATGCCCTTTCTCCTTCAGGCCTTCTGTTTTCGACCAATGTTTATGAAGAAGCAAGAAGGGCAATGATCATAATTGAAGGCGACCGCAAATACCTGAGCACAGACAAAATCTCAACTGAAATCGAAAAACTTTCCGGATCCGTACGTAGGGCATATCTTCAAGGGTATAGTCATAAGCAACGGTGAATACCCGCAAATCCTTTCACTTCTGACCCTGGAATCCGCCCACGAACTCGAAAAACTCTATAATGTGGCAGTCCATGCAATCCACTACGAAAAGGCAAAAAAACAGCGTGTGGAAGAAAGAGTGGAAATGGAAAAAGCCATTTCGTAGATTGAAGGGATGGAGCCTGAATACTAAAATTCAGGTCCTTCTTTTGATTTTTTCTCATCTTCTTTTGATTTTTTCTCGTCTTCTTTTGATTTTCATCTCGTCTTCTTCGGACTTTGTTCATCCTGAATTTTTTACTTTAGCCAGATGCTCCTCTAGCTTGCTGTGGGGATGGAAAAACTTTCCAGGTAAACATTAATGATAATATGATTTATCAAATCTGTTTTTGGTTGGTAAATTCTGCTCAAACAAAACTGTTTCGGGTCATTGTCTCCTTTAATGGAATTTGGAGCGGGGGCGCGAACATACCCCGCTGCTTGCAGTGGGATGTGCCAGCACAACTTTGATTTTATCATCTAAAGAAGAAAAAAGAAAGGATCACAAACTATATATCCGGCTTTGTAGAAGATATTTGGGGGCAAGGGAATAAGGTCGCTGTTAAGACGACTTATCTAAGAGCGTGTCTTAGAATTAAATTTGGTTATACAATTGGGGCGGAACTTACGCGTTTGAACTGAAAAACGGTAGAATTAAACCGTTAAATGTCTAAAGTGTACATTTTAACTATGATGTCTTATGTATTTGATTTCATACCTCTAGCGGGTAAGTCCGATGTAATTAATTTACGGCCTGAATTTTAATTCAACAATGCCTATTATCCAAATATGTAAATGATTTGAATTTTAAGACATCCTCTAAGATATTCGGGCAATAATCTGGAGTAAACAAGCTTATTATCAGGTCTTTGGGGTAGCAGAAGTGAAACTAAAAGGGATTTACATAACTGTTTTGTTTGCTTTTCTTGTCCTGCTGATATCTGGCAGTACAGCTTCGGCAAAAACTGTAGTATATGAGGGAGATATTGAGGAAGAACAGGCATATCAGCTTAACAATTACATAATCGAAATCACTGATATCTTTCCTGAAGCCAATACAGCCTCATATTATGTGTATGAAAAGGATAAAGAGGTAGCAAATGGCCTGCTGGATGTAAACGAGAGTGTTGAGTTTGACTTTGAAGAGGGGGGTAAAATCCAGATGCGCCTGAAGTCCGTGCACACTGGAGGAGTATTGCCCAGAGCAACGGTTGAGATCAGCATATCAGACTATAACGCAGGAGACCTCTACGTGAGTGAAGTTGTTGAAAAAGGGCGTTCTGAAGCAACTTTCGCAGGAGACCCGGAGATTGTAATAACAAAGTCTATAGATAAATCGAAAATCGAACTCGGAGAGGAAATAACCGTTACGGTAAAAGCAAAGAATACCGGAAACGATACTGCAAATAACGTTTTGTTTACAGACCCGAAACAGGAACACTTTGTCCTTGAAGAGACCACGTATGAAGTTTCAGGTGCAGTTCCCAAAATCGATTATGGAGAATCGGTTCCTGAGACTCTCGTTTACATATATAAATTAAAGGCAACCGAGGCAGGAACCTTCGACCTCAAAGCCGTGACCGCTACTTATACTAACAGCGCAGGCCAGACCTACCAATCTTCTTCTAACACTCCTTCTATAAACGTAAGTGAAGGAAATAAGCAAAGTGCAAATGTTGAAACCGTAATGAATGTGGATGTCTCATCCATAGAAAGAAATGGAGAGATAACCTCTACGGTCGTCCTGAGAAACACAGGCAATGCTCCTGCGCAGGCTGTCCGCCTTGATATTCTTGTTCCGGAAGGCCTTGAGTATGTGGAAGGCGAAGATGGCATTGAAACCGTAGGCGGAACTCCCAGAATATATATCGAGACACTGGAACCAAATAACGACAAAGAGTTCACATATACCTTAAAAGCAAAAGAAATTGGTACTTATAATGTAAGTTCTGAACTTTCTTATGAATACAACAACGGCATAGACGCCGGAAACCTGAAAGGGAGCAATAAGTCAACCACACCGAGTATCAATGTCAAAGAAGGGAAGTTCGATTTTCTCATTAAAAATCCGCTGTATATCATAATTTTTATAATTATCCTTGCAGCCATTGGGGTCCATATATATAGAAGACACAGGCAATACCGATATTAATAGGATAACTCCAGACAGGAAAAATGTGGAAATATTCTTGAAATGGAGGAGTTTTTTGCTCAATATACTGATAATAGGAAACGGGCAATGCGGGAACAGGATTCTTGATTCCATTAACCGGCATGCACTGGGAGGGGGGAAAAGCTGCGGCAAACTTGCCAGGTTTTATTCCACGCAGAGATTTAAAAGCCATGTCGAAACTCTTGCACTGAACACTGCAATTAATGACCTGAAAGAGATGAAATTTACAAAAGCGAAGGATAGAATCCATATTGAGCACCTGCATGGGGTTGGTGCAAACCGGAATGTCGGAAAGCAGGTTTTTGAGGAGAAAAAAGAGATAATAATGCGGCAGATTGAGGACAGGGGCAATTTTGATATGGCATTTGTGATAACCTCGGCTTCCGGGGGGACCGGTTCTTCGTTTACCCCTCTTCTCGTAAAAGAGATGAAAAAACGATATAATTATCCTGTTTATTGTCTCGTTGTCCTCCCTTTCAGGGAAGAGGGAACGCTTTATCTGCAAAATACCGCCTTTTCGATTCAGGAAATCCGCCAGAACGGAGCTGATGGAATAATCCTTGCAGATAACCAGTACCTTAAAAACATCGGAGGAAGCATTCAGGAAGCCTATGATGGCATTAACGACATGATTGCCGAACGTATACTCTTCCTGCTTGATGCCCTCGACAGTGAGATGATGATGGTAACAGACCTTGGGGATTTTCAGACTGTCATGAGCGGGGGAGCAGGCCTTGCAACGATGGGTTTTTTCAGGGCTGATAAGGAAATACCTATCAAAACAGCAATCCAGAATTCACTTTCCCCTTCAAGTCTTCTGTTTTCAACCGATGTTTATGAAGAAGCGAGCAGGGCAATGATTGTGATCAAAGGCGACCGCAAATACCTGAGCATAGATGATATCTCTACTGAAATCGAAAAGTTATCTGGAGCCGTAGGGCATGTATTTAAGGGGATAATCGTGCGCAGTGGCGAGTACCCTCAGGTCCTATCTGTACTCACCCTGGAGACAGCCCGTGAAATGGAAAATCTCTACAGCGTAGCTGTCCAGGCGATTAATCAGGAGAAGGCAAAAAAACAGCGTGTGGAAGAAGGATCTAAAATGGAAAAAGCCTTTTCGCAAATTGAAGGGATGGAGCCTGAATACTGAAATTTAGGTCCTTCTCCTTCTGATATTATTCTTTCGTTTTTCAGGTTTTTCAGACATTTTTATTGAACTTATTTTGAACTCGATTTTCCTATTCCTAGTTTTCGATTGCGACCTTTTTTGAGCCTGAATTTTCTATTCCGAGATTTCTATCGGAGCTTCCTTTAAGCCAGGGTTTTTCCGTTCTGAACCTATCAAAAAAGTTAACGGTTACAAGACATCACAGTGTCGGGAATGAATAATAACGGGTCCATAATAACGGGTCCATAATAATGGGTCCATAATAATGGGTCCATAATAATGGGTCCATAAAACACTACTTCCACAAGCACGGATACCATCAATCAAAATCAAAATCGTAACAAATCACACCAATTCTAATAAATAATTGACATTGTAAGAATTATTTGAAAAAATTAGTTAACTTTATGTAATACACATTCTCTAGTAAAATAGAGGAAAGTAACATGAAAATCTCCCCAGGTATTAAATTGAAGAAACTTATTTTCATCGGAGTGCTTATCGTTTCCCTGATCGCAAGTTCAGGATGCACGGACAACACCACATCGTCCGAAGATGCAAAAAGCACGGTTCAGGCTGATTCTGAAGGGATCACAACAGGTACCGATGAATCGGTAGAGTCGGCAGAAGTCACAATTACGGACGGGTTCGGTAGAGAAGTCACTATACCTTCAAACGTCGAAAGTGTCGTCTGTTCAGGAGCAGGGTGCCTGCGCTACCTTGTATACCTTCAGGCCCAGGACCTCATAGTCGGAGTTGACAGCATAGAGACAAGGGAGTCAGAGATCGAAGGTCGTCCCTACGCCCTTGCAAATCCTCAACTGAAGGACTATCCGCTGATAGGCGAATTCAGAGGCAATGATGACCCTGAAAAGATCATCGCAATCGGCCCGCAGGTCATCCTCAAAACGGATTCAAACGACCCTGCAACTGCTGCCGCAAATGCCGACGAGCTCCAGGAAAAAACAGGCATACCTGTAATCGCCTTCCCATACGGGTCTACAAGAAGCGAGGAAGATAAAGCTGATATTTACAGCTCTATCCGGTTAATGGGAGAAGTTGTCGGAAAGCAAGAAAGAGCAGAAGAAGTGATTTCTTACTTTGAAGCAATAATGGAAGACCTTGATAACAGGACGGCAGACATTCCCGAAGCCGAACAAAGGACAGTTTATGTAGGCGGAGTGAGCAGTGCAGGAGCCCACGGGATAATTTCCACAGAGCCATCTTATGCCCCATTCCTCTGGGTGCATGCAAACAATGTTGCCTCCGGAATCGGGGTGGACCATGCCGACATATCCAAAGAAAAACTCGTAGAATGGGACCCTGAATATATCTTTGTTGACGTAGGAACAATTCAGCTTGGGGACGGCGGAGCCATCAACGAGCTAAAGACAGATTCCTCACTCGCAGGACTTTCAGCTGTGAAGAATGGAAATGTCTACGGTGTAGTACCCTATAATTACTACAGTACAAACCACGAGTCAGTACTTTCAAACGCCTATTACGTTGGGAAAGTTCTCTACCCGGACCGGTTTGAAGATATCGATCCGGAGACAAAAGCTGAGGAGATATTCACCTTCTTTGTGGGAAAGCCTGTATTTTCAGAGCTGAATGCGCAATACGATGACCTTGGCTTCACACAGCTTTCTCTGTAAAACGGAGGGTACAAAGAAGTGCACCTTTACAATGGAGAGATTCCGGCTGACTACCTCGGATATGTACGACGCAAATCCATCTATATCCTGGGGGGAGTCATCCTCCTCTTCTTAATGTTTATATATTCTATCTCTGTTGGGGCCGTATCCATCCCCCCCTATGAGGTACTAAAAACACTGATGGGGCAAAATGTCTCAACCAAGTGGGATGCTATTATCTGGAACATCCGCCTCCCCCAGGCGCTTGCGGCAATTGTTGCGGGAATCGGACTCTCCATAACAGGAGTGGTGATGCAGTCGATCCTGCGCAATCCCCTGGGCTCTCCGTTTACCCTGGGGATCTCGAATGCAGGCGCTTTCGGAGCTGCCGTCTCTGTGATCATCCTCGGAACAGGAAAAATGCAGTCAACTGTTGCAAATGCAGTTACGATCAACAACCCTTACCTGACAACTATGACTGCATTCTTCTTTTGTCTCCTCGCAACAGGGATAATCCTCATCATCTCCCGGATACGGGGATCTTCTCCTGAAGTAATGGTGCTTGCCGGAGTTGCACTCTCTTCTCTCTTCACAGCAGGAACAATGTTTTTGCAGTATTTTGCTGACGACACCCAGCTTGCTGCCGTCGTTTTCTGGACATTTGGAGATGTTGGGAGAGCAAACTGGAATGAACTGGCAATTATGACAGGAATTGTCCTGCTTGCGATCTTATTTTTCGCCATCAACCGCTGGAACTATAACGCTATCGATGCAGGAGACGAGACCGCAAAGGGACTCGGAGTCGATGTGGAAAAAATAAGGCTTATAGGCATGGTTGTGGCAGCGCTGGTATCGGCAGTAATTGTAGCCTTTCTAGGGGTCATCGGCTTTGTTGGATTAATTTGCCCACATATGGTCAGGCGGCTCATAGGGGACGACCAGAGGTACCTGATCCCGGGCTCTGCCGTTATGGGAGGACTACTCCTTCTTATTTCGGATACAGCCGCGAGGCTTATAATAGCACCATACGTGCTTCCGGTTTCCGTGCTCACCGCTTTTATGGGGGCACCTACGTTTATTTATCTGCTTATTAGGGGGTATCAACGATAATCCTTTCTGTAGAAGAACTTCAGTTTTTATATCATAACCGCAAGATCCTTAACGAGATTGCCTTTTCGATCGATGAAGGCGAAGTTGTCGCAATCCTGGGACCAAACGGCGTTGGCAAGACTACCCTGTTAAAATGCCTGAACAGAATTCTCCATCCGAAAGAGGGAGCAGTCCATATCGACGGGGAAAACCTTTTCGACCTCGGGACAATGGAGATTGCCCGACGTATCGGATATGTCCCGCAGCGCGTGGAGACAGGAAGGCTGACAGCTTTTGATGCAGTCCTTCTCGGACGGCGGCCCCATATAAAATGGAATATTACGGAAAAGGACCTAAAGATCGTCGATTCAGTCTTCAGGCTGCTCTCGATGGAAAACCTGCGCCTGTCCTATATCGATGAGATGAGCGGAGGAGAACTTCAGAAGGTAGCAGTAGCCCGTTCCCTTGTCCAGGAGCCAAAAGTCCTGCTCCTTGACGAGCCGACAAGCAGCCTTGACCTGAAGAATCAGGTGGAGATCCTGGCTATTATCCGGAAGATAGTCCTTGAACACGGGATCGCGGCTGTGATGACGATGCACGACCTTAACCAGGCCCTCAGATATGCAGACCGGTTTATCCTTCTGAAAGGGGGAAAAATTCATGCCCACGGAGGGGTGGAAATAATTACCCCTCAGGTAATCGAAGAGGTATACGGTCTACCTGTGGTCATTGGAGAGGTTTCAGGAATTCGATGTG
Organism: Methanosarcina acetivorans C2A; assembly: GCF_000007345.1. NCBI lineage: Archaea > Methanobacteriati > Methanobacteriota > Methanomicrobia > Methanosarcinales > Methanosarcinaceae > Methanosarcina > Methanosarcina acetivorans. The sequence continues at coordinate 1,129,345 of NC_003552.1, read as the reverse complement.
TCGTCCCGGGGAGCCCTGCATGGGACTGCAGCACAGGCTACGTTGCAAGTAGATAACGAAAGTTATAATGGAACAATGAAAAACGACTATGACCAAAAAAACATTGGACTACACTTTCTGAACTCTCATATCAGAGTACAGAAGGGGTTCACACATTAAAAAAGTATAGAGAGGTTTGCCTTCTGGCAAACCCTATTAATTAAATCAAAAATTCCAGGATTACCTGGTAATCATCATTTCTGCGGTTTCAGGCTTGTAGAACCAGTCTCTTGGGAGTACCTTTTCCTGTTTGTAGTATTTAACAAGCCTTCTGATCTTGGATTCTGTAAGGTTAAGGGAACGCTTGTTGTGGACGTCTTTCTTGTTAACAGAAAGGTGCTTCCTCAGTCCCAGAGCCTTTACGATAAGGTTGGTAAGGTCTTCGGGAATGTTAGGAGCAACATTGTTTTCCTTGAGAATCGTTGTGACCTTCTTACCTGTTATGAGCTTGGCGTCAGGGACTCCGTAGCGGTCTCTTAAAACCATGCCGATTTCGGCTGTGGAGACACCCTGTTTCCAGAGGTCGAGGACAATTGTGGTAACTTCGTCTGCTCCAATCTTGCACCACTCAGGCGGATCGGTTCTGATAGGCCTGGTGGAGGAAGACTTGCCTTTTCTTTTGGTGTGCATTTTTGCCATAATGATTCTCCTGATATCAATTGATCGATACCCGAAAGAGTGCTCTTCGGGTTGAAGTTATATCTTTACCGATTATAACGGACCAACAAATCGATCGGGAGATTTAATCCGCCACAGCAAACTGCTGCGTGGCTTTTTTCAGGAACTCCTGCAAAAGCATAAGTTTTCGGTAAAAACATGACTAGAGAACGCACCATAGGATATATACTTTGTGTCGGAATTCCGGGATTTCAGGTTGTTAAAACGGTTTCCAGAGATAAAGGACTATCCTTGCCCCCCCAGGATTTACCTGTCTGTAAATTTCCTCTATCCGGGCATCCCTAAGAGCCTGAGCCTCAGAGAGATCTTCAACTTCGATTATGGAATGAACAGTCTCATTAATCTCGCCCGAAAATTCAGCTTCAAGTTCTGCCCTTATCTCTGTTCGGATGTGGTCCGCCAGCAGGTCTTCAAGCAGAGAGAGTTCTGCCGCGGATACATTTTCGGAATAGTTTTCGGGATAGGGCTCCGAATCAGGGGCAAACCCGGATTCAAGAAGGGTTGAGAGATAAGCATTAAATTCGTCTTCCGTTGAGGAGGAATTGGCTTCACCCGCATTTTCAGAAACCCCGTAAAGCAGGGTCTCAAAAGATTCATCGGCTTCTTCTCCAAAAACAGACCCCGAATAGTCTGACGGGAAAATCAGTCCAACAACCGTTTCCGCCCCTTCAAGCGCTGCAGCATCAAGAGAAGCATTAAAAGCCCGGAAAAGTTCTCTTGAAGCCTCTTCCTCAGAAACGTTAAGAGAAGCTTCAAGCACGGAATCATTTACGCAGGCAAGAAGGGAACCCCTGGAAGGTGCACTGGCATAAAGGGGCATGGAGAGCTTTGTACTCTGCCGGATAGCATTTGCAGGAGGCTTGTCCCCAACTATAAGTTCACTCCCCAGAGGAAAAGCTTCCACGGGATACCAGTAAGCTTCAAACCGATAAGAAAACCTTCCTGCGATTTTCCTGTCCAGATAAATTGCGATAGCTTCGGAAGCCTGAGCCGAATAGTCCTCAGCAAGGGGATTGAGAGAAACGGCTGAACCGTTTTTTGACAGGGAAAGGGAGATGGCAAGGTAGTCGGCGGTCAGGTCAGCAAAAGTCCTGTGTTTCTGTTCCTTCCCGAAAAGAGTGTGAGCAGGACTTTCCACAACCGAGTTTTCGGGGACTGAAACATTCAGCACCGAAAGAGGAGAGATTTCGTACTCAAAGTCCTCAAGTTTGCAGGAAAGCAGGGACTCGAGCAGATAAGTGTCCATTTCTGAAGAAGTCACATATCCGGCTGCAACATACTGCTCATCGGCCTGCAGGGAAGGCATAAGAAGAACTCCGGAAAGTGAGATTAATACAAGCAAAAACAGGGCATCAAAAACTGTGGAATAAGCCGAAGATTCCTTAATAGAGGATTCTTTGACATGATTAGAAGATCCATTGATATAAACGGAAGACCCCGTAACATAAACAGATAATTCCTTAACAGCTTCTTCCTTTACTTTTTCATTATTTACATTGTTTGGCACTCCGGAATTTTGAGAAGCTTTCAAAGACTTCAGAGATTTCACCCCCTGAATCAGAGATCCTTTCCAGAACCCTGTCACTTTCTGTTTTCAATACTCTCTCCGGCCTGAGTTTTTTTACACCCAGGAAGTTTTATACAGCACCACAGTAAGGGTTCCGGGAACTGATTCCGCAGGGCTTAACTCGATTACAACCGGCACTGAAGCCGCAACTTTTTCCCGTTTCCCCGTAAGGTAACCGGGTTCCACCATATCGGGTTCGAGTAACCACTGCCAGCGCCCGTCTTCGGTCCGAACTTCGACCAGAAAAGGATAGTTTCCGGAAAAGGCTGCAAAAAATTTCATACTCTCATCATGCCCGTCGGCCCCTGAAAGCTTGTCAAGGGCTGACGCCGAAAGCGTACCCGGGTTTTCGGCATGAAGGACAGGTGCTTCTGCTACCGTTCCTGCAAGAAGAGACGCACTTTCGTAGTTCTCAAGGGCAAAAGAACTGTCTTCATACCCCATATATGCCCTTGACAGGAGAACTGTAAGAACCACTAACCCTATAACGGCAAGAGCAGTGGCTACAAGATCGGAATGAGGTTCAAGGACTCCCCTTTCATCCCTGAGGATCGAAATACCAGATGAAGTGCTGGATGAAGCGCCGGATTTTTTCCCGAATTTTGTCCCGGCTGCGAATATTCTCCCAGCTGACTGTAAATTACCGGTAAGTCGGGACACAACCTTACTGATAAACAAGGACGCAACCAAAAGCAGAGACCCCCTCACTATCCTTCAAATAAATAAGTTCTTTCTTTATGGAGACGTTTTCACCTGCGTTCAAAACCACTTCCCTGGCCCCTGAGACCTGAAGGAAAGCCTTAATTTCCTGAAGTTCAGCTGTAAGAGGAGAGTCTTCACATCCCTCCGCTCCGAACTCTGTATGCAGACTTTCCCGGAGTACGGACTCGTTGAAAGGCAGAACCCTGAAAGCAAAGGGTCTTACAGCGCTGAAACTTTTTTCATCATATTTTGCCTTCAAATGAACATACTCTCCTGAAACCAAAACCTCTATATTTTTCCCAAACGGAGAAGCCCGAAAGATTTCGTTCTCATCAAAGCGATAGGAAAACTCTTCCGAAGCCTCTCTCTCAAAACTCTCTGCTCCAGCTTCGTCCACCACTACTTTGAAATCCCTGGCAAGGAACTCAAGCTGTTCTTGAGCCTCAAGATCTTTAAACCCTGCAATCAATTGAAAAAAGGCTGCAAAGAAGATTACACTGGCAAGGATAAGGGCTCCCTTTGAGATTAAAAAGTCAGCCCACGCCGAATCATCCTTTAAAAGATCCTTTTCCCTGCGGATTTCTCCTGACCTCATGTTTTTCTATCATCCCCTGTTTCAGATATCAGGACGAAAAGCCTACCGGATTCGGGTTCGAGCTTTGTTGAAAGGACCAACATATGCCTGCCCGGACCAAGTGAAAATGGTCCATCACACTCCGGATTCGAAAAGGAAGCAGCCGCAGGATAGAAGGTTGACTTCCCTCCTATAGTTATACAGTAATTATCTGCATCCTCGGGCCAGTGTCTCTCCAAACCGGGCAGAGCTCCAAAGTCCACAGACACCCTTTGGGGTATCCTTATTTCAAAGGCAATTGCACTCCCTTCTCCACGCATGGAAAGCTGTTCGGCAGCCGCTGTTAGTTTTGAAACTTCATCCAGGGCTTCCTGTTCCCTTGCCTGCTCCAGAAAACCAGAAACATGGATTGCAGAAAGGAGCAGAAGTACGGCAAAGACAACTCCCGTAACTGTAAGCCTGAAAGGAAGCCCGCATACTGCAGACTCATCAGTTACAATTTGACAGGCTAAAACCTGTGCTTTCCCAGCCGTAACTCTACCCCCCGATCCGGATTTCGGAAAACTTTGGAAACTCGGTGCAATAAACTTTAGGCAGTCAGACTATAAAAAGATTGTCTCGGGATTAAATGAGAGCATAAGACAATAAATATACACAGTAGTCATCATTTAGTATAATAAGACTGATATAAATCTTACTATAAAAATAGCATAACACGTTTCACGTTATTATGTCGTTCCTTTCCAGTTCAACCAGGAGAGCGGAATACGTGCTAAAAATAGGTATCCACTTCTTTTTTGAAGAGTAGATAGGCAAGCTAGCAGAAGCAATTATGTTTGAGGGAATCGAAAAACGGCTTCCAGAGTTAAGAAAAGCATCATCTGGCTGACAGGCGGTTCCATCCCCCACGTGGCGCAGGAAGAGAAAAACGAAAAATAATCTCTGGAATTCCGCAATAGATCAACGTAACCAGGAGCTACTAGATTGCAAATGAAAAGAAAGGAAAAAATAAAAAAAAAGCCAAACAGGTTGTCTCAAAACTATACTCTATCATACATTTGGGTCAGAAACCCGTAATCTTTATCTTTTTTACAAAACAAATTCCAGTGTTTCCCATGTTTCGAAAGTACGATCAAAAGCAGCAGTTTTTACTTCCGTTAGACCTGGAAGATTTTGTTCCTGAAAACCATATCGCCAGAGTACTAAACGACATCGTAGATGTCGTTGATATCACTGCTATTGAATCCACTTACTCTAAGGAAGGCTGCCCAGCCTATCATCCAAGACCTCTTTTAAAAATATTACTTTATGGTTACCTTATAGGCATTAGAAGTTCACGTAAACTGCAACAAATGACTCAAACTGATACTGCATTTATGTATCTGGCAGCCATGCAAAAACCTGATTTTCATACGATTTGTCGATTCCGTTCAACTCATCTTGGCCCTATAAAAGAAATCTTTTCCCAGGTTGTCACATTTTGTAAAGAAATGGATATGATTGGTTCCAGTATCTCAATTGACGGAACAAAGGTTAAGGCAAATGCTTCATCAAGACAGAGCAAGAGTTCGGATGCTCTCGAAAAAGAAATAGATAAGATACTTAAAGAGAGTATTGAGACAGATAAACATGAAGATGAAATTTATGGTGATTCAACACCATATCAGATTCCAGAAGAGCTTGTTGACAAGAAGAAAAGACTGGAAAAAATAAAAGCTGCTAAGAAGAAGCTTGATGAAGAAAAGCTGAAAAAAATAAACATCACAGATAACGATGCTCGAATTATGAAGCATAAAGATGGAAGCAAGAAACCTTCCTACAATTGTCAGGTTGCTGTTGATGAAAAAGAGCAAATAATCGTTGCAGCAGACGTTGTCAACGAAGAAAACGACCTTCATCAAATAGAACCAATGATACAGAATGTAAAAAACACACTGGGATATAAACCAACAATAGTACTTGCAGATGCAGGTTATTTCTCATATGAGAATCTGGAATTTTTACAGGAAGAAGGAATTGATGCTTATATTCCTGACAATTTCTATAAAGCTGAAAAAGAAGGAAAAACCAGGAGGTTCAGGAAGTCTCTTTTTACATACGATGAACAAAAAGACTGCTATTATTGTCCTGCTGCATTTGAAATCCCCTTTACAAGAATACAAAAGAGGAAAGGTGAACCTGATTTAAGGTATTATGTATGTAGCTATTGTTCTCAGTGTGTGCTGAAAAATGCATGTACTAAGAGCGGAAAAAGGACAATAACAAGAGATCCTAGGGAACATTTGATGGAGGATATGAGGGATAAACTGAACACAGAGAAGGGGACAGAAAAGTATCAGAAAAGAATGTCTACCGTAGAACCTGTGTTTGGTCAGATGAAACAGGATAGAGGGTTCAGAGAATTCCTATTGAGAGGAAAAAGGAAGACAGGAATTGAATTTGTTATGATGTGTACTGTACATAATATAAAGAAAATAGCAGACTTTATAAAAAGAGAAGGGAAAAACCTGAAAAGTATGCTGAAAATGATAGTTGGAGGAGGAAGTAAAGGATGGAATAAAGGGGGAATTCGAGCGAGAATAACAAATACTCTATGTTGATCCATGAAAATTATCTCTCATTGTTGAAATGAAATAAAAATTGAAATGGGTATTACCCAATTGTACAATTTAAAATGGTTATGAGACAGCCTGCAAAACAGAATAAAAGGAAAACTTTCAATCCTGCTGTCCTGTAATTTTTTCAATAATCTCTTCCAGCGTTAGAAGTTCCTGTTCTCCGGATACCATATCCCTGAGAGTCAGTTTTCCTGCCTCGAGTTCTTTTTCTCCGACTATAACCACATAATCAGCGTTAATGGTGTTTGCATAGGAGAACTGGGCTTTAAAGTTGCGCTCCATTAAGTCTATCTGGACAGGCAGGTAATTTCTTAATTCGCTTGCAACCTTTACGGCTTCGATGTGAGTTGCGGGCTTTGAGACCAGCACAAGGTTTTTGGATGCAGGCGGCACGAGAGGGCAGATCTCCATAATCCTGTCAAAACCTATTCCGAAGCCCGTGGAAGGCACGTCTCCACCTCCGAAAAGCTGGATAAGCTGGTAAGAGCCACCCCCGCAGACCTGCTTCTGAGCTCCCAGGCCCTCGGCATAAACCTCAAAGACCATACCCGTGTAGTAGTCAAGCCCGCGGGCAATCCCGAAATCAAGTGAGTAATCGACTCCGTACGCATCAAGAAGTTTAAGAGTCTTTTCAAAGCCTACAAGTTCGGGGATATTCCCGACTATTTCTTTTACCTTCGGGAGAATATACTTGCCTTCAAGGTGTATCAGGTGGAAGAGGTCGGACTTCAACTGTTCTTCTGCCCCGATTTCCTCAAGCAGGGATTCAAGACCTGCATACTCTTTCTTGTCCACAAGCCTCATTACTTTACTTACGATCTCGGGTTCAAGCCCTTTTAAAAGCGTACGGATCACTGCAAGGTTTCCGAGCTTCATGTCACCCTGAATGCCCACAGCTTTTAACAGGGCATCGGCAAGGGCAATAACCTCGGCGTCAGAGTCGGATTTTCCGCTTCCGATGAGTTCGACTCCGAACTGCCAGAATTCTCTGAAACGTCCTTTCTGGGGGCGCTCGTAGCGGAAACAATTTTCAAAGTAGAATAACTTCAACGGCTTGGGAAAAGGCTGAAGTTCGTTTACATACAGCCGCATGACAGGAGCCGTAAGTTCCGGCCTGAGGGTCATATCCCTGCCTCCTTTGTCCGTGAAGTTGTAGAGTTCCCCCACTATGCCTTCCCCGGACTTAAGGGTAAAAAGGTCCAGATGTTCAAATGTAGGCGTAATGATTTCACTGTATCCCCAGTTGCGGACAACATTTCGCATAACGCTTTCCACGTACCTTCTCCGGGCAGTATCTGCGGGTAAAAAGTCCCGGGTCCCTCTTGGCCTGTTAACTGTCATTTTTTAATGCACCTGATAGATCGAATTTAGAGAAATATTGAAATTAAGGAAATATGCTGAAGACATACTCTGCTGAATACGCAGCCATATCTTAGGAAAAATCATTCTATACATTCCACAAACATAATATAAATTCTCGCAAATAGCCCGTATTCCTGTAGTTGTAAGAGATTTATTCCGCTTCTCTTCAGCTATCTGGATGGATTAGTTAAAAACAAGCTATTTTACTTTTTCGTTATTTGCCTTCCACAAATGAAAAATACAAACACAGATTGACAGATAAAAAAACCATATTCTGAAAGGCAGGAAATCATAAGAAATATATTTATTGAGTAAAATAAAGTAGAATGGATTCCAGAAGGCAGAGTTTTCGCAATCAAATAACCACAAAGCAAATAAAGGCAAGTTTGGACCGGCTAATATAATAAACAACTTAATATACAGGATTCACGCTAAATATTTGCGATCAACGTGTCAGAGCAAAGAAGTGTACCTTTAAGGGAGCATCTACTGGCCCTGAAGCCCTGCTTACATGGAGGGCTAATTCAGGCAACTTCGGAGATGTACGGGATCCCCGAAAACGAAATCCTCGACTTCAGTGCAAACTTTAACCCTCTTGGTAGTCCCTTTGACTATCCGAAAAGCGGGATAAACTTTGACAAAATAATTAGTGAGATTCGTGCGAAACTCCTGGAATACCCTGACAACAGGTATCTGGAGTTCAGGGAAGCTGCGGCCAGGTTTGTATGTCTGGGAGTAAAACCGCAGAATATTATTCCCGGCAACGGTTCAACGGAAATAATTAGGCTTGTAGTCGAATCTGTGGTCGAAAAAGGAGATAAGATCCTTTTACCCTGGCCCACTTTCGGAGAATATGAAATGCAGTGCCGGATCGCGGGAGCAGAACCGGTATACCCTGCGCAGGAAGAGGTAAATACACTTTCTGATGAGCTGCTGGAAGAAGCAAAGATCCTTTTTATCTGTAACCCGAACAACCCCACAGGAAAACTCCGCAGTAGAGAAGAGCTTAAAGTCCTTGCCGAACGCTGCAGAGAACATAAAACTCTTCTTTATGTTGACGAAGCTTTCATCGAGCTTGCAGACCCATCACAGAGCGTTGCAGACCTTCCTGCAGACAATGACTACGTTTTTGTCATGCGCTCCCTTACAAAGGCCTTTGCAATTCCCGGCATAAGGATGGGCTTCGGGATAGCATCTCCTGCTATGGCTGAAATCCTGAATACAGCAAGGCTGTCCTGGAACCTCGGAGCTATCGCAAATGCTACCGGAGTAGCATTTTTGAATATCGAAGGCGGGATTGACAGCCCATACCTGAAAAAAGCCAGGGAAATGATCCAGAAAGAAGGCGAAACACTCAAAGCCAAAATTGACAGGATAAGGGGCCTTGAAGCCGGGGAAGTGAATGTTAACTTCATCTTTGTCGATATAAGTAAGTTCATGCTTAACTCAAGTGAGCTGGCTGAAAGGCTTGCAGCCAAGGGTGTCCTTATCCGGGACTGCGTCTCTTTCCACGGCCTTGGTAAAAAGTACATAAGGGTTGCTGTCAGGACCGAAAAAGAAAATGACCGGCTCATTGCTGCACTCGGGGAAGTTATCACCGAATGGGGCAGGGAACAGGCAAAGAACGAACTGAAGCACGTGATAGAAAAGGCCAGTGAAGAAGGTATAGGAGGCAGGAAGACCTGCGAATATTACCCCTGCCATTTTGAAGGCCAGAACTGCACCTTCTGCTTCTGCCCGTTTTATCCCTGTGGAAACGAGAAAACCGGGGGAAAATGGATCCAGAGCTCAAGAGGCGGCAAAGTGTGGAGCTGTGTTGACTGTCACCTTGTCCATAAAAAGGAAATTGCCCAGAAGATTCTTGACTGCCTTATGCAGGAAGGAGACACGGACGAACTTGTAAAAGTAGCCTGGAAAAAAGTGATGGAGCCTATCTTATGATCATCCCGGACAGCGGGCACCTTGCGCTGGTACTCCTGCTTGCCGCAGGCATAGACATCATTTTCGGAGAACCCCCCGCTGCTGTTCATCCCGTTGTCTGGATAGGAAAATTAATCAATATTTTGAAAAATGCAGCCCCGAAAACCCACAGGAAACTTTACGGCACTGCAATGGCTCTTTGCTGCGTTTTCTTTGCGTCTTTTCTGGGTTATTCCATCCTCTATATTACAGCCCTTCCGGGAATCCCTGGTTTTTTAGCTCTCCTGATAGAAGCTTACTTCCTGAAAGCCACCTTTGCAATCAACTGTCTGCTGAGCCCTGCAAGAGAGATCTATAAACATCTTGAAGAAAACCAGCTGGAGAAAGTCAGGGAACTTCTTCCGATCTATGTAAGCCGGAACACCTCCAAACTGACAAAAAACCAGATGTCTTCGGCAGTTGTGGAGTCTGTATCGGAAAACTATGTGGACGGCATATTGAGTCCGATTTTCTACTACGCCCTTTTCGGAGAATTCGGGCTTGTGGCTGCCTACGCCTTTAAAGCCATAAGTACCCTTGACTCAATGGTAGGGTATAAAACCGAGCCTTACAGGGAACTCGGATACTTTTCAGCAAAGTCCGATGATGTATTGAACTGGATCCCTGCGCGGATTTCAGTTATCTTTATCCTTGCTGCAGCCATTACAGTATCCTTATTCCCCAGAAAAGGGAGAAAAATCAATCCCTTCGACAGCGTAAAAACTGCTCTCGCAGACGGGATGAAGACCCCGTCCCCCAATTCAGGCTATCCTATGGCTGCTACTGCAGGAGCTCTTGGAGTCAAACTAGAAAAACCTGACACCTATGTGCTGGGAGCCTCTTACCCGCAAACCGAAGTAAAAGATATAAAAAGGGTATCCCAATTAATAGCAATTGCCTCAGGGTTTTCACTTGTTGCTTTTGTGGCAGTGATCTAGATCACGGGAATTTACCTGTGACCTGATGTACCTTTGTGATCTGATTTACCCTCATATGAGGACACACTAATTTACGGAATTTCGATCAATTAGGATATGTGGAAGTCCGGATTCTGAACGGCCGAATATGTCCGGCAAGTGATGCCGGAAGCAGTAAAACCCATCGGGTTGATCGGCATAAAAGCTTAAACCCTGTTTGTCATTTAAGCTTAACCATTTAAAGATGAACCGCCAAAATAATTTAAGAAAGCCAACCATATACATTTTAATAACCCCGGAGTGATCAGTATGAAGTTATCCGATATTGAGGAAAAGGACCTGAAAGAAGGGCAACCTGAAAAAGTAGAGGGAAAAGCTACCGTTGATATCCTTGATGTCCTGGCTGAAGAAGGCATAAGCGTCCAGGACCTTGCGGACACGGCTCTCGAAATGTACGTCCCTCACCCGGGGCTTGAGACAAGGGAAAAAGCCGAAGCCCTGTTTAAAAGAGAACTCAAATTCGCTCTTTCGGATCCGAACCTCTGTCTCCTGATTTATTCCGGAATTCTGCTGGAGAGAGAAGGCAGAGCCGGAAACCTTCCGAACCTCAGCAAAAGTTCCTATGAAAAAGACCTGAGTTTCATAATTGCAGACGAAGTGCTCGGCAACAGCATCGCAAACTATATCAGCGGCTCTAAAGGGACATTCGAGTTTGTCAGGTATGACAAAATAAAACCCGGGATCCTTGCAAACCTGGGGCCTTTCATGGACGACGTGATCGGAGGGCTTATCGGAGGGGTCTCCTCCAATATGTATTCAAGAGGTATGGCAGAGTTTGAGGGGAAAGACTGAAAGACAGGCGGGAAATAATGAATTCATATTTACTTGCGTTTAAGTCGGGTTTTGGTTTCCTTACCACGATTCCTGTAGGAATCAGTATGGAAGGGATCGACGAACTCATGAAAAAGATCTACTTCTACCCTGTCGTGGGAGCCGTACTCGGGCTTCTCATAGGGGCAATTGCATACATAGGGCAGTTGATTTTCCCGGATCCCGTCCTGGCAGCTCTTATCATGGGGTCCGTGTATTACTTTACAGGCTTTAACCACCTTGACGGGGTCACTGATATGGGAGACGGCTTTATGGCCCACGGGTCCCATGAGAAAAAAATCAAGGCTTTAAAAGACACAACCCTCGGGACAGGAGGAGTTGCTTTCGGCATGCTTGTGCTGCTCGCCTTTTACGGATCCATAAGATCGATCCAGGACGAAGGCATTAATGTTTTTGGTTCCAATCTTCCGCTTCTTATGTTCGCATCCATGTTTATAGCGGAAGTCAGCGCCAAGCAGTCTATGTTAACAATTGCAGCTTTTGGAAAACCGCTCCCAAGGCCGGAAAATCAGGCATATCCTGGCCTTGGGGAAATGACAATAAACGGAGCAACCCGGAAAAATTTCCTGATAGGATTTATTTTCGGAGCGTTTGTATGCTTCCTGCCCTTCGGACTGATAGGGCTGATTCCCTACCTGGCAGCATGCATCTCGGCTCTCGTACTCCTTAACAGGAGTTATGCCCACTTTGGAGGCCTGAACGGCGACGGAATCGGAACGGCTAACGAGATTGGAAGGATAACTGCCCTGATAATTATTGCAGTTACCCTCGAACTTTCATTAAATACTGGAGGTCTGGAATGGACGCTATTGTAATGGCAGGAGGGTTCGGACAGAGGCTTGGGATGGGGGAAAAGCCCTGCGTAGAACTGCTCGGAAAGCCACTCATTACCTATGTGATTGATACCCTTAGATCAACAAAAAGTATAGACAAAGTTTTCGTAGCGGTCTCCCCTGTTACCCCGAAGACCGAAATCATGATTCAGGAACGCTACAAAGGCGAGGTCCAGGTAATAAGGACCTTTGGCGGGAACTATGTAGGGGACATGATTCATGCAGTGGAGACTTCGGCAACGACGGGTCCCGTAATGATAATCATGTCAGACCTGCCCCTGATCAACTCCGAGCTTATTGATTCGGTAATCGAGAAATACAGGGAAGAAGGAAAGCCGGCACTCTCCGTTTATGTCCCGATCAATGTCTGCAAGGGAGCAGGAACCAAACCGGATACCGTATTTCACAAGGATGGAAAACTTATCGTGCCTGTGGGAATAAATATCCTTGACAGTTCACAAATCCGAAACGAACAGGAAGACTTTAATCTGATACTTGATAATCCCAGACTAGCAATAAACATAAATACCGTTAAAGACCTGCAGCGCTGCAAGGATTTGCTGCAGTGCTCAAACTAAAATTTGCTAGAGGTGTCATAAATTCTATCCTTAAAAAACCTGATATTGAGCCGTGATGGAAAAAAAATTCTGCGTGGAGTCAACCTGGAAGTAGGAGACCGTGAAATCCACAGCATCATCGGCGCAAATGGCGCAGGGAAAAGTACACTTGCCTACACCCTGATGGGGCTCCAGGGTTATGAGCATGAAGAAGGCGACATCATTTTTGACGGAGAAGATGTTGCAGTACTTTCAATAACCGAACGCGCAAGAAAAGGCATAACCCTTGCATGGCAGGAACCCGCCCGCTTTGAAGGGCTGAAGGTAAGGGATTACCTTGCAATCGGGGCAAGAGATAATGGCGGCATTACGGAAGAAGAGATAAAAGAAGCCCTCAGGAAAGTTGACCTGAAACCTGAAAAATACCTTGACAGAGAAGTAGGCGAGGCATTAAGCGGGGGCGAAAGAAAGCGAATAGAGCTTGCCTCCATCATTACCATGAAACCGAAACTTGCAATCCTTGATGAGCCGGATTCCGGAATTGACGTGGTCTCCTTAAAAGAAATCATTTCCCTGATCCGGACATTCAAAGAAAACGGCTCTTCAGTACTAGTTATTACGCACAGGGAAGAAATTGCTGCCGCCTCGGATAAAGCATCCCTGATGTGCGAAGGGGTAATCCTCAGGAGCGGGGATCCCATAGAGATTAGTGAATTTTTCAAAAACAGATGCATACCCTGTGACAGCCGGGTATCACCGCCGAAGGTGGTCTGAAAAATGACTCAGATTACATTGAATGCACTTTCCAGAGAAACAGAAGACATAACTGCAGCTTATACAGCAGCCGGAGGAGACGCTGCAGTCCTGCATAACCACGGACTTTCAAGCCTTGTGGTAAGCGGGAACAAAGTGCTCAGCGCAAATGCAACCGAAGGCATAGTGCTTGAGAAAAAAGAGACCGAAAATGGCGTGGACATCAAATTGACCATCAAAAAAGGATACAAAATTCCACTGCCTGTCCACCTCTGCTTCGGACTGGTCCCTAAAGACGGGCTCCAGGAGATCAAAATGGACTTCGTAGCCGAAGAAGATTCGGCTGTGGAACTTATCGCCCACTGCACCTTCCCGAACGCTGAAAAGGTAATTCACAAAATGGATGCTGAGATGCTTATCGGAAAGAACGCATCCCTGAAATACACCGAGACCCATTTCCACGGGCCCCACGGAGGAATTCAGGTGCTTCCGAAAGCCCATATAATGATTGAGGAAGGGGGCAGATACTACACGAACTTTTCCCTAATTTCCGGAAGGGTAGGGTACCTGGAATTCGATTACAGTGTGGACGCCGAAAAAGATTCGATCTGCGAGATGGTCACCAAGGTCTACGGAAAAGCGGACGACAAAATAAAAATCCTTGAAAGGATCGCTCTTAATGGAGAAAACGCACGCAGTGTCATAAAAAGCCGGATTGCCATAACCGACAACGCAGAGTCCGTATTCAGGGGAATAACCGAAGGACATGCCCCGAGAGCCCGCGGACACGTTGACTGCATGGAGGTCATCCAGGGCGATGCAAAAGCTGAAGCCGTACCGATTGTCCGGGTGGACAATCCTCTTGCCAAGGTTACGCATGAAGCTGCTATCGGCTGTGTGGACAAAAAGGAAGTGGAAACCCTGATGGCTCGCGGGCTTGAAGAAGACGATGCAATAGACATCATAGTAAAGGGAATGCTGGCTTAAAACCTGGCATTCTATTCCTTTTATATTCTGACCAGGCATTCTGTAATGGAGTTTTCAGCTGGTCAGACAACTTATCAGGAAAATTTAGAGATCTAAACAATGGATGGAGGTGGAAAGTGTGGGTGACGAAATAATCGTCTCTGAGAAAAGGTATTCGGAAAGAAACATGCAGCTCATTACCGGAAAAAAGGACATCAGTTCGCATACGATGGATATTCCCGAAGAAATGTTGATTTTAAGCGAAGTAATCGAAGACCCGAGAAAACTTCCTTACCTGCTTGAAACCTTTTATACTGCGCAGATAAAAAACGAAAAAGCCTTTCATTTTGCCCTGCTCAGGGTCCAGGTCGATTCGGATATAAGGATGCATGAAGACATCCAGAAATACCAGCAAAGAAAATACGTAGCCGAAACCCTTGAGAAACTGCTCTATGGAGAACTTATGCTTTCAGTCGGAGAAAACTCCGGGCTTGATGACAACTGAACTGGCTGCAGGTAAGACTTACTTATTTTACCAATTTTTGCAGATTTCTTGCCGGGAATGTAGTCAATATTAAGCAGCCTGGTACACCTTTCAGAAACTTATTCTATCCAGAACCTTACGGATGTATATTTTGTTCCCCGACTTTATTTAAAATCCCGACTTTATTTAAAATCCCGGTTTTTCTTTCCCTACATAAGGCACTCTTTTCCAGAAATAAAAGTATATAAATGGTTTTTTTAAATGAAATTAATATATTTAAATAAAAGACATTGGATAGGGAGAATCTATCCGGAAAAATAAGATATCTTACAGGCTCCCAAGGAAACCACTCAAGAGGAGCAGATCGGACTTTTCCGGAGATTTACTTTCCCGAAAAAAGGGTTTTATTTTATAAAAAAGAGACAGGGGGGCTTTCAACACAAAGTATTTTTCCTGTTCTCAGACATGACTTTGGAAATGGGGGTTGAGAATGGCAAGCAAAGAAGAGCTACTTCAGGAACTTTCGGATGCAATAGTTTCCTGTAAAAAGGACAGGGTGATTGCGGCCGTAGAAAAGGCAAAAGAAGTCATGGAGCCTGCAGAGATAATTGAAAAGGGGCTTGCTGCAGGGATGAATCAGGTAGGCACGTTGTTTGAGAGAGGAAAACTTTTCCTGCCGCATGTAATGATGGCAGCCGATTCCATGACTGCCGGAGTCAACATCCTTGAAGCCGAAATGCCTGCAGGAACCGAGACAAAAAAATTGGGAGTTATCGTAAACGGGACGGTTGAAGGAGACGTGCACGACATAGGCAAATCAATTGTCTCAACCATGCTCCAGTCCGCAGGGTTTGAAGTCCACGACATAGGCAGGGATGTCCCGATCAAAAACTTTGTAGAAAAGGCAAAGGAAGTCAATGCAGATATGATAGGGCTTTCAGCCCTGATGACCACTACCATGCAGGGGCAAAGGGACGTCATAGAACTTCTCAAAGAAGAAGGAATGAGGGAGAGAGTAAAAGTGATGGTGGGGGGAGCTCCTGCAACCCAGGCCTGGGCTGACAAGATAGGAGCGGACTGCTACGCTGAAAATGCCAGTGAAGCTGTGGCAAAAGCAAAAGAACTGCTTCTTGGGAAGTGAAAAGATATGGCAACCGAATATGCTTTACGAATGGGAGACGGGAAGAGGATCTTCCTTACAAAAGAAAAGATCAGGGAGGAACTTGAGGCAGGTGCAGCCAATGCAGCAGACCTGGGGGAAATCCCTGCATTGAGCGGGGATGAGATTGACAGACTTGCAGAAATCCTCATGATGCCCGGAAAGGCTGTCAGTGTTGAACAGGGGATGGAAGTGCCGGTTACTCATGATATAGGCACGATCCGGCTTGACGGAGATCAGGGCAACAGTGGGGTTGGAATTCCATCCAGCAGGCTTGTTGGCTGCATGATGCACGAGCGGGCATTTGGCGCTGACACAATGGAGCTCGGTCACATCGACTACAGTTTCAAACCGGTAAAACCCGTGGTCTCAAATGAGTGCCAGGCGATGGAAGTCTGCCAGCAGAACATGATCATCCCGCTCTTCTATGGGGCAATGCCCAACATGGGGCTATACTACACCCCTGACGGGCCCTTTGAAAATCCGGGTGACCTCATGAAAGCTTTCAAGATCCAGGAAGCCTGGGAATCAATGGAGCACGCAGCCGACCACCTTACAAGGGATACAGTCTGGATAATGCAGAAACTCTTTGCCTCGGGGGCAGACGGTGTCAATTTTGACACAACTGCTGCAGCAGGGGATGGAGACTTTTACGGGACCCTGCATGCGGTTGAAGCCCTCAGGAAGGAATTTCCGGCTATGCACATCGAAGTAGGGATGGCAGGTGAGATGGTGCTCGGGATGCATGGAAACCTGCAGTATGAAGGGGTAACCCTTGCAGGACTCTGGCCCCATCAGCAGGCATCCCTAGTAGCAAAAGCCGGAGCAAACGTTTTCGGCCCTGTTGTAAACACGAATACAAGCAAAACTTCCCCATGGAATCTTGCAAGGGCGGTGACTTTCATAAAAGAAGCCGTAAAGGTCTCTTCCCTGCCCTGCCATGTTGACATGGGTATGGGAGTCGGCGGAATTCCAATGCTTGAAACACCTCCGATTGATGCCGTTACTCGGGCAAGCAAGGCGATGGTCGAAGTTGCCGGCGTAGACGGCATATAGATCGGGGTCGGCGACCCTCTGGGTATGCCGATTTCCCACATAATGGCCTCAGGTATGACCGGGATCAGAGCAGCCGGCGATCTTGTTGCAAGGATGCAGTTCTCAAAGAACATGAGAATCAAAGAAGCAAAAAAGTACGTGGCAAAGAAGCTCGATGTGGATGTAATGGACCTCGCAGACGAGCACGTTATGCGCGAACTCAGGGAAGAGCTCGACATCGGCGTGATCACCTCAGTTCCGGGGGCTGCAAAGGGTATTGCCGCAAAAATGAATATAGAAAAACTGCTCGATGTCAGGATAAACTCCTGCGAGCTTTTCAGAAAACAAACAGGAAGATAAGCCGAGACCAATAAAAAAATTAAAAGTGTAGAGAAAGGCTGCAAGAGTAATAAAAGGAACCGTAGGTAAAATAAGAAAGGATTGTCGGGAAAATATATATACAGAAATATTAAAACTAAAATAACCAGAATACTATAAAAAAGATTGAGAAAAAGTCAACCTCCAGGGGGGCATTCCGGAAAAAGGATGATATTCCCTTAGAAAAGGTAAAAAATTTCCGGAAATCGAAAAAGAAATGGTTGGCACATAAAAATTCTCAGTGAAAAAAAAGCAGAGACGCTAAAGAGAAGAATGTACTTTGGAGTGAAAAGGGAAAAAGTACAGGCTTTAAGAAAGTGGGGAGAAGAATACGGAGGGTTATCTCTTTTAGATTCCACCTGCTAACAAGAGGCAGGAGTTTAAAAGATGAAGTGGTTTTTGAGATTGATTTTGTGGCTGTTCCCATGAAAAATCTTTTTAATTTTCATGGAAAGACCCGATCTTTTCTTCATAGCCTCTGCCTCCTGAACTGAAGATAAAAACGGATTTGCCCCGAGTAAGCTGAGAAGCAAAGCAAACCGGAAAATATCCAGGAAAAAGGAGATAGAGAATGGCGCAAAATAATGCAGTTGCAGGATTTAGTTCCCTTCAGGGAGTGGAATTAAACCTTTTTACCATTGACGAACTCAAAGCGATTCACTATGCCACAATGGAAGTTCTGATGAACCCCGGAGTTCAGGTCTCTGACCCTGAAGCCAGGCAGATCTTCAAGGAAAACGGCTGTGAAGTCGACGAAAAAACCAATGTTGTAAAGATCCCCGAATATCTCGTAAGAAGAGCTCTCCAGCTCGCACCATCGAGGTTTGTTCTCTGGGGCAGGGACAAAAAGTACAACACCGTCCAGGAAGCCGGCGGAAAAGTCCACTGGACCTGTTTCGGCACAGGGGTTAAGATGTGTAAGTACCAGAGCGGCAAATACGTAACTGTTGATTCCGTAGAACAGGACATTGCAGACATTGCAAAGCTCTGTGACTGGACTGAAAACATCGACTACTTTTCTCTTCCGGTATCTGCGAGGGATTGGGCCGGAAAAGGTGCGCAGGACGTGCATGAGACCCTTACGCCGATAGCAAATACTGCAAAACACTACCATCATATTGATCCCGTGGGAGAGAATGTCGAATACTACCGGGACATTGTGAAAGCTTACTATGGCGGAGATGAGGAGGAAGCCAGGAAAAAACCGATCTTTTCCATGCTGCTCTGCCCGACCAGCCCGCTCGAGCTCAGCGTTAATGCATGCCAGGTCATTATCAAGGGTGCACGTTTCGGAATGCCTGTAAATGTCCTGAGTATGGCAATGTCCGGAGGGTCCTCACCTGTTTACCTTGCAGGGACCCTTGTGACCCATAATGCCGAAGTCCTCTCCGGAATTGTGCTTGCCCAGCTTACCGTCCCCGGAGCAAAAGTCTGGTACGGAAGCTCTACCACAACCTTTGACCTGAAGAAAGGGACTGCCCCCGTAGGGTCTCCAGAACTTGGCCTGATCAGCGCTGCAGTTGCCAAGCTTGCCCAGTTCTATGGGCTTCCGTCCTACGTGGCGGGCACCTAGGCTGACGCCAAGATCCCGGATAACCAGACAGGACACGAAAAGACAATGACCTGCTTCCTGCCTGCCCTTGCCGGTGCCAACACCATCTATGGCGCCGGGATGCTTGAGCTTGGAATGACATTCTCAATGGAACAGCTGGTAATCGACAACGATATCATCAAAATGGTAAAGAAAGCGATGCAGGGGATAGAGGTCTCGCCTGAAACCCTTGCAGTAGATTCCATCCAGAAGGTAGGAATAGGAAATAATTTCCTCGCCCTCAAACAGACCAGGCTGCTGGTTAACTATCCGTCCGATCCCATGCTTATTGACCGGAGGATGTACGGGGACTGGGCTGCATCCGGTTCCAAAGACCTTGCAGCCGTGGCAAACGAAAAGGTTACGGATGTGCTGAAACATCATGAGGTCCCGCCAATAGATACGGATATCCTCAAGGACATGCAGGCAATTGTGGACAGGGCTGATAAAGCCTTTAAGGAGAGTTAAACAAATCGGGGGGGTTAAAAATGGCAGGCAAAGAAGAAATTATTGCAAAAGCAAAAGATTCGATTACCGAGTTTGACGAGGAAATGGCACAGGAAGCTGCAAACGAAGCCCTTGTAGCAGGATTAGACCCCGTGGAAATCATCGAACACGGATACACCGCAGGCATGCAGTACGTGGGGGACCAGTTCGAGCAGGGAACCCTTTTCCTGCCCCATGTGCTTGCAGCCGCAGAAGCGATGAAAGCGGGAATCGAAGTCCTGCAGCCCGAAATGGAGAAGCGCAAGGCCAAAACCACAACTCTCGGAACTGTTATTATCGGGACCATTGAAGGAGACATCCATTCCATAGGAAAGGACATTGTTGCCTCGATGCTCAATATTGCAGGTTTTGAGGTCGTGGACCTCGGGAGAGATGTCGCGATAAAAACCTTCGTTGAAAAGGCAAAGGAACTCAAGCCTGATATTGTTGCAACTTCCGCCCTTATGACCACAACTATGGTCAACCAGATCCAGCTAGAAGAACAGCTGAAAGAAGCAGGGATCCGCGGACAGGTCAAAACCATGGTCGGAGGCGCACCTGTCACTCAGGGCTGGGCTGATAAAATAGGGGCAGATATCTATGGAGAAAGTGCAACCGATGCCGTAAACAAGATAAAAGCAGCCATTAAAAGCTAAAAGACTGTGCAAAAAGACAGGGGGCAGGGGACGTCAGAATGGAGCTTTAAGAAAAATCAGAGCTCCTTTCTGTTCCTCTTGGTTACTTTTCTGGAATTTGAATGAAAAAAAGGAGGATTTAACCTTGGACCTGAAAGCTTTGAAAGAACAGGAAAGCAGGAAGAGAATCAGTAAAGGGTATATGTGGGCTCTTTTCTGCGCTGTGTTCTGGGGGATCTGGTATCTGCCAGGAACTGTAATATGGGTGCTGAATCCTTTTGACTGTTCGGAGCAATTGCGGAAACAAACGGAGATGGGGTCTCTCTTGTAGTTACTGCGGCTTTGATAACCGCATTTAATGCGCTCACGGTCATGCTTGCACTTATACTCTGGAACGGAGTACTGCAAAAATTCGGGGAGCTTTCCCGGACTCTTAAGGAGTTCAATCCCTGTTCCAAATGGTTCTTCCTTGCTTCTATCTTCGGAGGACCGATTGCAATTCTCGGATCTTTTATGGCTATGGGATTCATAGGAGGAGCATTTGCAGCCGTGGCGGCTCTCCTTTACCCGGTAATAGGGTCCGTGCTTGCTTACTACTGGTATGGAGAGAAAATCACTAAAAGGGCAGCTACGGGGATTATTGTAATTATCCTTGGCGGAATTACCATCTTCGGAGGCGGACTGGTTACCGAACTTGGAGCAGGGGAAGTTCCCTGGATAGGATACCTGGGCGGGCTTATGGCTGCTGTCGGCTGGGGAATAGAAGGGGCTATCGCAGGCAAAGGGCTTGATATTTCCGAGCCGGACGTGGGCCTGACTCTGCGTTTCCTTGGAGAAAACATAATCTGGTGGATAATTATTGTGCCTGTTCTGGCAATTATCGGCTTCCCGATGTATTCTTATGCAATTCAGGTTTTCGAACCCCTTGCCCTTCTGGTCCTGATCTTTGCAGGGATCACCTTCGGATTCTGTTATGTTTCCTGGTATAAGTCCTTCCCTCTAATAGGAGTGGGGAGAGGGCAGGGAATAGGAAACCTCTATGGATTTTTTGCAGTCATCTTTATTTTCCTATTCTTCGGGGATGTCCCCCAGTGGACAATTCTCCTTGGAGGCACACTCTGCATCATAGGGAGTTTTGTAATGTTCACGGAAGAGGCTACGGAAATCGAAACCCTCAGAGGAGGATGAAAAATGGGCACAAACCGTCCAATAAAATTCAGGATACTGGAGCTTTTCCTGGATGGAGAAGAACACTGGAACTATGAAATCGTTTCAAAAATTCAGGAAGAGTATAATATGCATGGAAACTACGGCCGGGACAGTATCAACTTCGATATTATCGAGCTTGCTTCAGGAGGGATGCTGAAAGACCTGGAACAGAAAGTCGATGAAGAGGGAATCTATAAAAAAGGTTTCCTGCTGCACAAATATGTGATTACGGACTTCGGGAAGGTCCGGGGATCGGACGCCTGCATAAGGTACGTATAAGAGGAAGGAAAAAATATGGTACAATCTATAGCTGCTATGGAAGCTTACAATGCATACTGGGCTACTTCCTTTATCCCGGCCGCGGACATAATGTGGATGGTTCTCATCCTGATTCTTGCAGTTATTGCCCTCTGGCAGGCAAGAACCTTTGTCTCTCAATTCTGAAGAGATCAGAGGAATTTGAAAACGGCGGAATTCGAAATAAGCAGATTCGAAATTGGTGAAAGGCGAAACTGGTAAAAGGCGAAACAGGATTACAGGACATACCAGTCAGTGTCGTCCACGGAAAGGTCTTCCTTTAAGCCTACTTCCCGCCTGGGAAGCCCGAAAGCGTCAGTAATTGCATCGGAGAAGTCCTGCAGGTACTCTTTAGAGGAGAGGCTGTTGTAAATGAAAGGTTTATTGGGCTGGATCATCCTCTGAATGGTTGATTCTCTCGGGACAATATCCACTTTTATGTCGACCATTTCCAGGGCTTTTTCCATTGCAGTCCGGAAATCCCCGATACAGTAGGCTATCCTGTGCCTGTAGTTTGCCCTTGTCTTTTCGAGATAGGCAGCAATCCTTTCACTTTCGATTTTTATGAAATCTCTCTTGATCTTCGTTACATTACATTTACCCATCATGAAAGTGTAGTGCATGAAAGGGTACTCGGTATCAAGTTCCCTGGGGGCAATCCCACAGGTCCCGAAGGTCACTATATGTACGTCTTCGGGTTTTACGAGCCCGAAAATTATCCGGTCAAATTTTTTATGGGAAGGACTTTCATGGTAAGGCTTTCTCTTGGCGCAAGGAACGAAAATACATATCTCTCTGAAAGGGGCTTCATACTCATTGATAACCCATTCATTGGCTTTTATCATATCAGGATGGTAAATTATTCTCTCGGAATCAAGAGGCTCTTTGGAACGTTCATCTTCAGGGATAATGGGCTTCATAAGACCTCAGAGCCTATTGAGTCAGGAAATTATATATATAATTAACTAAGCAGATTTCCCTTAGAGTCGATATTTTTTTGAAAACAGCCAGAAAGGATATAATGGAATATTTAGCAAATATACTTAACAGATATTACCGGACAAAAATAATGGAGTTTAAGAGAGATAAATAAGTTTATAAATATATTCACCAATATTGATAGTAAAATAACACATAATTATATTCTACACAAATGGGAAATATGCTTTTAAATAGCAGATTCGGAAACCGGTAAAGGGTTTTCTTTTTTATGAGCATCCTCAATCCGCCTTAGAAAATTTCTGAACATGCAAGCCGGTATCTTCAAAGCTCAAAAGAAATTTTAAAAAATAGGGCAAACCGTCACCAAATAGTGGTTTTATGGCGAATTCTATTCACGAGATGATCAGAGCAAGCTTCAGGTGCGAGGACATGGTAAAATGTGTACTCGGGCTGAAGTCCCTTGACATCGATGCATACAAGGCTCTACTTATGCATGGTCCCCTGACCGCAGAAAAATTGGGAGAGATCCTCAACAGGGAAAGGAGCACTGCATACCGTTCCCTGCAGAACCTTATAGCCTGTGGAATAGTTTACAGGGAAACACGATCCATCGACAGTGGGGGTTACTACTACGAATATGTAGCTATCGAGCCCCAGGAAATGAAACAGATGGTAAAGAAAAACGTTGACGAATGGTACAGCCAGATGAACGAGCTGATCGAAAAAATGGATGACAAAGTAAGCGCTCTCGTCATGCGTATGGACGATGAAGAAAGCTGAATTAAAAAAACTCAAAGTACATATTCAAAGCACAAATTCAAAATAAAACTCAAAGAAAAAAGTCAAGGTAAAAATCACAGCAAGAAGTTAAAGTAGGAAACAGGGTAAAAAGTCAAAGTAGAAACAGGGTAAAAAGTCAAAGTAGGAAACAGGGCAAAAAGTCAAAGTAGAAACAGGGTAAAAAGTCAAAGTAGAAACAGGGTAAAAAGTCAAAGTAGGAAACAGGGTAAAAAGTCAAAGTAGAAACAGGGTAAAAAGTCAAAGTAGGAAACAGGGTAAAAAGTCAAAGTAGAAACAGGGTAAAAAGTCAAAGTAGGAAACAGGGTAAAAAGTCAAAGTAGAAACAGGGTAAAAAGTCAAAGTAGGAAACAGGGTAAAAAGTCAAAGTAGAAACAGGGTAAAAAGTCAAAGTAGGAAACAGGGCAAAAAGTCAAAGTAGAAACAGGGTAAAAAGTCAAAGTAGAAACAGGGTAAAAAGTCAAAGTAAAAATATCACAAGAAATAAAATAAGAAAATAAAAGTTAAACCGAATAAGATTCGGCCAGATTCACTGTTTTAATTCTTCTACAAAATCTCCCATTCTTTCGATTGATTTTCTTATGTCGTCCAGAGACGCCGCATAAGCGCATCGCAGGAAACCTTCACCTGCTTCTCCAAACACATCTCCGGGAATTGTAACAACCTTCTTTTCTTCCAGGAGACGTTCTGCAAAGTCAGAAGAGGATAGGCCCGTACCCCCAATATAAGGGAAAGCATAAAAAGCGCCTTTGGGGTTGCCGCATTCAAGCCCTATGCTGTTAAAGCCTTTTACGATGAAACGCCTGCGCCGGTCATATTCCCGGACCATCCGCTCCATTTCTTCTTTACCGTTGCGTAGGGCTTCGATTGCCCCTACCTGAGCAGTAATGGGTGCACAGAGCATGGAGTACTGGTGGATCATCATCATCGAATGGATAATATCCGGAGCTCCCATTGCAAAGCCGAGTCTGAGCCCTGTCATTGCATAAGCCTTGGAAAAACCGTTCAGCATGACAGTCCTGTCCTTCAAACCTTCGAGAGATGAGAACGGAACATGGGTGCCTCCATAAGTCAGGCATTCATAAACCTCGTCGGAGATTACAAATAAATCATTCTCAACAACAAGGTCAGCGATGTCCTCCATTCCCTCCTGTTCCATAATTGCGCCTGTAGGATTATTAGGGAAGTTAAGGATGATTGCCTTCGTTTTGCTGGTGATTGCTGGTTTCAGGGCTTCTGCAGTAAGGCTGAAATCGTCGTCCCTGCTTGTAGAAACAATAACAGGCTTGCCTCCTGCCAGAATAACTGAAGGGACGTATGCCACGTATGAGGGCTGAACCACGATTACCTCTTCTCCGGGATTGACCACAGCCCTGACTGCTATGTCAAGAGCTTCGCTTACTCCCGTGGTAACAAGGATTTCGGATGCCGGGTCATAGTCCAGACCGTAGCGTTTGTAATAGGTTCTTGCAAGTTCGTCTCTGAGTTCCGGAAGTCCGTAGTTTGAGGTATATGAAGTCTGCCCTTTTTCGAGAGAGTGGATGCACATCTCGCGGATATGCCAGGGAGTAATGAAATCGGGCTCTCCTACACCCAGGGAGATAATATCCTCAAGGCCGGAAACCAGATCAAAAAAACGGCGTATTCCTGATGGAGGGATACTCTTTACAGCTTCCGCAACGAATTTTGAAGGATCGCATGGAGGTCTCAAGCAAACACCTCTATAAAAAAACATATGAGTTTGACAGATGTAAAACGGGATAAGGTGGATCAGACCTTAAACGGTTTCACATTAAAACGAGACCGGAAGCCTCTTAATCGACTCCGGTTCATGGAGGATTACTCCGTCTTCTTTATAGGTCTTCAGCACGAAATGTGTGGACGTACTCTGAACCTGGTCAAGGGTTGCGATTTTTTCTGCCACAAAAAAAGCCACATCCTTCATTGACTTCCCCCTGACGGTAAGAGAGATGTCGTAGTCCCCGGATAGAAGCCTGACAGACCTGACTTCCGGGAACTTATAGATCCTTTCTGCAATTGCCTGGTAGCCCTGGTTACGCTCGAGAGTGACCTTCAACTCAATTACGGCGTAAACATAGTTTTCCCCAATCAGGTCCCAATCAACTATGGTCTTGTAGTGCCGGATAACTCCTGTTTCTTCAAGCTTTGCGATCGTCTGGGAAATTTCCTGTGCAGACATTCCTGTAAGGGCTGCAATTTCTTCCGGACTTGCTCGGGCATCATTCTCAAGAATTTCCAGTATATGTCGAATCATTTCGTCCATGCTGATCACCGGCACAAAGTTTAGGGAAAATTGGCACAGAACCCCTGATAAGGAGGGGCAGGGCTCTCTTCAATTACTCAATTAATACAGCGTTTACAACTCCGTCCTGTCCGGGTCTGCTTGTAACTCTGGCAGTGCCCATGGAGGTTCTTATAACGGAACCTTTTGTCAGAATGTTACGCCTGACATAGTGTTTATTTGCAGTGTTGTCAATTACGGTCTCAATAGGTGCGGTAACGGTCTTTCCATCCTTAGGATTGGTCACGTTTGCAACATTGGACTGGAGGAGCCTTACTTTCCTGTTGCCGCCCATAGTAGGAACTTTCTTTCTTTTTATTTCGCTGATACGGGTTTCCGCAGATTCGCGGCCCATTTCAAACTTGCGCTTTCCGCGGGCAGTAATAACTTTCCCGCCGGTAGCTTTTCTTCTTGAGCTGCCTTGCCATCTCATTATTAAAACCTCATTATTGTATTGAAATTTAAGCCAAAATTTAAAGTTAATGTTACTTATAGTGCTACTTAAGCTGGTTTTAACGAAACCTTAAATGGTCCGGATAGTAAATATCCTGTAATCCTGGTGATCCTGATCTGGTGATCCTTTTCAGGGAATAAGCATACCTATCAGTAGCTTAATTGCTCTGCTAATATATTAATGTATTAACAGGAGTACCCTAATTAGCATATTTGCTATGGACTTAGCAATACGAATAGAGATGTATAAGAACTTTGCGATCATGCCGCAGGAGAAAACTATACTTCAAGAAACACCCTGATAAAAGGAGGCCGCAGCTGAAAAAAAAGCATATGAAGAAGATAAAGTCCCTACAAAAAAGAGATTCGATGCGCAAGGTACAGAAAAATATATATGTAGAATTTAATAAAAATAAAAGATAAGAACAGGTCGAGGTACAGACAAAATAAGAATCTCGTCTCCATATTAGTACATTGAAAGTCCTTCAGCTTCCGGACGAGCATACAGATTACAGGAGATATAAAAATGGTTACTGAACTTTCACTCAATACCGTATGTGGACATACAACAAAAATTATTGCCACAAAAGAAGGAAAAAACACTCACGTACATATCAAAACCACCTGCGAAAAACTCAGGAAATGGGGCACACATTTCGATATGGGTATGAAAGACCTTATGGGCGGCCCTGATACCTTACTTGCCCAGAAAATGGCTGAAGCCCCTCTTACTCCCACCTGCCTCGTCCCGGCTTCAATAATGAATGCCTGCTGGCTCGCAAACGGCATGATTTCTAAAAACCTTGCCAGGGAAATGGGAAAAATGGAGATCATTTTTGACAAACTTGAGTGAACATTTTTTAATTTATCTCAATTTTACTCTTTTTTCTGTTTAAGACAGGAAGTTAAAAGCCGAAACTTAATAAAAAATAGAGAGTACTGCCAAAAACCCCCATTAAGGATCAGAACTCAAGAATATTTATATCAAATCGGGTTGTGTATAATTTAGTCAAAACTCAACAAACATACATATATGATAAGTAAATAATATATATTTAATTTCTTTCAGGATTGTTTTCAAAAAATATACGAGGAGTTGCGAAAATGGACTTAAAAGAAATCAACAATATCGGACTGGAAATGGTCGAATGCCTTAAACTCGATACTTCCCCGGTTGCAGTAAAACTGGTTCCAAAGGGAGAAGAAATTCCTGAAGGGATTAAGAAAGCGGATGCGACAATGAGACACTGCCAGTTCGTAGATCGCGTGAGAAAAAGCGGAGAAGAATTATATACTCTGGGAGAGGACCAGATGTGCAAAGGCGGAGCAGCTGTCATGGGTCTCGGAGCATTGCCTCCAAAAGTCGCAAGCGGAGAATTTTATTATAAAGGATTAAAACAGTTCAGCACCCAGGAAGCTGCAAAGCTCACTATTGACATGGTGCCAACTCTGGCTTCAGACACTACAGACGCTGTCCTGTATTCGCCCCTTGAGAAGAGCACATTCATGCCGGATGTCGTACTTGTCATCTGCAACCCGAAGCAAATAATGCTGCTCACTCAGGCTTATATGTACAAAACCGGAGGCAGGCTTGAAGTCAGTTTCGTAGGCAAACAGAGCCTCTGTTCCGACGGTGTGGTACAGGCTAAACAAGGTGAAATAGGAGTTACAGTAGGTTGCAGTGGCAGCAGGCTATACACTGAGATCTCAGATGATGAAATGACAATGGGCATCCCAATCGGCCTCCTCCCTGAACTGGCATCCGGACTCCGGGAAATCTGCCCCAATTAACGCAAAATCCACATCTTTAATTCAGATAAATTCCTCCATACTCAAGCCCCTAATTATGGAAAAGTCTTTATGGGGCAAGTCTTAATCAGATATGACATAACAGGCAAAATCTGTTAACCATGTCATATTTGAGAACTATTTTTTTCTTCCGTTTTCCTCAATAACCGCCCTTACAACAGATATTTCAGAGGATCTAACCAGTCTGTTTTAGTTCCAAATGTAATTCTCAAACCTGACCACGCAAGCCTCTGTCACCACAGAAAGCCATTCACAAATTGAAAGAAAAGGCTCGCGCTGGACTATAAAATAGATTGAATAAATCATCGCAGTCCCTTCTTAAGTAGAATTAAGTGCCCATATATTGTAGTCTTCTTGAGCTGAGTTCACCACTTAGCCCATCAATTAGTCCTCTTGAGCGAAACGAAGTGGAGCGAAAAGGACGGCGGGCTCCCGAATCGCAATTCGGGCAACAATGGATTATTATACCAAAAGAGAGAAGAGAAGGAAAATGACCTCTTACATAGCAGACTCGGCAGTCTTTATAATGGGAAACTGCAACGTGGACAGTTCACTGCTTATCACCGTCCCTTCGGTTGTGGACGAGTTAAAAAGCAGGGACGCCGTGCTCCGTTTTGACCTTGCAAAAGAGGGAGGGCTGAGGGTGGAATGGCCAGAACCGGAAATGGTGAAAGAGGTTCGGGAAAAAGCTGAACAGACCCGGGACTCAGAAGAGCTTTCAAAAACAGACCTGGAAATTCTTGCAAAAGCGCTTGAACACAGGGAGACGGCAGTACTGCTCACGGATGATTATGCAGTTCAGAATGTTGCCGTGCAGCTGGGGATTCAGGTTAAACCGATTGCCCAGAAAAAGATAAAGGATGTACTTATCTGGCAAAAACAGTGTATTGGTTGTAAAAAAACCTTTGAGAAAGGGGATGAATGTCCGATCTGCGGTTCACCTCTGAAAAAAAAGAGAAAAAAAAGACTTAAAAGCAAAAGTCATCAGGAAAGTTGAAGAAAAAGATATAACGCTTGATAGTGTAATAATGTCTTTAACTGAGAAAAGATAACCTTGAATTAAAATTTTTCAGGCAGTAATTCCAGGCAGTATTCGTAAGAAGAACTGCAGAAATCGGCCGGAAATACCGCCAGACAAAAAAAATTTCAGGTGGGAATGGAGGCATGAAGAATATAGAAGATCTGATTCAGAAAGCTGTGGAACTGCAGAACAATGGACTTGTCACCGGCCAGATTGCCGATGAGCTTAACGTCTCAAGAGAAACGGTTACATGGCTTTTAACCCGCTCAAAAAAAGAAGTAGCAGTCCCCGCTCCGAAAGACATATCCGTAAACTGGAGCAGCATAGGGAAAAGCGCTACAAGGCTCCACTATATCTCGCTTGCACTCTGCGACATGGTGCTTGAGACCCTCGAAAAGACAAACGCGGAGGTAGATGTGGTAGTAGGCGTTGCTGCAAGCGGAATCCCCCTGGCAAGCATGATGGCAAACGAACTGGGGGCAGACTTTGCCCTCTATCATTCCCGGAAAGGGCAGGATGTTGTCCAGCCGGGCCAGAAAGGGACAATAAGCAGAAACTTCGGAAGCGTTGTAGGTAAGAACTGTGTGATCGTGGACGACGTTATTACAACTGGTTCCACCACTATGGAAGTAATTGAGCAGCTGCGGGAAATGGGCGCAAAACCCAGAGTTGTAGCTGTTCTCGTGGACAAAAAAGGTGCAGATACAATTGCCAATGTCCCTATCCAGTCCCTGGTAAGAATCGTGCGCGTGGACTGATAGGTAAAACAAATACAGAAAGTAGATACAATTTACTTATGCGGAAAGTCTTTCCAGAAGAAAGCTTTTCCAAAATTTACTCCTTTTTTAAAAGGTCCAGAATAAATGAGCTCTGGGCATCAAAAATTTAAGGGAATAAAACAGCGTTAGGAATGGTTAGAGGTAATGGATGAAATACATGGTTACTTCCGAAACAGTATACAAAGAAAGCCCTCCCACCCGGCAGGAGTATTCCCTATTATTCTCAAGCACAGGCTGGACGCAAATTCTGAAAATCTCCGAGGACGACCTGAAGAAGGTCTTTGAGAACACCTGGTACTGGATAACCGCATATCAGGAAAGGAACATTGTCGGTGTAGGGCGTTTGCTTTCGGATGGTGCCCTGTACGCGCTGATTTGTGATATAATAGTGATGCCAGACCACCAGAATAGGGGGATAGGAACTGAGATCTTAACCCGGCTAGTTAAAAAGTGCCAGGAATCAAATATCAGGAGGGTCTGGTTATTTGCAGCTCCCGAAAAAGCCCGGTTCTACGAAAAACATGGTTTTTTTATCCGTCCAGATGAGGCTCCGGGAATGCAATTGAGGGAATTCGAACTTACTAAATGAAAAATGGCTCTTTTTCTATAGGGTCCGGAGCGTGACCCTGGACAGAATCCTGGATGTAGTCAGGGATATGACCCGGAACGCGACCTCGGATATGACCCGGGAGATATTAGCTTTCTGGTTTTTTTTCAATTTTGCATCTGATCTCAAAGCATGAGGCTGTAAATATTAGCCGGCACAGGTGTAGATTCCATTAGAAGAAAAGTTAATAGCTGTAAAGAAATTCAGGAGTAGAGAAGGAAGAGAGGATGAAAAAGAGGCTTATTAAAGCCAATTTAATACTCAACTTCCGTAGATGCTATCTTTTCGGCAAGCCTTGACAACACCTCGGTCCTCATCCCTTCTACAAACTTAATGCTGCCCACAACAAGGTGTCCACCACCGCTGACTCCGGCGCCTTTCATTTCCTCATGGAGTTCTCGAACAATACGAGGGATGTTCATCAGTACACCTTTTGAGCGGATGACGGCAAAGTCCGGACCGTAGCCAATTGTAACCACGGGCTTGTCCGGGTTTCTCTTGCAGAGCACGTCATGCATTTCCCCGGAGGTCTTGCCTGGTGGCGGGAAGGTAAACTTCTGAGCATAGTTTTCGACATCAATCACATTCATGATAGCACCGTTTGCCAGTTTCTGGGACTTGACATTAAAGAGGCAGGTCTCAAGCTGCTCCTTTATCATGGTGTTTGCCTGTTCGCAAAGCAGAGAGACCAGATTTTTATGGACTTTGTGGTCTCCCAGGTCCAGGATATCGTCAATAAGCCCTTTTCCACTGCTGAATTTAAGCCAGAACTGCTCATAATCAAGAGCAAGAGCCATATCTTTTAATTCCCCAAGTGTATAACGGTCCGAGACGAGCGAGATATACCTCCCGGCCTCAGGCGCCTCAGAACGGTCTCCTACTGCCGAAACCGCCGGGAGGTGCTTTATGGTATCGCTGATACCGGGATTAATCATCCGGGCGATTTCCGCGCAGAGCATACCTGCAGTAACCCCGAAGTCGCCCCCTACGTGAGCAGGGTTTGCGTGCCCTATAAGGTACTGGTCAACTATGTCGTCCGGATGGTGGTGGTCAACGACAAGCATATTAATGCCGTAGACCTTTGCCTGCCGCATTGAGGGTACATCCTCTTCGGTTGAGCCATTATCCACCAGAATCACAAGAGGCATCTTCTGCCCGTGCCTTGCATAATCCTCAAGTGCAAAAGAAATATCCCTTGTAACGTCCGCAAGCTCGTAAAAAGGAGCTTTGGAAGGAGCCCGTTTGTAGAAATAGTATTCCGCATCTGCCCCGCCTATTTCCGTAATCAAGGGAAGGATTGCTCTTTCAATGGCAATTGCCGAAGTGATCCCGTCAGCATCGGCATGGTGCCTGAGGATAATGGGTGTTGAATGGAATATTGCCTTTTTGATTTCCTTGGCGACATGGAGCATTCTGGGTTTGAGTCTCTCCATAATGGCACTTTCGACCAGGAAAGGAATATCAGCAGGCGCTGCTTTCTCCTCAATCACCTTCTCGACCCTGAACTTGACAGCAGCTTCCTTTTCTCCGGTCAGCAGTTTCATGCTCATGACTTCGATCTGGACCTGCTCGTCCCTCGGGGTCACCTCTCCGGTAATCGATACGATCATCCCTACATCGATGTGGGGATAGGACCTTTTCCCGGCACTCTCGAAAGCCGCGCAGGGGATAAAGCCTCCTTCATCGCTGATGGTGAAAATGGTAGGCCCGCTTGTCTGCTTAACCTGGATTACCTCTCCTTCGATCCGGATGAGCCTGCCCTTCATGCTGGTATCTATTTCGGAGGAATCCTTAAGTGGAAGCTCTTTTTCAAGCTCGATGGTCTCGTACTTTGTAAGCGTCTTCGGAATAAGGTCCAGTTTTCCTCCGGCTTTGATACTTTTCACCAAAACGATTAGTGCCTCCCCTACTTCTGGCGGGACCCCAACGTTACTGGAATGCATAAGCCCTCGCACGTGAGGGTTCAGATCCACAAAGACCCCGAAAGAAGCGATGCTGCTCACTATGCCGTGATAAAGTTTTCCTGCTTCCACATCTTTAAGGTCGCAGGATTCGTCCAGAGCGTAAACGTGCTGGGAACGTGCACAGGAACTGCAGATTTCTTCCTCTGCTTCCTGAGGATCATGAATTCTTACTCCACAGATTTTACATGTATAGATTTTTCCAAGCCCTTCACAGGCTTCACAGGGTCTGGTAACTTCAACACTTCCCTTACCTTTGCATTTCTCGCATACTGCACCATTTTTCAAGAAACTGTCAATATCTTTTTCTGAAATTTTCATGAAATCAACTGACTTTGACTTGCCTTTTCCCTTACACAAAGGGCAGACTTCAGTTGAAATAACCTCATAGCCACGCCCGTGGCAGTCTGGACATTCCTTACTCATTAATATCAACACCAGTGGTTCTTCCGAACCTGCGTTTTCTTACTGTCACGATTTTATGGAGTTAAAAAGTTCACTTTAAACTCACAGAATATTATGCTTTTGACTGTATTATGCTTGTGACTGACTTTTCAGTCTACTGGTAACGGTATGACCTTTATCGGCCCGGAAATCAGCGCCCATCTAACTCGGTACCCGTCTGCATAGTTCCTGTATTTCAGTCCAATATCTTCTGTATGCCAGATATAAGTATTTGTCAGCAGGGTATTTTGCACAGCGTTTACAGATATCCAGAACTTCAGATTTTTGAGGCACTGACCGCCACATATCCTGAATAATTAGAGAGTCGAAAGCGGGGAATGCAGCTCATGGAGAAATCAGAGTGAAGACCTGGAGTAAGAGCTTATATAGATCCACATCTATTTTGGATAGATGACAGGATATAAAAATTTTAACTTATGACTGTTTACTTTCTTTATTTTACAGAAGTTTATTTAGTAAAAGTTCCCAATAAAGAACAATTATTATTAAACCAAATTTTAAATTAATGGATAGGAGGGTATAAAATATGGTTACTATGATTGAATTATTGCTTCCTGTATTGATAATTGTAATAATAATATTCTCACAATCCATAAAAATGGTTAATGAGTACGAACGAGTTGTTATATTCAGGTTAGGTCGTCTTAGTGGCGTAAAGGGCCCGGGACTTTTCCTTATCATTCCTTTCATTGATAGAGCCCTGAAAATAGACCTGAGAGTTGTTGCAATCGATGTCCCCAAGCAGGCTGTTATCACACGGGACAACGTCACAGTTGAAGTGGATGCCGTTGTCTATTACAAAGTCGTGGAGCCCGGGGCTGCAATCACACAGGTCGAAAACTATATGTTTGCAACTTCGACTCTTTCCCAGACTACGCTTAGAGACGTGCTGGGCCAGATGGAACTGGATGAACTGCTTTCGGAAAGAGAGAACATCAACAAGCAAATTCAGGAGCTACTGGATGCGTATACCGACCCCTGGGGGATCAAGGTTACCGGGGTGACTATCCGGGATGTATCCCTGCCCGAAACCATGAAGAGAGCAATTGCAAAACAGGCTGAAGCCGAAAGAGAAAAACGCGCCAGAATTATCCTTGCTGAGGGAGAATATCAGGCTGCTGAAAAGATGAAAGATGCTGCAATTCTTTACCAGGGGATGCCGACTGCAATCAAATTAAGAGAACTGCAGACCTTTGCCGAAATTGCCAGGGAGAGAAACCTTATCGTGGTTACACAATCTCAGTCTGTTGAAACCGGAAACATAGCCGCCCTTTCTCAGGCAGTGTCCGGGAAGGCTCAGCCTCTGTCCGGAAAGGAAGAGTAAAGTCAGATAAAAAGCCGAAAAGAATGTAAAGACAAGAAAGGATCATTAATTATGCAAATGAAATGGGTTTCCCATTCTCTCTTTATTTTTTGTCTCTGCGTGACCCTCACAGCTTTTCTTGCACCTTCGGCAGGGGCAGCAGCCGAAGATAAAGTGCTTGTACTTGAAATAAGCGGAGCTATTACCCCGGCTTCCGATAATTTGATAGCTGACGCAATACAAAGCGCGGAGAGCGGGAACTATGAAGCTCTCGTAATTACCCTGGATACCCCCGGGGGAGGGCTGGAAGAGACTCAAATAATCATAAAGGCAATAGAGAACACGACCATGCCTGTGATCGGGTATGTGCCTGAGAGCGGAAAAGCCTGGTCTGCAGGAACCCTCATCCTTATGGGAACCGATATTGCCGCAATGGCTCCCTTTACAGTAATAGGGTCAGCCCAGCCGGTGCAGGTGTCCGCGGAAGGGACAGTACCTGTAGAGGATGAGAAAACAATAAATGCTCTCGTTAAATTCTCTACTGAAACGGCAAGAAAACACGGGAGAAATGAAACTTTTGCAGAAGAAGTAATTACCGAGAACAGAAACCTGAACGCCGAAGAAGCCCTGGAAGAAGGAGTAATCGAATACATAGCCATTTCCGTTCCGAATTTGCTGAACCAGGTTGATGGGGAAATTGTAAAAGGTAAAGAATTGCATACCGCAAATGCAACAACAGAGACCTACAAACCTCCTCTTCCCCTTTCTTTCCTGACACTCATTTCAAACCCAATTCTATCCTCCCTTCTTCTGACAATAGGGATTTACGGGATCATCTTCGGGATTTCAAACCCCGGAGCCGGAGCCGAACTTTTCGGAGTTATTGCAATTGTTCTCGGGCTAATAGGTACCGGCTTTGACATCAACATAGCAGCACTTTTCCTTATTATCGTCGGAATAGGGCTTCTTATCCTGGAACTTAATTCCCCTGGGTTCGGGATATTCGGGCTTGCCGGAATTATCTGCCTGGTTATAGGAAGCATCTTCCTTGTGCCGCTGGGAAGTGAGAATATTTACACACCGGAGTTCAGAAGACTTATGATCCTGACAATTGTTACTCCTACAATTGTTTTCGGAATTTTTCTGGTCTTTGCAATATATAAAGTCGCCGAAACGAGGAAGAAAAAGCCTGTTATCGGAGCCATTATCGGAGATACTGCCCGGACAATAGACCCGATAGGCCCGAAAAACCCGGGTTTTGTCCGCTATAAAGGAGAATACTGGCAAGCCAAGGCCGAAGAAGAAATAGGTGCAGAAGAAGAAGTTGAAATTACAGGAAAAGAGATGGAAGTGTTGGTTGTAAAAAGAAAAATATAACACTTCCTTTCTACTTATTCTTTTTTCAGAGTTAGTTTTTCAGAGTTAGTTTTTCAGAGTTAGTTTTCCGAATTTCTTTTTCCGGTTTTAACTTTTCTTTTTGGCTTTTATTTTTTCAAGAACCCTCTGCTTTTTATTGATGGCTTCTTCGGCTGCCCTGTCAATTGCATTCCTCATCTCCTCGAAATCGCGCGGATTATCTTCCCCGTGGATCTTTTTGACAGGAGTATAGGCAGATTCTCTGAACCTGGGCGCAAAGTCCCTGGTCTCTCCATTGACAATAATTTCAGCCCCGATTCCTTCTTCCACACGTCCTATGATATCAATCTCAACCCCGGCCGCCCGAACTGTTTTAAGAATTTCTCCGGCATATTCCGGAGGGGCAATAACCAGCAGGGCATCGAGAGATACGCCGAGATAGTCGATTTTAAGGGCCTCAAGCATGGAAAGCACCTTTGGGTTAACAAGGGTTCTCATTTTTTCTTCCTCGAAGACCATTTTTACTTTTGCAGTCTTTGAGATTTCCCGGGCATCCCCGCGGATTCCACCGTTGGTAACGTCGGTCATGGAGTGGACTTTTTTGTACAGGCCGGACTGAAGGAGAGCTTCGCAGGCTTCCAGAAAACGAATATTAATGGTCTCTTCCACCACGTCATGCATCCCGTAATAGAGGGCAGTTGTGGAAACCGTACCTCCGCCTGCACCTTCCGTCATAAGGATCAGATCTCCTGGCCTGGTCCGGTTACGGGAAGTAAGAGAAGACGTAATGCCAACAGCCCCTACGCCTCCTGTCATCCTTTCTCCTATGACCATGTCCCCACCGATCCGGAGAGTGCTTCCGGTAATAAGTGGGATTCCGGTAAGTTCGGAAACCGTGGTGATTCCCGCAATGTGGTCGAAGATTTTTGCTACATCTCCGTCGTCTGCGACATGGATATCGGAAAGCATGGCAAGAGGGCGGGACCCCATTGAATATACGTCACGCAGGGCTGCTCTTGCGACATGAAAACCCGAAAGGAAGGGAAAATCACTCAGGCGGGAGTGGATGCCGTCAATTGTAACAACCAGGTATTCGTTCCCTATTTTTACAACCCCGGAATCATCAAGCTGGGCACTGTCAACTACTGCCCCGGTCTGGCCTATGACCTCCCCCAGCTTGGAATGAACGTAAAAGTCCCCTGTGCCCCTCGAACCTACTCCGAACTCCCCCATAGAAACCCCTGAGAGAGTGGGGTTTAATACATCCCCTTCCGTGTGAAGAGTTGCTTTTGCTTCACAAATAACTGCAGCCGCAATCTCATGGGCCCTTTCTGGGTTTATGTTCTTGATTTCAAGAATTCGCGAAGCAAGCTGTGCCTCAAGCCCGGCTTCATTTGAAGAGTCCTTCCTGAGAGCCCGTTTTGCATAGCCTTCTATATCCATTGTAACCATCCTCATGCAGATATCTGTCACTGCTCCAAAAGAAGCAGGGCAGGATAATTCGGGAATTAAAGCATTAATTTCTGGACTGAATTCAAATTAAAAAATACCCCGGATGTCGAACTTAACGCCGAAAAACGAGAATAAAGGTTTAGCTTCAAAGCCGGAGTACCTGTAGATACACGTTTTCAAGATATTAACACATTTCAACGAAGTTTTTCAGAAT
This sequence comes from Methanosarcina acetivorans C2A, assembly GCF_000007345.1. Lineage (NCBI taxonomy): Archaea > Methanobacteriati > Methanobacteriota > Methanomicrobia > Methanosarcinales > Methanosarcinaceae > Methanosarcina > Methanosarcina acetivorans. The sequence continues at coordinate 1,092,193 of NC_003552.1, read as the reverse complement.
CTTAAGCCCTGTGGTTCCACTTTTCTCGGGGTGGAACTGGGTACCCATAACATTTCCTTTTGAGTTTACGACAGAAGCTGAAAAATCCAGCCCGTATTCACATGACGCGAGAGTGTTTTCCGCAGTTGTGTCCACATAATAGGAGTGTACGAAGTATACGAAAGAACCGTCAGAAATGCCTTTAAACAGAGGATGATCCTGCTTGATCCTGATATTGTTCCAGCCCATGTGGGGCACTTTCAGCTCGGACTTCGGAAAGCGGAGCACTCTGCCCTGAATGAGGTCAAGCCCGCCGGTCAGCCTGCCTTCTTCGGAAGAGCTCATCAGAACCTGCTGCCCGAGACAGATCCCGAGCATTGGCTTTCCGGACTCTGCAAATTCCGCGATAACCCCTTTGAGGGGAATCAGACATTTCATTGCATCTATAAAAGCACCAACCCCGGGAAGAATGATACCATCGGCTGTCAGGATCTCCTCAGGGTTCCCTGAGATTGCGGGATTTGCCCCAACATGTTCAAGTCCTTTTTGAACACTTCTTAGATTTCCAAGCCCGTAATCGATAATTACGATTCTTTTCATAGTCCTAACAAACAAAGTTAAGATAGATTAAGCTTACGAACAAAGATTTTACAAAACGTGGGAAAAAATGAGAAAAGGAAAAAAAATGAGAAAATACACCTGAAAATATAAAAATAGAAATTTCAGGTCAGTATCGATCCGCAGAAAGATTACAGGGTCTTTTCTCCTGCTCAAAAATCACCTTGTACTTGCCACAGCGTACACATTCGTAACGTTTTTCGCGTACTGTTGGCATACAGCAGAGCGCTCCGCTTTTTCGTTTCCAGTCATGCAGTCCGAAAAGACATAAAAAATTTCGTCTATGGTCCGATTCACTTGGCTCATCAGAACATTCTTGAGTCAACTAACTGTTTCCCCTTCTTAGCAGTTAATAAGGCTGGTTATACGATAGTAAGGAGCGTATAGTAAAAGTAGTATATAAAAGTATAGATTTTTTTGAAAATTATACAACGATCAGACTATTAATGGTCTAATTGGACAAAATATTGAGAAGTTATAAATAGAATGATTGAATATTTATAGAATGTTGGTCGATAACGAAGAAATTTTACAGAGTTTTAACGAGGGGGGTAAAACATAAAGGGATTGCAGTTACTCAGAAATGATGAGAAAGCTATGGAATTACCGATAAATATTGTCGTCATGCTCGTTGTTGGGATGGTGGCCCTTGCAGCGCTTATTACAATAATACCGACTCCTACGAAGGAAATGTCAGTCTTTGTTGAAGGGACGGCACTAGGCGGAGGAAGCATTCAGCAGGGGAACTCAATAATAGTAAGTGCTGCTGTTGCAGAAAACCCATTCGCTGTATCAGCATTGATAAAGGTAACAGATAACGACGGGAACCCGGTGCGAGATGCAAATGTTGTCCTCAGCGGCCTCGGCGGGGCAGCCTCAAACACAACAGACATTAACGGAGTAACTGTGCTGACTACGCCCACAAATGCACTGGTCCGACTTGACCCGAACCAGAACGACGGGACGATGGACCTGAAAATCATTGCAGACGGCTTCTACGACTACGAGAAAAAAGATGCAATTATGATCATCAAAACTCGATAATGCAGAGCTGGAGAGAAGTCGCATATGCTGCCTGAAAACTTGAAAGAAAATGAAGCAGGAACTGTAGGACTTCCAATAAGGATTGTAGTTCTTTCGATCGTTGGTTTTGTCGGGTTTTATGCGATTCTCTCAGCCCTTACGGCTGCTCCGGCCCCTGATGAGCCCATGTATGCAATAACAAACATAAGCACAGTTTTACCCTCATCAGGAGAGGATTCCAACTTCAGCCTGCAAATAAGCGTGTTTGACAGGGAAAACCGCGGAATTGGAGAAGCAAACGTAATTGTCTGGAGTCCGGACAGAAAGAAAGCATATTCAGGCATTACGGATTCCAATGGAAATGTAATAATAAAGGTTCTAAATCCGGAGCTACCTACCGGAAAGTCCGAAGGATACGTTGCAGTAAAAGTAATGAGAACAGGGTATAGAGATTTTAGCGAGGAATATTTTCTAAAGGTAAAGAGGCATTAAGTTTCATAATAAATCTGGATGCCAAACACCGATGCTTTTTGAATTGTGAAGAGAAGCACTGCAAAATACTATTTTAACTATAAACCTTAACTATAAACCACAGTCCGAAAAACATCATGAAACCTCCGCTGAAACATGCCGGTTTTTTAGGCATGGATGGTGAAATTTCTTAGGTGTGGACTGTGAAATTACTTCCTTTCTTTCGGGAAAAGAGGAAAGTACAGCTACAAGAAATCCAAGATCCTGCTCCTCAGCCCTCATGAAAAGACTTTCCGATTGTTGAAAATAAGGGGCCCGGAAATATAGGAAAAATATTCTGGTTTATTGCAATCTATTTTACTCCAGTATATTAACCACACATTTCCTTAATCAGTTAGTTAACGATTTTTGCTTCCGGTTAACCGTATAAAATTTCAAAAGCACAGCTCCTGCCAGAATTACTGCAAGCCCTATTGAGAAGTAAGGAGACCTTATTATATCCCAGCGGCCTGACCAGATAAGCAGCCCTGTCAGAAAAAGGACGGAAGAACCGGCGATTCCCGAGATTTCTACAGGGACTTTTATCGATCCCAGGGTAAACCTGTCCCGGTTTTCAATGGCTTCAATCCGGGACTCAAAATTCCGCATATGTTCGCCTGATGCATTTTCCCGGACCTGAATGCCTTTTATTTCATTATCAAGTTTTTCGACCTCTGGCTCAAGGTTGCTATGCACAAAGTCGGACAGTTCGGAGATAGCAGCCTGTAGAGAATTAAGACTTTCTGAAAGACTGGTAAAAAGAGCACTCAGATCCTTTACCCTGTAACTGATCCCTGAAACTTCCGAAGAACTATCAAGGAAAATCGAGGAAATATTTGAGACTCCTGAAGAGGGGAGCACCGCGCTGAAGGCAAAAGTTGAAATATCATCTTCAGTTAGCGAGGAAACGGAGTCTGAAAGCGGAGAATTCCACGAGGAAGGAAAAGAAGCTTCAGGAGAAACGGAAAGTCCCTGTGGAGAAACCGAAGACCCTGCAGCAAGATTTGCGGGATTTGCCTCCTGAAAAGAATCAGGGGACATCCCTGAAAAAAACTTTCCGGCCTGCAAAGTGTGAGGAGCTTCAAGGGATAAGCGGCGCTCAACTGCTCTCAGCCGTTTTTCAAAACTTCTGATGCTCTGGTCAAAAACCTCGATCCTCCCCTGCAAGTCGTCCCTTATTTCGGGCTCTAACTGATGCGATTTACTCAACTGAACCATAACCCCCATAAAATTTCTACTATGAAATCACACCCCAACAGTATATAAATTTTTTTACAATGCTGTAGGAAATAGAGGAAGTTGCACAAAGTGCAAATTGAAAAAGGAAAGAATTGGCAACTCCTTATTGACCGAGAAATATGGAAAAGTAGAGCAAATATGAAAAATAAGAAGAGAATATAAAAAACCAAAATTAAGGGCATAAAAAGAAGAAATGAGAAGATCAGATAGATCTGACCTCAACAAGTTCTCCGCTGTCCTGAGCCTCCATAATCTCCGATGCCAGATCCGAGTTCATCCTGAGCTTCACATCCCCATGCCGGCTAACAGTTGCACTGAAGAGGTATTCGTCTTCGATGAAAATCTCCACGTCCTTTCCTGCAAGTTCTGGAACCCCAAGAATAAGGTGCTTCTTGGTCCTTTCGATGAGCGGATGAACCGGAGATACGGAAATGCCTTTATCAGGCACAGATTCCCTGGCCTTTCCCGGGAAAGTTTTAAGTCCAGCCCCACGTTTCGAGCCCTTTGCTCTTCCCGGAGCCTCAGCTTCGATCTCCCTGACGTCGATGTGAAGCCCAAGAATATTTTCGATCCTATCGATGACGTTTCCACCTTTACCGATAACCTTTCTCATATCCTCATGGTAAACCTTTACAATAGCACTATCGTCGGAGGTCACTTCAACTTCAACGGGACCTGTTGCATACCTGCCGATAACATTCCTTATCTCTTCTTCAGCAAGCTTCCATGCAGGTTTCCGGCTTTCCCTGGGAGAACCGATTGGCATGACCACAACCTGCTCTCCGTAAGTATAAATCTCATAGTCAACCTTGCCGGTCTCGAAATCCGCAATGGTAATTACCGGTCTTGCAAGATCCTGCTCGGTCATCCCGTGCGGGACTTTAACCGTAAAAGCGAGCACGAGGACTTTGGCAACCTCTCCTTTGTCGATAAAAATTACAGTATCCACGACCTGTGGGATAACTCCCAGCTCAACCCTGCCAATGAGGCGCTGTATGGCATCCACTGCCCGGGTTGCATGTACGACCCCGATCATCCCGACCCCTGCGAGGCGCATGTCCGCAAAGATAAGGAAATCCCCGGTCTTCCGGACTTCGTCATAGATAGTGTAGTCCGGCCTGACCAGAAGCAGGAGATCAGCAGTGTCCTCCATCTTCCCGTTGAGAGGGGAATATTGAGTGATCTCGGGAGGCACCTGCAGATCCCTTGGAGATTCCATTGTCTTGACTACCTGTCCGTGATCATTCAGATATCGCGCAACTCCGGCTGCAAAAGTGGACTTCCCGGCTCCGGGAGGGCCTGCGATAAGGATTCCACGCTGACTTACCATACGCTCTTTTAGCTTATCGTTCAGGCGGTAATGCTCGAGGTCAACTACAACCGTGGGTCTGACGACGGTTATCTCCATATCGTCGGAAAAAGGCGGATGGGCAATTGCAACTCTCATGTTTCGGATCTGCAGAACCGTAGCGCCGCTTGAAGACATTTCAATGAAGGATTCGGGGTCAAGCCTGGCTCTCTCGATAAGCTCTTTTGAGATGCTGGAAAGCTCCTGGGAACTTACAGGTTCGTCCCGAATCCGTACATAATGCACGTTTCCAACAGGGCCTTTCTTGGCCATTGGGGAAACCCCATTTTTAAGGTGTACTGACATCGTATCATCAGTGAAGAAATGATCAACTTTGAGGGGACCGAACTCTGACGGGTCCATAACTTTAGGAGGTATGTACTCAACTTCAAGGCCTTTTGCCCTGGCGATCGTAGACTGTACGCGGTCTTCACTAACAAACAGTCCCCCTACCTCAAGAGCCGTACGCCGAATAAGAGCATCCACCCTTCCCTCCTTAGAAAGCTTAATTTCCTCAAGAGTGGGCTGAACTCCGCTGAACTGAAGATGAATCTCCCCTCTGTCTGAGAATTTCCGAAGTTCCGAAAGCTCTTCAAGCCCTTTGAAACCTATTTCTCTGCCCCTGTTTGCCTGGGCTTCAAGCTCCGATACCACAGCTTCGGGAACAACAACCTCAACGCCCCTGAACTCACCACTTCTGACACGAGACGAGAGCCTCCCGTCAATTATCACGCTGGTATCCGGAACGATCCTCCATGTCCGCTTCTCATCAGCCATATAAAGGGATATAGAGCCAGAAAGTATATAATAAAACTTCTGCTGCTTTTTTTTAGATGAATGGAGTTAAAAAAACAGGACTTAGGAATAATAAAGATTAAAAAGATCCGGGAACGAAAAAGATAGAATAAAATAGGGTTCTTCGCTTTTTCGAGTGGGTAACTTAAATCCATCTCCTAAATATCGAAAGAACATCTATAAAAGTTAGATAAATTTGCCGTTGAAAATCACATTCAAGCTCAATATTTCTCTTTTTGGCCTGGCTACTTTATAACTATGCAAATATTTCCAACCCACAGGAAATAGCGAAGAGCCAAAAATAGAAATAAAAGCTCAATAAACATAATTAAGTCAATACTGGGCAGGATTGGCTTAATATTGAGGCAATAGTAAGACCACATAAGAGACACTGAAATAATATTGAGCCAACATTAAAGCAATGAATTAGAAAGCTTTAAAGCAATATAAATGAGTCTCAATAGACGTCTTTCGGTTCAAAGACCTTTTCTCCTACGACCTCTCCTTTGAGATTTCGGTAGAAACAGGATCTGTATCCCATATGGCAGGCCCCTCCAACCTGTTCTACGAGCAAAAGGACGGAGTCCATATCGCAGTCGATCCTGATTTCCTTCACTTTCTGGAGATGCCCCGAAGTTTCTCCTTTTTTCCAGAGCTGTTTTCGGCTCCGGCTCCAGAAATGAGCGATTCCGGTCTTGACGGTTTTTTCAAGGGCTTCCCGATTCATATAGGCGCACATCAGCACCTCCCTGCTCTTCTGATCCTGAACTACGGCAAGGATCAGACCGTTTTCGTACTTCAAAGTATCAAGGTCGATCATGGGGGATAGATTGCCAAACTAGTATAAAAAGGGAAGTCCACCATTCAGACAATAAATACCCAGGACTGACAAATAATGATAACATTCCAATTATGTTAAACAAGTATAAAATTTACAAATATGTATATTGTATCCTGCTTGAAAGTTTACGGAAGAAGGCAAAATATGGTACTTTATTCCTGTCCTTAAAGCTGCTCTTGACAACGCTTATAAAAGTGGGGTTGCCACTGTGGCTGCTGCCGGAAATGACATGAGTAGTAAGGTCAGCTATCCTGCTGCCAATGAGAAATGTATCGCAGTTGGAGCTACAAGATATTGATGGAAGTCGCGCATACTATTCGAATTATGGTTCGGCTCTGGATTTTGTAGCCCCGGGAGGAGACAACAGGGTAGACCAGAATGGGGACGGAAACGGAATCCTTCAGAATACATTCAACACCGCAACTAAAGACTCTACAGATTTTAGTTACCAATTTTTCCAGGGTACATCCATGGCGACTCCACATGTATCAGGTATTACCGCACTGTTGATAGCTGAAGGAGCAAATGGGCCCGATGAAGTAAGGGCTGTAATACAAAAACGGCAACCGATCTGGGCACTTCAGGCTGGGACCAATATTACGGATACGGACTCGTGAATGCAGCAGCTGCACTGGAATATATAACTCCAACATCCGGCGAAAACAACCCACCAGTAGCTGACTCAGGAGGCCCTTACACCGGGATCACAGGAACTGCAGTAACATTTGATGGTTCAGCTTCGTCTGACTCTGACGGGAGTATTGTATCATACGAATGGGACTTTGGGGACGGAAACACAAGCTCAGATATGAATCCGGAAAACACCTACTCCGCTGCCGGGACTTATACCATAACCCTCATGGTGGCAGACGACGAAAACGCCGTGGGAACTGATACAGCTAGCGTGGAAATTACTGACACGTCCTCAAAAAACGAAATCCATATTTCTGACGTAAGTGTGGAAACCAGTTCCAGAACAGCCGGGAAAAACACTTTTGTTTCTGCTAAATCAGTTGTGACCATACTTGACAACAATGGTAGCCCCGTTGAAGGAGCCACAGTCTCAGGCTTCTGGAAAGATGCAACTCGCGATCTGGATTCTGCCGTAACAGGCTCAGACGGAAAAGTGACAGTATACTCAGATGAGGTAAAATACAAAAGTGGTCCTCTGACTTTTACTTTCACAGTGGACGGTGTAAGTCATAGTAAAGTCATAGTATCCCATGGGACGGAAACACCGCAGAGGGAACAAAAACATATTATCCTTGAATCTATGAAGTGAGCCTGAAAAAAAGTAAATTGAAAGAAAGTAAGTTAAATTCATGTCCCTTAAAGGGACAAAACATTTCCTTTTTTAAAAACCTCTGAAAAACCAAATGTTCTGTTCTCACGGTTTGATCCCAAGAACATCCTCGACATATGCCCTTAGAATCTCTGCAACACTCCAGGCCTGAGCAATACAGCCCTCCGGAGAGTAAGGGAAATCCCCATCAAACACTTCGGAAATGGTGCCTATACCTGCGGTTTCAAGATGCATGTCAAAGCCCTTGAGGAGGGAACGCATATCTTCAAGGCTCTTTTTGGAGTAATTGTGAACCTTCCGGTAAGCTTTCACATAGGCCCCAAGGAGCCAGGGCCAGACGGTTCCGTTGTGGTAGGCAAGGTCCCTTTCCTTAGGCCCCCCATGATAGCGGCCTTTATAGGAAGGATTGTCCGTTGAAAGTGTCCTGAGTCCGAAAGGTGTGAGCAAATCTTTTTCCACCCGGTCCACAATAGCCTTTTCTTTCTCTGGAGAAAGCAGGGTATAAGGAAGAGCGACTGCAAAAATCTGGTTAGGGCGAATAGACGAGTCCTTGATCTGATTCCCGGCTTCATCCTTGGTCACGAGATCATAAAGGCAGTTGGTTTCCGGATTCCAGAAAACTTCTTCAAAGCTGGAAGCAACCCCGGCTGCGAGGGTTTCATACGAAGAGGTTTCTTTACCAAGAAGGCCCCCGATTCTGGAAGCCGTTTTCAGAGCATTATACCAGAGAGCATTAATTTCGCAGGCTTTACCTGCTCTCGGAGTCACCGGAATATCTTCTACTTTAGCGTCCATCCAGGTCAGTTGAGGACCCTGTCGAATAAGAAAATCGGAGTCCATGCCGATCCCGAAGTCTGTGCCCTTACTGTAATTATCTATGATACTCTCCACAGTATCCCATACCTCAGAGAGAAACAGTAAATCTTTCGTGTATGCGAAATATCGGCCAAGGGAGTGAATAAACCAGAGAGAAGCATCCACTGTATTATATACTGCTTCTCCTCCAAGAGCCGGAAATGCATTAGGGACCAGACCTCTCCGGCAGTGCCTTGAAAAGTTCTTGAGAGTTGACCTGGCTTCATCGAAGCGGCGAGTAACTAAAAAAAGCCCCGGCAGAGAAATCATGGTGTCTCTGCCCCAGTCCGCAAACCAGTGGTATCCCGCAATCACCGAACTCTCGCCTGTAGAGGGATTTTTTACAATAAAAGAATCAGTTGCCCTGAGAAGCTTAAGGGCAAAAGGTTCGGTAAGCCTGGAATTAAAAGCAAGAAGATTCTGTCGGTAGACTTCCCTTGTATAGAGTTCCTCAACCTGCTCAAGGGTAAGAGAAGAAATATCTTCGGTTGAAACAGCAATAAAAAAGCGGGAAGTTCCCATTTTGAGTTTGCTTTCGAAATAACCCGGGTTGAAGTTGTCTTCCCGGAAGGCAAGTCCGCGTTCCTTTTCAGCATCATACTCAAAATTGTAGTACCACATCGGATTACGATGATACTGGAGATTGGACGAAAAGGAGACAGAAAAACCATTGGAACTTTCCAGTTTCAAGCCTGTAGAATCAGTTTCCTGATAAAAGGAAAGATATCCTGAGTGAGTAGTATAATGAAAATCTCTGGAGTTTACCATGGGGAAAATTTTTAGTACAGCGCCCTCTTTTCTGGATCTGATATCATAGACGATGCAGGTGGTATTGTTATTATGAACCATGAAGACCTTTTTCTTCACGGTAAAAACGCCGGGCTGGTAAACCCAGATTGGAAATGGGGCAAGAATGAATTTGGAAAGGTAATTGAAGCCTGTGGGAGAAACAGTGCCTGGATATTTATGGGTCGCAAGGCGATAGACATCTTCATTAGTAGAAATTTCTTCATCAAGAGAAGAAAGTAACAGCACCCTACCGGGTGAATTTTCTGGAGCTGCTACGAGCAGTCCGTGATAAGTCCTTGTACCTGCCCCTATGACTGTGGATGAAGCATATCCTCCTAACCCGTTTCCTATAACCCATTCTTTTTTAATACCTTCTTCATAAGTAGAGAAAGAGTCTGCTCCAAGCCTTATCCCACTCATACATACCTGATTATGATTTGATTTCTTATATATTTGTATGTTTGGAAGGAGAGTTTTAAACATAGAAGGAAATATACAGTATAATAAGCTTTAAGATAATTATATTTCAATTGTAAACATAAACTATTTTAGTTTTACAGGACATAAGAAAGTGAGAATTATGAATCAAGACCTGTTAGAAATCCTTGCTGACATCTTCAAATCATCCGGATACAATGTTATAATATCCAGCCAGTCTGAGATCCTTGTGGAGAAAAACGGGCATCAAGCTTATGTCATGTGCGCCCAGAAGCCCGACTACGAGGAGATGAAATCTTTTTCCGAAAAGGTAGAAGCTTGTACCGGAATCTATGTGATGACCCAGAAAATTTCGAAAGAACTGAATGACTATGCAGCCGAACGCGGGATATATATCTGGGACAGGGACGAGCTGGCTCTCCAGATCGGAAGGGCTGTTCTGACAAATATGGAAAGAAAATCGAGTGCTTATCAGACAGAATCCAAAATACCTTCAAAGGGAACTCAAAATCATATAGAAACTATCTCTGAACTCGCCGGAGAAAACTGGGAAGAAGAAGACCTTGGACAGGAACTTTATTCAGGAGTGGGACTTGTACCCCTTCAAGATATTCAGAAAGAATCGGAAAAAATCTCTTTTGAACCCAGGATCCTGACAAAGCCGGTTGAAGAGAGAAAAACTTTAAAGAGACTGGAGGATGAAGAGGTTTCCAGAGTTGATTCATACGAGATTCTGAACATACAATCTGTAGAACCCAAAATCTCTAAAGATCAGGCAATTCTCATTGCAAAACCCTATCTCAGCAGCCCTAAGGATGCTATTTTGAAATTCGTGCCATTCTGGAAGTATTTCTACATTGTTGAAGCAGAAAAGAAGTTCAGGTCAAAAGTTATGAGCATTTCAGGAGAAGGAAAAGGCTTTCTCAATGCTCTGAATAAGTCAAAAGAAAACATGGACATAGAAGGTCTTGGGATTCCAACCAGGATTCCGGCAGTGGAGTATGAGGTAAAGCGTCCGAATGTGGATAAAAAACTGGCTGAAAAAGTTCTTATTGATTTGATTATACAGGAAAATACACGTGAGATGCGCTTTAACAACCTGGAAGGGCAGGCAATCATTTATGAACAAAAGAATATTAGCCCAAAAGCCAGTGAAATAGAACTCGACGTGGAGCTTGTGTATATCCCTGTCTGGGAAGTAAAGGGTAGACGCAATTCTCTCGAGATAAATGCGTATAATGCCAGCGTGCTTGAAGAACCCATAGACGAAGATGCCGAATTCATTTAAGGAAAGTCTTGAAAAAATATTAGAAGAAAAATATATAAGATAGAAAATATATTTACATATTGGTAGAAAACGGATTTCAGGAGATAGGAATCCACAATCTGCCTTTCGAAGACTTCTTTGATAAAAATTTTCTAGAAAAAGCGATGTTACCTCACATAAGCGTTATATGTATTAGATGCAAGAGTATATAACGCAGAGGAGTTATTTGTAAGCTGTAACGGATGGCATTTTACAGAAGATTAAGGTCTTCAGTATTTTAAAATTATAAAAAATAAATAGAGGTGTATATAAATGATTGAAGTAACAGAAAAAGCTGCTGCAGAGCTTAAAACATTACTGGAGCAGGAAGGTAAGTCTGACCTTGCACTCAGAATCTTTGTTGCTGGGGTAGCTTGCAGTGGAGTCCAGTACGGACTCGCCCTTGACGATGAAGTGAGCGAAGACGATGTGACTATGGAAAGCAACGGGATTAAGCTTGTTATGGCAAAAGATATCGAGAGAAGCTTCACTGATGGTAGCATCGATTACATCGAAGATGAGAACGGAAAAGGCTTCCTTATCCGCAACCCCAATGCCGGCGGATGCGGGACCTGTGGCGGGTGCCATTAAATAAAGTAAAACCGCGCTAGGGCATGAAAAAATACCCGAACCTGCAGAAGCAAATTAAGAAAATAAAAACAAAGGAGAAGGGAATCTATGTTTCCAGGAATGGGAGGCGTGGGAGGCCGGGGGATGAACCCGGCTAAAATGAAGCAGATGATGAAACAGATGGGGATTGATGTTAAGGAACTTAAGGATGTTAAAGAGGTTATTATAAAGACTGCCGACTCTAACATAGTTATTGAGAACGCAAACGTCACTATAATGACAGTCCAGGGTTCGGAAACATATCAGATTGTAGGCGATGCAAAAGAAGTCCCAAAATCTCTGGAAATCCCTGCCGATGACATCAAACTTGTAATGGAGCAGACCGGCGTCTCCGAAGAAGAAGCCAGGAATGCCCTGAAGAACTCAAACGGAGATCTGGCAGAAGCCATTGTGGCACTTTCCTCTGCCTGATTCCTTTTCATTTTACAAAATTCTCTTTTATAAAGTTTTCACACATAAAGTTCTCACTTATAGAGTTCTTTTTTATGAGGTTATTCTTTATAAAGTTCTCATATTATACAGATCTCATTTTATGAAGTTCTTAAAAAAATTATTTTAAATACAACACTTTGGAGATCTTGCCGGAAAGATCTTATCGGAACCATATCACACATTTTACATTCTCATTTTTGTAAGGAACTAATATTTGAGGGATATCACATCCTTGAATACCGGCTGCAAATAATATAAAGGATCTATCAATTCAAAGGAGGGACCTATAGCTTTATTCTGTAAATATAAAAAAGATATGTTTTTAAGCGATAAACCGATTATTTGGAAAAATAGACAAACATGGTACCGTTTTTCATAATATTCCCTCGCAGAACCCAGCATAGCCTCAATTTATGTAGGATTATGTACTGGATTAGGAAAACGTGAAAGTTGGAATACCGTATCGCAAATAACTAAACAAACGGAAATTTATCACTGAGAACCCTCAGAGTCTGAAATGGAGAGATAGATTAAGAAGAATATAATGAGAAAAATTAGGGAGAAAAATGTCAAAAAAGAAAAAGGTTGAAAGAGAGCAATTCGCAAGCAGGATAGGCTTCCTACTTATTTCAGCCGGGTGTGCAATTGGATTGGGAAACGTCTGGCGTTTTCCATTTATAACCGGGAAATATGGAGGAGCAGCTTTTGTCCTGGTCTACCTGGCATTTTTGCTCTTACTCGGCCTTCCGATAATGGTAATGGAATTCGCAATTGGTAGGGCTGGACACCTCAATATCGCAGGGTCCATGAGAGCCCTGGAACCTGTAAATAGTAAATGGCATGTCTTCGGATACCTCGGGATCATAGGAAATGTTATCCTGATGATGTTTTACACAACTGTAGCTGGGTGGGGTCTTGCCTATTTTTATAAAGAACTTACAGGTGCTTTCAACGGACTTTCCCCGGAAGAAATAGGAACTGCTTTCGGAATGTTCCTTGGAAATACCGGAGAACTGATCTTCTGGATGGCTCTGGTGGTAATCCTCGGTTTCTTCGTGTGTTCCCTCGGGCTCCAAGCAGGTGTTGAAAGAATAAGCAAATTCATGATGTCCGGCATGTTCCTCATGCTTTTAATACTCGTCTTCAAAGCTGTGACCTTACCCGGGGCGTCTGCAGGCCTGAATTTCTACCTTAAACCGGATTTTTCAAATTTTAATTGGGAAGGCGTATATGCTGCAATGGGACAGGCGTTCTTCACTTTGAGCCTCGGGATAGGAAGTATGGCAATTTTTGGTAGTTACATAGGAAAGGAACGCTCCCTTACAGGAGAAGCCCTGGACGTCATGGCGCTTGATACTTTGATTGCACTCCTTGCAGGGCTGGTGATTTTCCCTACAGCTTTCGCTTTCGGTGTGGACGCAGGATCTGGACCCGGACTTGTTTTCGTAACCCTCCCGAACATATTTAACCAGATGATAGGAGGCCAATTATGGGGAATCCTCTTTTTCATGTTTCTGACATTTGCTGCGATGACAACCGTTATTGCAGTATTCGAAAACATTATGGCCTTCACGATTGACGAGTGGGGATGGGAACGGAAAAAAGCTGCTCTAAGAAACGGGATTGGCATCTTTATTTTCTCTCTTCCATGTGTTCTTGGTTTTGGCCCCTTGAGTGGCTTTGCACCCCTTGGGGAAGGCACTATGGTTCTGGACCTTGAAGACTTCATCCTGAGCAATAATCTTCTTCCAATAGGAGCTCTCGTTTTTGTGCTCTTCTGCACCAGAAGACCCGGCTGGGGTTGGAACAGCTTTATAGAAGAAGCTGACACAGGTACAGGTTTCAAATTTCCGAAATGGCTCAAACCTTACGTGCGCTCCGTCCTCCCGCTAATTATATTGGTAGTACTCATCAAAGGATGGATGGATGTATTAATACTGAGATAAAACGAACAATAGTATAAGCTGAATAAAAAAGATTTCAGGAAGAACAATCTCTGAGATCTTTCTTTTCTTTTTTTGCTTACAAAAAGGACATCTGCTTCAAATAGGAATGTTTTTTATGAATCGGAAAAGGTAACGAAGCAGGTAAATATCTCCAATGAAGAAAGATTACATACAAAAATCTTAGGAAAAACAATAGAAAAAAATACAAGGTAAAATCAATAACATTAGAGAAAGAGTACCTGGTAAAATCAGTAACATTAGAGAAAGAGCAATTCAAAAACCAATTATCAACTTTTCAAAAAAAGCAATTTCAAAATAAAGTATTATAGGGTGAATTTGGCAGCGATCCAGAGTTCCCGAAGGCTCGCACACTTCAGTACAGTAAGGAACGCGGGGCAGGCTTATCTGCTGTGTTCGGGATGGGTACAGGAGTTACCCTGCCGCTATGGCCGCCAAACTCGACCTATAAATGGGATATGGAAAAGTCATGTATAGTTGTGCTGCATACGGGATTTCGCCTGGACCTGAATTAAGTGAAAGGAACGAATGGTTAGTAAACGCGGACTGAACACCTCGTTGCCTTGGTGCTTACATCCCGTTTCTATCAAACCGGTCTTTTACCGGAATCCTTAAAGAGGTCTCTTTTTAGGTCAGAGTTCGAGCTTAGATGCATTCAGCTCTTATTCCTGAGCGCGTAGCTGCCCGGCGATGCCTTGTCAGACAACCGGTACACCAGTGGCGCCGCTGCTTGGTTCCTCTCGTACTAAAAGCAGCTTACCCGCAGACCTCGGGCACCTCTAGTAGATAGTAACCGACCTGTCTCACGACGGTCTAAACCCAGCTCACGATCTCCTTTAATAGGCGAACAACCTCACCCTTGGCCGCTGCTGCACGGCCAGGATGGAAAGAACCGACATCGAGGTAGCAAGCTGCCGGGTCGATATGTACTCTTGCCGGCAACGACTCAATTATCCCCGGGGTAACTTTTCTGTCATTTTTGGCCCCCACCAAGGAGGCTCAAAAGTTCGCTAGAGCCGACTTTCGTCTCGTCATCCACTGCTATGCTGAATAACGTCAGGCTGACTTATGCTCTTGCACTCTTCAGCGAGTTTCCGACCCGCTTGAGTCAACCATTGCGCGCCCTTGATATCTTTTCAAGGGCGTCCCGCCCCAGGCAAACTGCCCACCTATCGGGGTCCTCTTCTCAGAGTTAGGGTCGTAGTCCCGGAAGGGTAGTGTCCCAAGGACGGCTCCACGAATGCTGGCGCACCCGCTTCGATGCCTCCTACCTACACTGTACATCCAGAACCACAACCCAACGACAGGCTGCAGTAAAGCTCCACGGGGTCTTCACTTCCCCCTAGAGGTCTCTAGACTGTGCACTAGAATGTAAGCTTCACCGGACTCCAGTTAGGGACAGTAGGGCTCTCATTGATCCATTCATGCAAGTCGCCAATTAAGCGACAAGGTACTACGCTACCTTAAGAGGGTCATAGTTACCCCCGCTGTTTACAGGCCCTTCTTCCCGTTGAACCGGGGTTTCAGGTACCTGCACTGAGCAGGATTCAGAGATTGTACTAGCCCTTACGGGTTTGCAATCTCCTATGTTGGTATTAGACAGTTAGAGCCCCCTGGTCACTGCGACCTGCTGTCTACACAGCAGGCACTCCTTATCCCGAAGTTACGGAGCTAATTTGCCGAATTCCCTTAACTGAATTACTCCGACACGCCTTAGCCTTTTCAGCTAGGGGCACCTGTGTCAGTTCTCGGTACGGACATTTAGCTGTCCTTTTCACGGGTCCCGGGGTGAAGCCGACTTGTGCCATTACAGATTCGCCCGCTTCTCGCCATTACGGCTCTCCACGGGGTTCGCTGCTTAGACGGCGCGACGACGCCGCTCGGCTTGCCCTGAGACGTCAGACTAAACGCTAAATGGTACAGGAATATTAACCTGTTTCCCTTTCGGCGTACTCGAATTACGGTACGTCTTAGGACCGACTAACCCTCGGCTGACGAACATTGCCGAGGAAACCTGGCCCCTTCGGCGGCAGGGAGTCTCACCCTGCTTTGCTGCTACTATTACCAGGATTTTCGTTTGTGAACGGTCCACAGGACTTCACAGCCCTGCTTCGACCCGAACACAACGCCTTCCTACGAGATTACCTTGCGGTACTCCGTGGTATCGGTGGTCGACTTGAGCCCCGTCAATTTTCGGGGCCCCAAACCTCGACTGGTGAGCTGTTACGCACTCTTTGAAGGGTAGCTGCTTCTAAGCTAACCTTCCAGCTGTCTGGGGCTTGGGACGCCCTTTAGTATTAACACTTAGTCGACACTTGGGGACCTTAACCACGGGCTGGGTTGTCTCCCTTACGGACTACAAGCTTACCCCAGCAGTCCGGACTCCGACTTTCTAGGATGACGGGGGGTTTGGAGTTTGACAAGCGAGCGAGGGATTTCTCCCCCGGAATCGCCAATCAGTGCTCTACTCCACCGACGATCTCAAGTCAGGTCATGCTGCGACATGTTTCGGAAGGAACCAGCGGATGCCGGGTTAGATTAGCATTTCACTACGAGACGCAGGTCACACGAATGATTTGCAGATCAATACCGTTTACGGTCCTCCACGTAGCTTTCGCCACGCTTCAACCTGCCCACGCCTAGATCACCCGGCTTCGGGTCGTACCCCGGTGACTCCACGCACTTGTATACGTCGTGCCTCGCCAAAAGGCTGCGCACATGTTGCTTTCGCTTCGGCTGCCCAGATAAAAGGTTAGCCATTGCCACCAAGATACACTCCCTGGCCCGTTCTTCAAAACGTAAGATACGACACTGGCAGTGACATTCGTACTACATCCTCGCGAATGATTCCTTCATGCCAGAGATCCTTTCATGCCGTATCGTTCCATCACTATCAGGTTTCAGGCACTTTGCACCTCCCTTCTCGGGGTACTTTTCAGCGTTCGGTCACCCTACTATTTCGCTATCGGTCTCAAGGAGTATTTAGTTTTGGAGGTTGGTGCCCCCCAGATTCACGCACGATATCCAACGCACGGTACTCAGGGACATGTTCCGGTCTTTTGGCGTACATCTAAGTGACTGTCACACTCTATGGTCTGCCGTTCCAGGCAAGTTCGATTTTACCGCCAGACGTTTGAACAGCCCTACAACACCACATGTCCCCGAAGGGATTCGGTTTGAACTGTGCCGGTTTCACTCGCCGTTACTTACGGCATCTCAATTGATTTCTTTTCCCGCTCCTACTGAGATGTTTCAATTCGGAGCGTTCCCGATCATGAATGATCACTACGGAGAGGTCCCATTCGGAAATCCCGGGTTCATTGGCTCCATGCACCTACCCCGGGCTTATCGCAGCTTGGCACGTCCTTCATAAGCTCTTGAGCCGAGCCATCCACCTGATAGCATAATTCCTAATTACCTAACCAGGTCCAGTAAGCGTCCAGTATACAGCACATATACACGACTTCATATGCCTGAGCTTCAGCACAGGCTATCCATCCTTCCCCGAAAAACTACTTTCCGGGTGCACTTGATGATTATAAAATTAATAGGGGTGAGGATTTGATCGGTTTATCGGCATCTGGGTGATAGTGTTTTTTCGGCTTAGGAGGTGATCCAGCCGCAGATTCCCCTACGGCTACCTTGTTACGACTTAACCCCCCTTGCAAAATTCAGGTTCGAACACGGCACGAAGTCCGTGCCCTCACCCATACCTCACTCGGGTGGTTTGACGGGCGGTGTGTGCAAGGAGCAGGGACGTATTCACCGCGCTATATTGAAACGCGATTACTACGGATTCCAGCTTCACGAGGGCGAGTTACAGCCCTCGATCCGAACTACGGATGGGTTTGTGAGATTACCAGCCCTTTTCAGGGGAGGGACCCATTGTCCCATTCATTGTAGCCCGCGTGTAGCCCGGGAAATTCGGGGCATACTGACCTACCGTGGCCCGCACCTTCCTCCGATTTAACACCGGCGGTCCCCACAGAGTACCCATCGTCCCGGAGGACATGCTGGTAACAGTGGGCACGGGTCTCGCTCGTTGCCTGACTTAACAGGATGCTTCACAGTACGAACTGGCGACGGCCATGCACCTCCTCTCAGCGATTCAGGCAAGGTCTTCGGCCTGGCCTACATATTGCTGTCGTCCCCGGTGAGTTGTCCGGCGTTGAGTCCAATTAAACCGCAGGCTCCACCCGTTGTTGTGCTCCCCCGCCAATTCCTTTAAGTTTCAGCCTTGCGGCCGTACTTCCCAGGTGGCTCGCTTCACGGCTTCCCTGCGGCACCAGACACGGTCGCGCCATGCCTGACACCTAGCGAGCATCGTTTACGGCTGGGACTACCCGGGTATCTAATCCGGTTCGTGCCCCCAGCTTTCGTCCCTCACCGTCGAACCCGTTCTGGTAAGACGCCTTCGCCACAGGTGGTCCCACAGGGATTACAAGATTTCACTCCTACCCCTGTAGTACCTCTTACCTCTCCCGGTTCCAAGTCTGGCAGTATCCCCCGAAAGCCTAACAGTTGAGCTGTCAGATTTCCCGGAGGACTGACCAAACCGGCTACGGACCCTTTAGACCCAATAATCACGATCACCACTCGGGCCGCCGGTGTTACCGCGGCGGCTGGCACCGGTCTTGCCCGGCCCTTGCTAACAGATGTATTTTACACATCCGGACAGCCAGCATATGATGCTGGCACTCGGTGTCCCCTTATCACGGTTTCCCGCATTGTAAAGTTTTCGCGCCTGCTGCGCCCCGTAGGGCCTGGATTCATGTCTCAGAATCCATCTCCGGGCTCTTGCTCTCACAACCCGTACCCGTTGTCGGCTAGTAGGTACGTTACACCCACTACTACCTGATAGGCCGCAGACCCATCCTTGGGCAGACGAATCCGTTTTACGCAGAAAGCATTCCAGCATATGTGCGTTATCCGGTATTATCCCCAGTTTCCCGGGGTTATGCCGGACCCAAGGGCAGGTTATCCACGTGTTACTGAGCAGTACGCCATGTTCACAAAGAACATATGACTCGCATGGCTTAGGCGAACACCGATAGCAGTAACCTCTGGCAGGATCAACCAGAATTGTTAAGGTATCGCACACTTAAAATTAAAGGTCTTGGTCGCAGAAACTTGCACTAACAACATCAATTCAGTTAGTTCATTTTTCGCGATAGATATTTGAAAAACATCTATCACCCAGAATTAACCGAACCGACAAATCCTCGTCAGACAGGAAAGAACTCCTGACCCCACTACATGATTAGTAATTACTGCATCTATGATGCAGGAAGTTGTAATTACGCATCCATAGTATTTAAAGATATTGATTAGCTCCTCAAAAAGGAGATATCTTTACAGGATCACTATGGAAAAAACCATCTAACATGTAAATGAACCCATGTTAGAACGGGAATATGCTTTTGTGCGCTCATAGTATTTAAGATCATTTATTTCCCATTTGACATAACGAAATATCAAACAGCAAAACTATGAGAAAACCAGTCAGCACAATAAGATTCATGCTGAGACTGGAAACACATATACATTAGTTTAGATATATAAAGCTTTTCATCCAAGATACATTCGAAAGAAAAACAAAAATAACATGTAATGAAATTTTGTTTTTTTCAGTTCCTGAATTCCACCCTTAAATTAACAATTCGAGAGCGGAGCACGCTTGTTCTGCGTGTGAGACATAAAAAGACACATCCGATATATATACCTGTCGCTCCGGCAATTACTTAGAAAAAAATAATAGTAAGAAGAGACAAAAAAGTAAGCAGAAAAGCGCAGCATTAAAATAACAACAGGAAGTTGAAAGTCGCACGACAAATAACCTTAAAGACCGAAAAAAGAGATATAGGATATTTAAGGCTATAAAAATAAAAAAGAGATATAGGATATTTAAGGCTATAAAAATAAAAGATACAATAATAATTGAACTAATATGACGAGGTATCACACTGGCAGACTTAAAGAAACCTACATCAAGAGCCACCCCCAGCACAGAAGAAACATTTACAAGAGTACGCACACCGCGCAGGGAAAATAACGAAATTCTGGCAACCGTTGAAAGCCTCCTTGGTGCAAATCGCCTCAGGCTTCGCTGTATGGACGGAGTCGTCCGCATGGGGAGAATCCCCGGTTCGATGAAAAAGAAGACCTGGATTAGAGAAGGAGACGTTGTCATTGTAGTGCCATGGGAGTTCCAGAATGAAAAGGCAGACGTGATATGGAAATACACAAGGCCGCAGGTAGACTGGCTCGAGAGAAAAGGATACCTGAAAGGGTAACATGGGAATGGACCAGGACGAAAAAATAAAGCGCATCGATAGTGCGAGGGACAAGTCGCGGGCAAGGAAGAAAGACTCCGACAGGCTGAAGGTGGAAGAAAATGTATTCGACGTACCCACCCTTAAAATCCTTTATACCCTTTCCAACAAAGGCATAATAAAGGCGATGGGGGGAGCCATCAGTACTGGAAAGGAAGCGAATGTCTTCTATGCAGAAGGCGAGGAAAGAGAACTGGCAATAAAGATATACCGAATTGTCAGCAGTACTTTCAAGGCAATGGATACATATATTATGAAAGACCCTCGCTTTACGAATATTCGAAATAACAGACGAGATATCATTTTTGCATGGACACGCAAAGAATTGCAGAACCTGAAGCGTGCAAAGGACGCAGGAGTGCGAGTGCCTGAACCGATTATTGCAGAGAAAAACGTTCTTATTATGGAGTTTATGGGAGAAGAAAAAGCACCCTATCCTCTGTTGAAAAACACGCCCCTGAAAAATGATGAAGCAAAACTTGTTTATGACAAAGTCGTTGAATATATGCGCCTTCTCTATAAAGAAGCAAACCTCGTACATGCCGACCTGAGCGAATACAATATCCTCATTGATCCGGCAGATACGACCCCGATTTTCATCGACATGGGGCAGTCTGTGACTCTTGAACACCCTAATGCCAGAGAGTTTCTCTACAGAGACGTGCAAAATATACTCAGGTTCTTCGGCCGTTATGGGATAATGGACAAACCTGAAGAACTACTTTCAAAAATACAGGCTGATACAACATGACCCAGTATGTCAAAATTCCCAAAGAAAGAATCGGAGTAATTATCGGTCCGAAAGGAGAAACAAAGAAATTTATCGAGGAGAAAACCACCTGTCAACTGGAAATCGAAAGCGATAGCGGAAAAATAGATGTTACCTGCGAGGATGATCCATTAAAAGAATTCCGGATTCTTGAAACCCTCAAAGCCATAGGAAGAGGTTTCAGCCCCGAAAAAGCCCTTCAAATCCTTGACGATGACATGCTGATGCTTGAAGTCATTGACCTTTCTGACATCGCCAGCACCCCAAAAGAGCTCCAGCGGATAAAAGGCAGGATTATAGGCAGAAACGGGCGAACCCGAGAGCTTGCGGAAAGCCTGATAAATGTCAAAATCTCCGTGTACGGGAAAACCGTATCCATACTCGGGTACCCCGAACAGAACACCATAATACGGACAGCCGTAAAAATGCTGCTTGACGGGGCTACCCACGGTGCAGTCTACAAATTCCTTGAAAAGAAGCACCAAGAACTGCTGCATTCGCAACTGGATTCAATCGACTTTTACTGAAAAAAGTTAAAAAAAGGAGAGTTCCGGAACCTCAATCCGATCCGGTCTCTTCAGAGTTTTCTTCTTCGTCTTCTTCTGACCTTTTTCCACTGCCCTCAAGGAACTCGCCCCTTCCGGGTTTTGCATTAATGGAATCTTCCATCCAGATTACCTCACCCCGGGAGAGTGTATACTCAGGGAAGACCGCATCCATCCCTTCAAAAGGCGTCCAGCCCGCCTTACTGTGCAGCATGTCAGCCCTTATGGGTTGAAGGTTTCGCGGATCCACAATCATAAGGTCTGCATCAAAGCCTACCTCAAGCCAGCCCTTACCCAGGCGGTCAAGCCCGAAAGCTTTTGCCGGGTTCCAGCTTGTAACCATTATCATCTGCGAAAGGGGCAGGATATTTTTCCGAACCGCGGCAAGCATGAGAGGCATTAGGGTTTCAACCCCGGGTACCCCGGAAGGAGCAGCCCTTATATCAAGGTCTTTTTCAGACTCAAGGTGAGGAGCATGGTCTGACGCCACCATGTCAATAGTCCCGTCATTCAGTCCGTTTACAAGTGCTTTGATACTGTGGCTCCCCCGCAGGGGAGGGTTCATTTTACCAAAAGCCCTGAGCCTTTCCCAGTCCTTTGCCGAGAGAAACAGGTGATGAGGGGTGACTTCGCAAGTAAAAAGAGGCTTTTTGTTCTCTCTTTTTGCAAGATATTTTTCTTTTCGGATCATTCCCACGGCTTCAAGCGTACTCAGATGGCAGAAATGTGCCCGTACCTGGAGCCTGGAAATGAGTTCAAGAGCACTCTGGACAGCCGAAGCCTCACAGGCGTTTGGGCGCACCTTTGAGTGGTAATCATAGGAAACATCCCCTTTCAACAGCTGTTCCAGTTCAAGGCGCATCTTTTCGTCCTCGGCATGGATTGTGGCAAGGGCTCCTAGTTTTTTGATCTCAGCCAGAGCTTCTTCGAATGTTTCTTCATTGATGTTCAGCCCCCCTGTGGACTCAGCCATAAAGATCTCCCCGAAAGCCGTAACTCCCAGCCTCCAGAGTTCCCGGAGTTTTTCTATGTTTCCGGTAACCCCCCCGTTAATCCCGAAGTCAACAATGGACTTTTTCCGGGCAAGTTTGAGTTTCTGTTCAAAAGAGCGCCTGTCGGTTGTGGGAGGTATGGTGTTCGGCTGGTCAATAACAGTGGCAATACCCCCGGCAGCTGCAGCGCAGGACCCCGTGTACCAGTTCTCCTTCAGGGTCATGCCCGGTTCCCTGAAGTGGACGTGTACATCAATCCCGGCAGGCAGAGTAAGTGCACCCTCTGCATCTATCACCATATCCGAACTTGAGACCCTGAAATCCTTTCCGATTTTTGTAATTTTGCCGTTCTCAATAAGGATTTCAGCAGGCCGAAGAGAGTTATTGTAATAAATTCTCGTGTTTTTGATGTGAATATCAGGCATGGGCGTCTATATGCTCAAAACGTACTTAAAACATGTACATCAACGGAAATTAAGAGCCAGGCAGTAAGAAAAAGCAAAAGCAAACGTAAGGAAAAGTCTTCTGAACAGGTAAAAGAAGGGAAAATTGTAGCCTATCAAAGGCTGCCAACAGGTACAAATCTATTTTAGCTTAGTTTAACTTACTTTAGCTTACTTTAACTCACGTTAACTTGCATTAACTTGCATTAACTCACGTTAACTTGCATTAACTTAGTTTAACTTACTTTAGCTAAATTTAGTCAATTTAGTTTAGTTTGACACGCTCAGCCGTGGTAAGGTAGACAACGCTTTCGCAGATGTTGCAGCAGTGGTCGGCAATCCTTTCCAGGTAACGGATCAGGAAGAGCAAATAGGTGGCCTTGGAAATAATATCTGTATCTTTAGCCATCATTTCTATTAACTCCACCCAGACAGAGTAAAAGAGTTTGTCAACCTCATCGTCCCTGGCAGCTGTCGCTCTTGCAAGTTCGGGATCCTGAGTCTCGAAAGCCCTGAGGGAATTTTTAAGCATATCCCCCGCAATATAGGCCATTTTCCTGGTATCTATGAGAGGTTTAACATGTCCGCCTTCGATTTTACCAGGGATTTTAGCAATATTGATCGAAAGCCCCAGAATCCTCCTGAGATCCGCTGCGATCTTGAGAGCTGATACGACAAGTCGGAGGTCGCTTGCCATGGGCTGCTGAAGCGCAAGCAGGTCACAAATTGAAACCTCGATCCCTTCCTCAAGCCTGTCCATTTTTGGCTCAAGAGCAAGCGTCTTTTTAGCAAGCTCAATATCGAGATTTATAACCGCATCCATAGAATCGCTGAAGACAAACTCAGCCATTTCTCCAAGGGAAGATACGGACTCCCTCAGCAGATCCAACTGTTCCAGATATCGTTCTCGAGCCATTATCGATCACCCGAACCTGCCGGTAATGTAGTCCTCAGTACTCTGCTCTTTAGGATTATGGAAAATCTGCCTCGTCTTCCCGAACTCAATCAATTCCCCCATAAGAAAAAAGCCGGTATAGTCCGAAACTCTGGCTGCCTGCTGCATGTTATGAGTTACGATTACTATGGTATAATCTTTTTTAAGGTTCATGATGAGTTCTTCGATCCTTGACGTCGAAATCGGGTCGAGAGCACTGCACGGTTCATCGAAAAGGATGATTTCCGGTTTCACTGCAAGGGTCCGGGCAATGCAAAGCCTCTGCTGCTGCCCCCCACTCAGGGAAAGCGCAGTTGACTTTAACCGGTCCGAGGTTTCATTCCAGAGGGCAGCCGAACGGAGAGCAAATTCAACAATACCGCCAAGGTCTTTCTTATTCGCACCATGTATGCGCGGCCCGTATGCAATATTGTCATAAATCGACATTGGAAAAGGGTTGGGCTTCTGGAAAACCATACCTACGCGTTTACGGAGTTCAACGACATCCACGCCTTTTTCATAAATATCCTCGTCCTCAATTGAGACTTTGCCTTCTATCCTGCAGTTCTTGATAAGGTCATTCATACGGTTCAGGCAGCGGATGAAAGTGGATTTGCCGCAACCTGAAGGCCCTATAAGAGCGGTTACGCTGTTTTTGGGAATCTGCATAGAGATATTTTTAAGAGCCTGCTTTTCCCCATACCACAGATTCAGGTTTTCTACTTCAATCTGGGGTTGAGCTACGTTTTGAACAGCTTCAGTCATTTATGGACCTCAATTATCGTATAAATCTTGAAAAATTACCAAAGATTTGATCAGATTTGCAATTTTTTTCTGTAATGCCTGCGGATCAAAACCGCTATGGCATTCATGCCCAGCACAATCATCAACAGGACAAGCGCAGTCCCATACTGAAGGGGCCTTGTTTTAACAATGCTCGTCCCGGAGGTCGCCAGCACGAAGAGGTGGTAGGGAAGAGCCATGAACTGGGAATATATAGAGTCAGGCAGCCTCGGCAGGAAGTAGGCGGCACCCGTAAGAAGAATGGGAGCCGTTTCCCCTGCAACCCTTCCGATGCTCAGGATGGAGCCGGTTACTATTCCCGGAATGGCTGCAGGAAGCACTACGTGCCTTATGGTCTGCCATTTGCTTATCCCAAGCGCGAGAGAGGACTCCCGATACTCTTTAGGCACTGCAATCAGGGCTTCCTGGCTGGATCGGATAATCACCGGGATAATCAGAAAAGAAAGAGTGAGGGAAGCCGACAGTATTGAAGAACCAAAACCGAAGTACTTAACAAACAGAGCCAACCCGAAAAGCCCGAACACCACGGAGGGGGTTCCTGCAAGGTTGTTAATTGCCATTTCTATAAGCCAGGTAGTGCGTGTTTCTCCTGCATATTCGTTCAGGTAGACGGCAGCCAAAATCCCCAGGGGAAGAGCTACAGCCATTGAGCCTATAATGAGGAGAACAGTGCCTACAATTGCCGGATATATTCCTCCCTGAGTCATTCTCATGCGGGGAATCTCGGTAAGGAATTCAACGTTAATCGCACTATACCCGTTGTAAACAATATAGGCAAGGATAATGACCACAAACCCGGCTACCAGCATTGCTGAAAGCCCAAGAAGTACAAAGGCGATTCTTTCACTTGTTCTTGCATTTAATCCCAGACCCAGTCCGCCCTGCACCCGAAAAGATTTATGATCATTTTCATTTGCTTGTGAATTTAGTTCCATGGTCAGTCCACCTTGAACCTGTATCGTTTTTTGATCGAATCTGCAATCAGGTTAATCAGGAAAGTTATGATGAAAAGCACTGTTCCGACCGCAAAAAGGGCATGGAAGTGAGCACTCCCCTGAGGCACTTCCCCCATTTCAAGTGCAATTGTAGCAGTCATCGTCCTTACAGGGCTCAGAATACCTTCGGGAAAAGCCGGGATTACTGCCGTATTTCCGGTAACCATCATGAGAGTCATCGTCTCCCCTATGGCCCTTCCTATGCCGAGCATTACGGCGGCTGAAATACCGGAAATGGCTGCAGGGACTATGACCTTGTACATGGTCTGCCATCTTGTGGCTCCCAGAGCAAGCGAACCCTGCTTGAGAGTGCTGGGGACCGAACTTATGGCATCTTCCGAAATAGAAATTATAGTGGGAAGCGCCATGATACCAAGCATGATGGAACCCGTAAGAGCGGTTTGTCCAGTAGGCAGGTTAAACATTTTCTGCACTACCGGAACCAGAATTACAAGCCCGAAGAACCCGAACACGACAGAAGGAATCCCTGCCAGGATCTCGATAAAGGGTTTCAGAGCATCTGCAACCTTCGGGTGTGCAATCTCAGAAATATAAATCGCAGAAGCAATCCCCAGAGGTACTGCAAAAAGGATTGCTCCGGCAGTAACAATAAGAGAACCGAAAAAGAGAGGCAATAACCCGAACTGCCTGTTCACGGATGTAGGGTACCAGAATTTTCCCGTAAGAAAATCCATAAGGGACGTGTCTTTAAAAAGAAGTAAACTGTCCCTGAATAAAAAAAGGCATATAAGGAAAAGGATAACGACCGTAAGGGCGCTTACCGAGAACAGCACCGACTCGATCGTTTTTTCCTTATAATTCCTGTTAAACATATTTTTCCCTTGAATATACCTTACCGTATAATTACTGACTTACAGGGAAGTACCCGACTTCGGTCACAAGGCTCTGCCCGGTCTCGCTCAGCACAAAGTCTACAAATTCTTTGGTGAGACCCGAGGGTTCCCCGTCGGTGTAGAAGTAGAGAGCTCTCGCAAGCGGGTATTCACCGCTGAGGATGTTTTCGGAACTTGGAGCTACAAAACCTTCCCCGGCGTCCAGGCTTAAGGCTTTCACGCTGTCATCGAGGTATGCAACTCCGATGTAGCCGATAGCATTGGCATTCTGAGATACCTCACTAACAATTCCGCCTGTAGCCGGCTGGGTAAGGGCATCAGGCCTGTACTCATCCTCGAGTAAAACTTCTTCCTTGAAGTATTCATAAGTTCCAGAACTGCTGTCCCTGGAAATAACTACAATATCATGATCCTCTCCGCCAACATCTTTCCAGTTGCTGATGCTCCCGTTGTAGATTCCGCGAAGCTGGTCAAAAGTGAGTTCAGTAACAGAGTTCTCAGGGTTTACAATTACGGTGATACCATCATAAGCAATAGTAGTTTCCACAGGAGTGATGCCATTTGCTTCGGCAGCTTCGATTTCTTCAGCCTTCATCTCCCTGGATGCGGTAGCAATATCCACCTCTCCGTCAATGAGAGCTGCAATCCCAACCCCGGATCCGCCCCCGGTAACGGTTACACTTTTCTCAGGATACTCAATTATAAATTCTTCAGCTTCAGCTTGAGCAAGAGGGAGAACTGTGTCCGAGCCTTTCAGAAAAATGCTCTGTGCTTCAGCTGCAGGGGCTTCAGCTTCAGAAGTTCCCTCAGAAGAGGTTTCCTGAACCGAAGAAGACCCCTCACTATTTTCATTACCAGTACAACCAATTCCCAGAAACACAAGCCCTATAACCACTAAGGTCAGGACTGCGTAAGTTTTTAAGTTATTCACCATATCTAATTTACTCCTTAAATTAAATAACAAACTAACAATCTATATCTATCTAAGACGTTTCCAGTACAATCCACTATAAAAAGAAAAGAATATATAAAGATTCGCCATATATAGTCTATTGAGGTATATACATATAATAAGCCCCATTAAAGGCATTTCACTATATAGAAGATATATAAAATAAATAGCGTCATTGGAAATAAGATTTCAAAGAGAATATTCTCCGAGGCTGAATGCTTGATGTCCTGACACAATAGCATCCAGCCGAGCTAAGCCTTCGTTTTTATCCTACCGTACAGCAGGCACAGAAGGAGCCCATTGAGGGAAAAAGAGTAAGTTACAGTGCCGGTTTTTCAAAACAATGTAAACACGAATCGCCAGGAGAACAAACGAGCTGGCAGTCTATGATTGATTATTTAATCCACTCCGAAACCCAAAGAAGAATCATTCAATTTTTCTCTCCTGCACCGCGCTGGGCCAAGTGTAGCGGCCAGCCCGAGAAATAACAATCTGTAAACCATTGCCGCAACAAAAAGAAACGATACACCGAATAAATGCCACCGGTTCAAGAAAATACTTGCTTTAACCCCGGAAACCGCATTTAATTTATCAGAAACATCAGCACCTCCGCCAGCCAGTCTGGATGCCCTGGAAAAAAGAAAGAAAAAGAAAAAGAAAAAGACAGTATCGGTTTCCCTTTTCAATTATTACATGTTAGTCCCTTGCAGGCGTTACAAGTCATTCCTACTTACTGGCTCGCTCCCTCCCTCTTCTATTTCTTCTCTGTCTTTTGGGGAAAGACTGTTCTCCTGCGTCTCTTTATTCTATCATTGTTTTAGTTGGACATCTTGAGCGAAGCTCACTTCTTCCCACAAATAGTCTGCTTGAGCGAAGCTCACTTCTTCCCACAAATAATCTGCTTGAGCGAAGAGAAAATTAACATTACTTACCATAAGTTAGTCATCTTGAGGGAGCGAAGCGAAACTAGAGAAAAGAAACTAGGGAAACGAAACTAGGGAAACGAAACTAGAGAAACGAAACTAGGGCATTAAAAATCAAACAATGAGCGCTGCTCGACACGCCCGTTCTCCGAATACCGAGCTTTCTCTTCAGGGGCTTTTTCCAGAATTTTCCCGTTGGTCCCTTTTTGAGAGGATGATTTTTCCTGCTTTTTCGCTTCAGGTTTCTTCACTTCGAAATCAAAGAGGCCTTTTTGCTTTGCATCAAAGTCAAGAGATGACATTTTGACCCCGAATACTTCAAGGATACGTTCAACCGGCGGCAGGATCTGTTTCTTAACATAATAGTCGACATCTATAGGTACGTTATTTTCGCGGACATAGTCAGGGTCTTCGGCCCGATCTACAAAGAGACCTTTTCCTGCAGTGATGACAAAGGGGATCCTTGTCCCTATCGAAGGCATGATCCCTGTCCGTTTTTTCAGGTTCTCCGCAACAGTCAGATGAGGCTGCTTATTCTTGTAGCTGTCTGCTTTCCGGGTAAGGGTCCGGGTCAGGACAAGTTTTTCGATAATCCCCGCATCTTTTCCAGGATCAAGGTTCCTGACATCACTGACAACCTTACGAACATGTTCTACAGCCTTGTCGACATCACCCTCTATAAGCACAAATTCAAGAACCCTGTTAAGGGTTATCGAAGTCAGTTCGCACCAGTCCCTGCGAACGGTTTCCATGCCTTTGACCTTGATCTTGTTTTCCCAACCCGAGTTTCTGGGCTCAAAAAGCCAGAGAGCATAACGTTTCTTTGCTATAAGCAGGGCGCGTTTTGCAACCGATTCGAACTCGAGTTCCATGGGGTCGGGAAGGGAGGCAGAAACGATTTCCGAAAGTCGGTTTCCTACAAGGCTGACCTCTTCAAGGGAAAGGTCCCCTTTTGCCTTGCAGTGCACAAAAACACTGTCCGTATCCCCATAGGCAACTGAAAGTTCAACTATCCTGTCCTGAGGGGAAAGTTTCCCTGCTTCCTCGAGCAGTAAAGCTGCCGAGTTCCTGAGGACGATTTTTCCGATCCTGCCGTTGATGAGGTCCCGGGTGTTGAGGATATTGCTTCTTCCAAAACTGGTTACGGCGTTTGCAAGTGTCAGGCTGTAGAGCCTTGCCCGGGCATATCCCGAATAACCGTAAAAACTATTCAGCAGGATTTTTATGGCGAGCTGGGTGGCATCAAGTACACGATGCTCGTTTTCATCCGAAGTCCGCTTCATCCTTTTCTTCGTGTCTCCCCTCTTGTTAAGCAGGTCTTCAAGAATGGAAGGCACAATACCCCTGAATACCTCGGGAGGCACGAATTCTCCCCCCGACGGAGGCTTGATAGTTTTCCCGTCAGGCCGGTCCCGGGTCACGACAGTTGTGTAACAGAGGTTATGGGCCATCATAATGGTCGGGTAAAGCGACTTGTAATCAAGGATCAGCACATTTTCCAGAAGCCCCTTCTTCGGTTCCAGGACTTCCCCGCCTTTCAGGTCCGAGCTCATATCGTACCTTTCAGCCGAAAGTTCATCTCCCGGCTTCGGGAGAATAACCCTGTCCTTCAGCCCGAACTCCCTGAGGAGGAGCGTCTCAACCATGGAAGTCTGGCCGCCGTCAACAATTTCCTGAAGCAGGCTTCCACTTACCTGGGCAAGGGCTATGTATTTGTCAAGGAGCCTCAGCTCAAGGACAAGCTCAAGGGCAAGCTCGGAGTCTCTGCGGGCGTAATCAACAAATTTCCGGAATTTATCCCCCGAATCATTCCAGTGCTCTTCCATTTCCAGGGGAGGGACATCGAGTTTTTCCCGGCTCAGGAGTTCTTTTGAAACAGCCCTCAGAGTATACTGCTTCAGGCTAAAAGCCCTCCTCACAAGAGGAAGAGCGTCGACAACGACTCTCCCTTTCATTTCGGTCCGGGTAATGAGCCCGAACTTTCGATACCCGATCGGGCTGCCGTCCCTGCCAACAACCGAATTGATAGTTTCCCCTTTTGCAACGAGGGCTTTGACCCTCTCCGTGATATATGGAATATCGAAATCCTGGTGGTTATACCCTGCAACAATATCAGGGTCATATTCGCAAATAATCTCGAAAAATTTGTTCAGCATCTCGGTTTCGTCCATGCAGGAAAGGACATCCCCGTCCATCCCGGCAGCAGGTTTTGCCAGCAGGATAAGGGTTTTGTGCCCTTTATACTCAGGCTCGAAAGAAAAACTGATCATGATTATAGGTGAGACGTCCGGAGAAGGCATCCCCCCGTCAAGGGGCAGGCACTCGATATCAAAAGCAAGGTACTTCAGAGGGGCAATTGCAAGGTTTTCAACCCTCTTTAGCCCGGACGCAAGGACTGCAGAATCACATGCAAAGTTTTCACAACGAGAACGCCATGCAGAACCTGCCCCTAAGTACCTGACAGGGTCAACAGGCTTTCCCTCCGCAGAAACCCAGACCATGCCTCCAAGGGCCCTGTCAATTAAAAAGCGGTTTCTGAAAAGAATATCACTTTCATAAACCTGCCAGTCTCCCTCGGCTCTCAAAACATCCCTGATTTTCAGAATCTCGTCCCTTATCTCAGGCACATCCTTCGGCAGGCGGGTTGTGACTCTGAGCATTTCTTTCTTTGTTTTCTGGTAGCCTACAGGCTCAAACTTTTCGACAATTTCGACCTTTTTGACCTGCTCAAAAGTGTCTTTTATAAGCCTTGCTACGGCATGCAGGTCTCCAGAGGCCTTGAGATAAAAGTAAGGCTCAAAATCCGGGACAAAGCAGCATACACTTTTTCCGTCCGCTCCCCTGCCGAAGAGGCGGATGACAGGCCCGCTGTCATTAACGACTTCGTAATCTGCATCCAAGATCTGAAAATCCATAGGCAGGGTTTACGGCTCTAGATAGACATATATCTTTTGTTGAGTGTAAAGGTGAAAGAATGAATGATAAATACAAGCTTATTAAATTATCAATTAAACCCGGACAGACGAACAAATTTTGGAACCGATATATTAGAAAAAAATAAGTAATAAAAAGGAGTGACTGAAAAGGCTCCTTAACCTGGGACGCTTAAAAATCGCTTTTTCTTGAAAGCAATAAAACCGCAAAAATCCCAGAAATTAAAGATAGGACTCCGAATCCAGGAGATTTTACAGCATCACTAGTCTGTCCTGCGGATTCGTTCTCTACAGTTTCCTGGTCCGTATCGCTGTGCTGAGGAGCAAGATCAACTTCAACTGTTTTTGGGCTATCAGCCGAATCCTGCATCAGAACCTCCTCATTCGTTTCGGAGTCTCCATAGTTACCATAGCCAGAGCTAACCGTAACCTCTTTTGCAGGATATATTGAAAATCCTCCATCCTCATGGGCTTTAGATGTTGTAAAGTACATGTCATCCGTAAAGTAAGTATCACCATCCAGTTCAAGAGTTATGGAATCCTCATTAGCCAGTTTGATTGAATTTTCAGAAGCTTCGATACATTTCATCTCACCAAATTTGTCCTCAGTCTCAATAGTTAGTACAGTGTCTTTGTCGAGAAGCAAGGTAGCCATAAGTTTTACAAAGGTATCCGATTCACTCTTGAAGGCTTTATCCACATAAGTGACAAAGTAAATAACATCTTTTTTATCTGCAAAGTCAGCTGTTTCCACAAAAATACGGTCATCAACATCATTTGTACTTACATTAAGAACTTCAGAACCAAGCTCAACTTCACCTTTGTAGAGAGAAAGCCAGATCTTGCCCCCATCTTCATCGAACTGGTTACAAATAAGGCTATAATTCTTGCCGAGATCCCAGGACTCTCCAACCTTAAGGACTTTTTCCTGTTCATAATACTGTTCAAAGACAACAGGGGTGATCTTCCGAGCATCTCCGCCGATAGCCACATAAAGGTTGCCCAGCCAGTAAACAACTGGATAATTGTCAACCATCTGGACCTCAAAATAGTGATCTAATTTTACCCTGTATGTTTTGTCATAAGAAGTAGTAGAATAGACAAGTTCACCCTCATCTATTACGTTACTGCCGGGAGAAGTATTATTTATTGCAGGATGTTCGGAGCCCTCTATATTTTGATAGTAGAGATTCTCGGAGTATTTCAATGAAGTCTCAGGGTCTTTAATGTCGAAATAAAACGCACTCCACAGGGAATTATTCCAGAGAAGAGAGGTACCAGAGCTGGTATTATAAGTGTTTCCCCGAAGCTCATAAGTTTCATCGGGAGTGGTGTATATTTTCGAAGCATAGAGATAATATCTTACTTTGGAAATTGCACCCGATCTTGGCATCAGGGCAGAAGTTTTAATGTACATATCATCTGTGAAGAACGTATCTCCATCTATCTTGAGTTCCATTCTATTTGCATTTGACAATTTGATCAAGTTTTCGGAAGCTTCGGTACATTCCATCTCTCCGAATTTATCGTCCACCTTAATAATGGTGACATCGTCTTTATCAATTAGCCAGGTGTATTTAAGCCTTACAAAGTTATCAGTGGCACTGCTGAAAACAGTATCCGCATAAGTTACAAAGTAAACGGCATCGTCCATATCAGCAAAACTGTCTTTTGCCACAAAAGTCCTCGAATCAGCTGATTCCGAATCAAGAATATCAGATTCGAGTTCAACTCCGTTTTTGTAAAGGGAAAGCCAGACCTTCCCACCATCGGTATCAACCTGGTTACACATTAAACTGTAGTTTTTCCCAAGGTCCCAGGACTCCCCAACTTTAAGAATTGTTTCAGCGCTTGAACCCTGCTCAATAACGATAGGTGTGATCTTCCGGGCATCCCCATCAACAGCTACATATTTTTTGCACATCCAGGGCATCAGGCAGTAACTGTCGACCTCTGTACTACCTCCTTTACTGCTTGCCTTATAGGCTTTAGAGTAGGGAGCCGTAGAATAGACGAGTTCACCTTCATCTATAATGCAATTAGTACCGCCTAGCGGAGGATTGCTACCGTCTTCTATGTTTTCATAATAAAGGGACTCGGTGTATGACGCTTCATTATTAATTTCACAATAAAGAGGACCCCAGTTTGAACTGCTCCAGCAGAGATATCCACAATTATTACTGGAGTTAATAATCGGGCCACGGGCTTCATTGGCAAACCAAGCTGCCGAACTTACAGAAACAATCGATACAAGAGCCGCTGTAAGAATCATCGTAACTGAAAGAAGATGAAATTTTCTTTTCATAAATAGACCTCGATACAACACAGAAATTTAGATTGTGCGTTTTTGAACTTAAAGAAGAATTCAACCGGAAAAAGTAACACATAATTGAGAGTGTATTCATATAAATATGTCGATTTGTAATACTAAATGTTACATAAAATACATAAAATAAATAATTTATAGCTTATTACTAATAAGTAAATAAGAAAAAATACGTTCTAAAAATTAAAAACAAATGTTAAAATTAAGAAAGAAAAAATAAGACATTTGAGAATTCACCTGGATTAATGGCAGAGAAAAAAATCCACAAGAGTAGAACTCTAGAATCTCCTGAATCCATCCCGTAATCACATTTCAGAAAGATAACAAAAATGAACCGAAAAACATAAGAAGAAAAACAAAAATAGAAAAACCATGTCAGAAGCCATTTAGAGTGGATAAAATTCAAGAAATATTGAACATAGTAAGGAAAGGTTCTTGATTTTACTAATTTGGAAACTATAAAGAATTAAAAGAATTTATTAACATAATATTTGAAAATAATAATAATTCATCAGATATTACATTATATAATTAGCATAAATTAATACAAAAATCGGCAGATTTATAAGTAAAATTGAGATAGTACATTTTAAGAAAAAGAAATATGGATTTTGAGATATAAAATATAAAAAATAGAACTGATGAGCTGAAAACGTATTTAGCACACCAAAGCCTGTAAACCACCAAAAATAACAGGAAACCGTGTGGCAGAAAGCGAAAAAACTTTTTTGTTAACAATATTTATGAGGGAGTTATATACAAAAAAATAAAAAAAGTGCGAAAATGAAGAAAAAAGCACTGGTTTAAGGTAAAAGTCACCTAACTCGCAAAAATTCAGGATACTTAGCTAATTTTCAGGTCAAAAAATGGAAGTATTGGATTAAAAGCACATTTTGATGCTTCGGAGATGAAAAAATGAAATTAAAAATTATCACGGTTTTACTTGCAATTTCAATAATCTTCTCAGGATGTGTATCCCAAAGTGCGGAAAATACCGATGTTGTGGGGGAAGGAACAACAGATCTACGGCAGGAGGTTACGGTTCCGGTGGGAGATCGGGAACTTTTTCTTGATCCTCTTCTCGGCACTTCAACCTCATGGCATACTCGTCCATTAATTTTTGATACTTTACTGGTCTCGGATAGGGAAGGCATTCATCCGGCCCTTGCGTCTTCAGTGGAAAAGACCGA
This sequence comes from Methanosarcina acetivorans C2A, assembly GCF_000007345.1. Classification (NCBI taxonomy): domain Archaea; kingdom Methanobacteriati; phylum Methanobacteriota; class Methanomicrobia; order Methanosarcinales; family Methanosarcinaceae; genus Methanosarcina; species Methanosarcina acetivorans. The sequence goes on along the minus strand of NC_003552.1, from coordinate 1,057,131 downwards.
AGACGGCAAAACATGGATGTTCCACCTGCTCGAGGGAGTAAAATTCCACGATGGAACTCCTTTTGACGCATATACCGCGAGTTACTCCCTTAATAAATCTTTTGGGGAATCTACCAGCAGGTACGGTCTTACGGTGGAATCCATAGAAGTAGTAGACGATTATACCCTGAATGTCACTCTGGGTAAACCCTTTGGACCCTTCCTTGATGAAGTAGCTGCTGCCTGGGTGGTCTGCCCCAATTGCTATGACAGTAAGGGGGAATTTAAAGAAGCAATTGGTACAGGTGCATATATTCTTGAAGAATATTCCAAAGAGGAAATCACCCTTAGGGCAAATCCCGACTACTGGGGAGGAGCCCCGAAAATCCAGGAAGTGATCGTTAAAGCGATTCCGGATGCAAGCACTCAGGTTATAGCATTCGAAGCAGGAGAACTGGATGTTATCGGGGCAGACATCTCCGGAATAGGACTATCAGACGTTAAGAGGCTTGGGGAAGACCCGAGATATGAGATATATACAAGGCCCGATGCCCAGATTGACATAATCGGGTTCAACGTGGAAAGTGAATTTTTCAATGACATGAGAATCAGAGAAGCTGTAAACTATGGAATTGACAGACAGGAACTGATTGATTCCGTCCTTGAAGGGTATGGAGTTCCGGCCGTAGGCCCTATAGGTTACGATGATTCTATCCCCTGGACAAATACCGAAATAGAGGGATACGCCTATGACCCTGAAACAGCTGCAGAACTTCTAAAAGAAGCGGGATGGGAAGATAAGGACGGAGACGGAATTGTAGAAAAAGACGGAAAAACCTTCGAAATAAACCTTATTGATGCGAATACCAGGCCCTATTACAGAGCCATGACAGAGGTAATTCAGGCCCAGCTTTCAAAAATAGGAATAAAGGTTAACATAAGAGTACTTGAACGCGGGGCTTACCAGACTGCATTAAAGGAAAAAGACTTTGACATGGCTACGATCCCCAACTACGGAAAGAGAGAAACTGACCCGTACCCCTACCTGTTCATGTTCTTCTGCTCGAAGGGTACGTACCCTATCATGAACAATGAAACCTTCGACGGACTCTATTTCAGATCCCTGAGCACCGTGGACCCCGAGCAGAGGGAAGCTCTCTATGACCAGATGCAGGAGCTAATCATGGACGAGTGTGTCTGTGCTTTCCTGATGCACCCTGTGAAAGTAGGCATTGCAAAGAAAGAACTCAAGAATTTTGAGTTAAGACATGGTTTTGACGGATTCATCCCCTTCAAAAAAGCGTACTTCAGCGAGGAGTAAAACATGAAAATCGGAGGGATGTTAGCAGTTTACGGCCCAAGCCGGGGCCTGATGCTTAAAACATACAGCAGTGCGATTGAAAATCTGAATAAAAAGGGATTTGAGATCACTGCAAGGTTTGAAAACTTTCTCGATGAGGATGCCCCCCCTGGGGTACCTCAGGCCCTAATGGAATGGTTTGAAAAGGAAGCCGATGCGATCCTGGTCAGTTTCCCCCCTGATTATGAAGGGGTTTTTGCGGATATAGAGGAGTTAAAAAAGCGCACATCAAAACCTATCATCCCTCTCTCCCCAATGTGCGCCGCCCTTGGCACGGTCTCCCCCCGGCATTTGAAGGTCTTCTGGGATTACCAGAATTATGGCGGCCCGGAAAATATAGAGAATCTTCTCCTTTACGCCGGAAAGCTGGCCGGGAAAAACAATCAAGAGGTAAATCCTCCGGTTGAGGTCCCCTCCTCGGGCATATACCACCCGGATGCAGGAGAAATTTTCACAGACCTTGAAAGTTACCTTGAATGGTATTCGGAAAACAGAAAAAGCATGTTCAAGACCGTAGGGCTTCTTTTCCCTAACCTTTACTATATGGAGGACTCCCTGGGAGTCTTTGACGCCCTTATCCGAAAATTGGAAGAAAAAAACTTTGGGGTGATTGCCGCCATCCAGAACAAATGGTCTCCCGGAGGAAGCTCGGACGAGATCATCAGGAAATACTTTATGAAGGACGGAAAAGTCCTGGTTGATGCAGCGGTCATTTATGCTGCATTTTTCCTCAACCTCACGGGCGGGAGGGGCAGAAGCATAGGCCAGGAAAAAACAAACATCCTCAAGGAACTAAATGTCCCGTGCTTGAAAATGATTCATTCTTCCCAGACCCCCGAAGAATGGAAAGCAAACCCGGAAGGGCTTAGTATCCCCCAGATTATAATCAGTGTTGCACTACCCGAATTTGACGGGCTTGCAGAACCGATCATAATAGGCACCGCCGAAAAAACGCTGGACCCTGTGACCGGAGCAGAGGTTCAGGACCCCGTACCCATTGATGACCAGATAGATTTCCTCATTCGCAGGGTAGGGAAATGGATCGAACTCGGGAGAAAACCAAATTCCGAAAAAAAAGTCGCAATAATCTTACACAATTCCCCTTGCAAGAGCGGAGTGGAGGCGACGGTAGGAGCGGGGTTTGGGCTTGACACCCTGGAAAGCATCTCAATTATTCTGAAAAGGCTCAAAGAGGAAGGATATTATCTCAACTGGGTCCCTGAAAATGGAAAAGAGCTTATCGATACAATACTTAAGAAAAAAGCCATAAGCGAATTCCGGTGGACTCCCCTGAGCGAAATAATCAAGCATGGAGGAGCTGCTGGCTTTGTTCCCCTCGGAACATATAAAGAGTGGCTCTATGAACTTCCCGAGGATGCAAGAAATAAAGTCTTTGAAGGCTGGGGCAACCCCTTTGAACAGGGCATTGAAAAGCTCGACAGGGTAGATAAGCTGAGTCTTGCCCTCCATAAGAACAGTATCACAATCCCGGGCCTTGATCTCGGGAATGTCTTTATCGGGCTGCAGCCCAAGAGGGGATGCGCAGGAGCCCGGTGTGACGGGACCGTTTGCAAGATCCTGCACGACCCGGACATCACCCCTCCGCACCAGTACCTTGCCTACTACAAATGGATAGAAAAGGAGTTCGGAGCCGACGTCATGGTTCACGTGGGCACGCACGGGAATATAGAGCTCCTTCCCGGAAAAACGGTAGCCCAGTCATCCTCCTGTTTCTCCCAGATATGTGTGGGGAGCATGCCCCACCTGTACATATACGTTTCAAGCAACCCCATGGAAGGGTCCATCGCCAAAAGGAGAGGGCTCGCGGTAATTGTGGACCACCTCCACCCCGTGATGGCCGCTGCAGAAACCTATGGGGTACTGGAAGAACTGGAAGAACCCCTTGAGGAATACAAAAGGGCAATGCTAACAAAAGACCTCGGGAGGGCAAAAGTACTGCAGGAGATAATCACGGAAAAAGCTGCAGAAGCCAATTTCCCCAGGTTGATCAGTGATTTCGAAACTTTTGAAGACTATATGGAATACCTGCACGGCCAGATGGATATGGTCAGGGAAACCATGATACGGGACGGGCTCCACATCCTGGGGCAGGCCCCGGAAGGAGAAGCCCTTGTTGACATGCTCGTTTCAATCCTGCGGTTTGACCAGGGGAATGTCCCGTCTATCAGGAGGGGGATCCTGGAAGCCATAGGGCTTGACTATGACAGCATACTGGACGACCCCACTGCGTTCATCCGGGAATTCGGCATGACAGGGAGCAAACTCCTTGACACCTGCACGGAGATTGCCGGGGGAATTATGACAGGAGTCCTTGAAAGAGACTTAATTTCCGAGGAAGAAATTTTAGGAATCTCAAAATGGGAAATGTCTGTCGCTACAGGGCAGAGCCTCGAGTTCCATTCCTCCGGTCTTGAAAAGATTGTCAAATCGGTCAGGCTGGCAGAAGACCTTCTCCCGAAAATCAACCGGACCCCGGATGAGGTTAACAACCTCCTGCGCGGGTTTAACGCCGAACATGTGGAAGCAGGCGCCTCGGGAGCCCTTGCTCGCGGTAAAATAGAAATTTTGCCAACAGGCAGGAATTTCTATGCCATTGACCCCTGGAAAATCCCGACCCCTGCCGCCTGGAAGGTGGGTGTGAAACTGGCAGAGAACTTCTTCCGCAAGTACCTGCATGAAAACGAGGGCTACCCGGAAAATGTGGGTTTTGTTTTCAGGTTCTTTGATACCTTCAGGGCAGATGGGGAACTGCTCTCTCAGATCCTTTATACCCTCGGGGTACGTGTGGAATGGGACGGGGCAAGGGTCAAAGGCTTAAAAGTAATTCCCCTGAGCGAACTTAAACGGCCCAGGATTGACTGTACCATACAGCTCTCAAGCATGCTCAGAGACGGGATGCCCAGGGCATTTGAAATAGTGGATGAAGCCGTGAGTATGGTTGCTTTCCTGGACGAGCCCGATGAAATGAACTTTGTCAAAAAACATGCCCTTGAGAGGCTGAAAGAGCTTGAAGCCGAGGGAACGGATAAGAAACTCAGCCCTGAAAGGCTTGCTACCCTGAGGGTCTTCACCACGCAACCTGGAACCTATGACTACGGGGTAAATACGACAGTTGCCGCTTCAGCCTGGGAAACCGACGAAGACCTGGCAAGCATATTCACAAAATTTTGCGGTTATGCATATGGAAAGGGGATCTACGGGCAGGCTGCCCGGAATGAGCTGGAATCAAACCTGAAACGGATCACGGTCACCTATGACAAATGGGATTCCGATGAATACGACATCCTGGAGTGCTGCCATATTTACGGCAGCCACGGCGGGTTTACCGTAGCTGCCAGGACGCTCTCCAAAAACAACGTGGATGTATATTTTGCAGATACCCACGACCCTGAAAGGCCCCGGATAAGAGATATGAAGGACGAACTTGAACGGGTTGCGAGGACCAGGCTCCTGAACCCGAAATGGATCGAAGGGAAAAAACGTCACGGGTACAAGGGAGCTACGGTTATCTCGGACAGGGTCTACCATATGTACGGCTGGCAGGCTACAACAAAGCTTGTTGGGGACTGGGTCTTTGACGAGATCGCCGAGACCTTTGTCCTTGACGACGAAATGAGAAAGTGGTTTGAGGAAAACAACCTCTATGCCCTCGAAAGCCTGGCAAGGAGACTTCTCGAAGCTGAACACCGCAAGCTTTGGAATGCAGACCCCGAAACTCTCGAAGAGCTCAAAGGCAAATACCTGGAAATCGAGAGCTGGATGGAAGAAAAAATGAGCGACATCGAAGGGGAATTCCAGGGAGGTGCAACCAGTATCTTGAAAATTAACGCAAATGAAAGGATATGAGCGTCGAGCGAGGTGAGAAGACGATTACCGCTCTTATCCCGGGTTTGGCAATCCAGAAAGTAGCGCCCCTGATAGTATTTGAGATAAAAGGAGTTTCCGGACTGCTGTCATCCCTGATATTTATGGTCCTGATTTCGGCCACCTTTGTAGGGATAGACCTTATATTCGCTTCAAAAATGGATGACATACACGGCTTCCGATTAATTACGAGACTTGTTGCATTCCCGGTTTTTCTGCATTCAGGCGCTTTTCAGGATTTATTCGCTGAAGTGATAGGATGCTGAAATTCATTTTGAAAAGAATGGTTCTGATGTTCATCGTTATTCTTGGTGTGACAATGCTGACTTTTTTGATAATGCATTTTACACCCGGAGACCCGGCCGAGATGATTGCCCTCGCCCGGCACGGGGCAGAGAGCCTGACCCCGGAAAATATCGAACGGATAAGAGTAGAAGAAGGCCTGGATGCCCCGGTCCATATTCAGTATATCAAGTGGCTGCAGCACTTACTCCATGGGGACCTGGGCTGCAGCCTGATAAACGGAGAACCGGTCTTATCAGAGATTTTGGACAGGTTCCCGGCGACGCTTAAGCTTGCACTTGCCAGTATGTTTATAGCTCTGATAATAGCAATCCCGCTCGGAATCATCACTGCAAGCAAGCAATATTCTCTATTTGACAATCTTAGCATGATGGGGGCAATGGTCGGCGTGTCCATGCCGAGTTTCTGGTTTGCTTTACTACTTATCCACCTCTTTGCCTTACACCTTGGATGGTTTCCGGTTTATGGGTCCGGGAGCTTTGAGCATATGATACTTCCTGCCCTGACGCTCGGAACCGGGATGGCAGCCGTCCTTACAAGATTTACACGCTCGAATATGCTTGATGCGCTCAGGCAGGATTATATAAGAACCGCAAGAGCTAAAGGGTTGACAGAAAAGCTCATTACCGTAAAACATGCCCTGAAAAATGCCCTTATTCCGGTCATAACAGTTATAGGCATCCAATTCGGCAGGATTCTTGAAGGGTCTGTTATAGTTGAAACGATCTTTGCCTAGCCGGGAATAGGAAAACTCCTTGTGGATTCGATATATTCGCGCGATTTTGCAATGATCCAGGGTGGCGTGTTGTTTGTGGCAGTAATATTCGTTCTCGTCAATCTTTTTGTGGACATATCATATACCTGCCTGGACCCGAGGATACGGTACGAGGAGAGTAGATAAACAAAGTAAACAAAGCCTGAAAGTAACAAAACCTGAAAACATGCACTCGATAGCCCATATTTAAAAAGTCCGGAACTCAAAAAAAATCAAAAAACACAGGAACGAGGCCAGTAATTTGAAATCAACTAAAAAGTTGACCTTCCAGCGGCTAAAGAAGAATAAAATTGCAATGATCGGCCTTGCAATGATCACCTTCCTTTTATTTTTCGCAGTCTTTGCACCCTGGATTGCTCCCCATGACCCGGTAGAGCCAAACTTAGGAAAGCGTTTCCTATCCCCATGCAAAGAATATCCCATGGGAACCGATGATCTTGGCAGGTGTGTGCTGAGCAGGGTCATATACGGTGCCAGAGTCTCCCTGCAGGTGAGTATGACTGTGGTTGGAATAATAACCGTTATCGGAGTAACGCTGGGTTTGATTTCCGGGTACTTCGGAGGGGCTCTGGACGAACTGATTATGAGATTTGTAGATATCGTCCTGGCATTTCCGGGGATTATACTGGCTATGGCAGTCGCAGGCGCCCTGGGGCCCGGGCTGTTCAATGTGATGCTTGCCCTAGCCCTGGTGTCCTGGACCGGCTTTGCCAGGGTTGTTCGCAGCTCGGTAATGGCTGTAAAAGAAAAGGAGTTTGTAGAGTCTGCAAGAGCCCTCGGTTGCAACGACCTGTATATCATGACCCGCCATATCCTTCCAAATGTGATAACCCCTGTGCTTGTGCTGGCTACACTTGACATGGGGTTTATCATCCTGGCAGCGGCCAGCTTGAGTTTCCTGGGACTGGGAGCGCAGCCTCCGATCCCTGATTGGGGATCCATGCTGAACAACGGAAGAGTTTTCATGCGAACTGCCCCCTTCCTGACGATCTTTCCCGGCATAGCTATTACGACAGCAGTTATGGCATTTAATTTCCTGGGCGACGGGCTGAGAGATGCACTGGACCCCCGACCGCAGAGGGAGTTGAAGAAATGACATTGTTGAGCATACGGGATCTGAGAACCTATTTTTATACCGAAGACGGCGTGGTCAGGGCGATAAACGGTATTGACCTGGATCTTGAAGAAGGAGAAACCCTCGGAATAATAGGAGAGACCGGATGCGGAAAAACCATGCTGGGGTTATCAATACTGCGTTTGCTTTCTGAAAATACAAAAGTAGAGGGGCAGGTCCTTTACAGGGGAACCGACCTGATTCGGCTCAGCAAGGCTCAAATGCGAAAGATAAGGGGAAAAGAAATAAGCATGATATTTCAGAATTCCCTTTCTTCCCTGAACCCTGTGCTCACTGTGGGAACGCAACTTGCCGAACCCGTAGAAATGCACCGGCACATGAAAAAGCAGGCTGCAAAACAAAGGGTCATTGAGATGTTAAAAGCCGTAAAGATACCCTCGCCTTCCGATAGGGCAGTAGAGTATCCCCATGAGTTCAGCGGAGGAATGAGGCAAAGAGCAATGATTGCAATGGGATTGGCCTGCACCCCTTCCCTTATCATCGCCGATGAGCCCACCACAGGGCTCGACGTTACAATCCAGGCTCAGATAATTGAATTACTAAAGGAAGTACTGGAGCAGTCGGGAGCCTCCATGCTCCTGATCACGCACAACCTTGGAGTTGCTTCCGAGCTGTGCAATTCCATCGCCGTGATGTATGCAGGGGAGATCATAGAATATGCCGGGGTAATAGACCTGTTCAAAAACCCCGGACACCCCTACACCCGTGGCTTTTTTGATTCCCTTCCGAACAGGGGGTTAAAACCCATGCCCGGTACATGCCCGAGTATGATAAACCTCCCGGCTGGCTGCAAGTTTCATCCGAGATGTCCCCATGCAAGCAGCCGGTGTGAAAAAGAAAAACCTGATATGCTGAAAGTAGAAGAAAAACACCATGTGAGGTGCTTTTTGTATGATTGAGGTTAACGGCTTAAAAAAGCACTTTTCATCAGGCCTGTTTTGTAAAAAGTACGTAAAAGCCGTTGACGGAATCGATTTCAGAATTGAAAAAGGGGAGACCTTCGGACTTGTGGGGGAAAGCGGGTGCGGGAAAACGACTGTAGGCAGGCTAATTGCAGGGCTTATTGAACCTAGTTTCGGAAAAGTGAAATTTGACAATGTAGATTTATTTGAACTGAATAAAAAAGACCTTAAAAAACTCAGGCCAAGGCTGCAGATTATATTTCAGAACCCCTATGCAGCCCTGAATCCTAGAATGCTTATCGGGGAGGCCATAGCGGAACCCCTCAAACTGTATAGTACAGTAAGCCGAGAAAAAAGAGATGAAAAAGTCATGGAACTGATAGAGATGGTGGGACTAAATTCCGAACACCTGAACCGGTATCCCCATGAACTGAGCGGAGGTCAGAACCAGCGAGCCGTGCTCGCAAGGATCCTTGCAATCAACCCCGAATTTATCGTAGCTGACGAGCCGACTTCGTCCCTTGACGTGAATGTGCAGGCACAGATACTGAACCTGCTCAGAGATGTGAATAAGAAATTTGGCCTGACATGTTTATTCATCTCCCACGACCTGGAAGTGATAAAACTTATTACCGACAGGGTAGCTGTCATGTACCTTGGAAAACTGGTAGAGATCGGAAAAACGGATGAAATATTCAGGGAGGCAAAACACCCCTATACAAAGGCCTTATTGTCTGCAATACCTGTTGTTGACCCCGAAGTGAAAAGGGAGAAAATTATCCTTCAAGGAGAGATCCCAAATCCCATAAACCCACCCTCAGGATGTAGATTCCACACCAGATGCCAATACAAAAAAGAGATATGCAAAATTGAAGAACCTCTCCTGATCGGAGAAGGGCACAAAGTAGCATGTCATAGAGCTGATGAGATACCCGGGGTTTTAAAGAGTCAAATATTTCCTGTAAAAATGCATAGTCATGGAGATTTCCAAAAACTCACATTGAAGAGCTGCTGAATTCCGGCTTAAAATCAAACGGAGCTGAAACTCGAACGGCATCAACTATTGAATCTGCTTTCAAATCTTCCAGGGCCAGATAATTGGCTCCAAGGGCACTCGAAATTTCCTGAGCAAGCCCGAATTTTATCATGCTGTTTTCCGTGTCGATTACGGCAGATTGTATGCCCCGATCCCTGAACAAAGAGGCTATTGTTTTTGTTTCCTGAAGAGGAGGTTCTCCGTTCATACTGACGTTCGCCCTGCCGTCGGAAATCAGGACCATAAAGGGGCAGGTGTCAGGATCGCGCCGAAGTTCGTTTTTTATGACCTCGTAACCTTTCGCAAGACCCCGGGAAAGAGGGGTCTTCCCCCCTGTGGGCATTTCCTGCAAATACTTTTGAGCCAGTTCTACACTGGAAGTGGGAGGGAGTAGCAGTTCAGCACTTTCTCCTTTAAAAGCGATAAGCCCCACTTTGTCGCGTTTCTGGTAAGCGTCCATAAGCATTGAAAGGACTGCTCCTTTGGACGCAACCATACGCTGCCGGGCTCCCATGGAACCGCTTGCATCAACCACAAAAAGCACAAGGTTTCCGATCTTTTTCTCCCGGATTTTTTCCCTGAAATCGGACTCATGAATTGCTACGGAATTGCCTTTCTTCTCCCGCGTAAGCTGGAAGGGGGCAGCAGCCCTCAGGGTTGCATCAAAAGCAAGGTCCGTGGTTTTTTCATGGGGAATTGAACTTTTTATATACCGGCCTTTTTTAGACCGGGTAAGGGTTTTGCTTCGCCTGCCTGAACCGTTCCGCTGCTCCTTGCGAAATTCTGGAGATAATTGTTTTACCTGGTAGATTTCCCCTATTTCAAAAGTCGTTTCCGTAGAAGCATCCGGTTGCTCTGCATTCTGGGATTCGGACTCTTCAGGGGGACTCCCTTCGGCCTGTCTCTGCTGCTGATCCGGGCTTTCGTGCTGTTCCTTATTTTGATGCTCGTGTTTTTCTTTTTTTTTCTCTTTTTCTTCCTCGTTTTTCGGTTTTTCTTCCTTGTTTTCGGGTTTTTCCTTCTTTTTTTCCTTCTGCTTTTCTTTTTGTTTCTCAATACTTTCGTCCAGTTTATCCTGTTTTTCTGGTTGATTATCAAAAGGCTTTCTGCGCATGCGGTGAGAAAGAGTAAGCTCTGCAGCCTCCCGGACATCATCCTCGGTCACTTCGGTCCTCCCGTAAAAAGCTGCAAGCGTAATTGAGGTCTTCATCATGGTGAGGTCTGCCCTGTGCCCGTCCACTCCCATATCAATACAGATCTGGCTTATCAGCTCAAGCATGTCGTCGGAGATCCGGACCTCGGGAAGTAATTGCTTTGCATTGAGGATCTGCTCGCAAAGCTCGGTTTCGGCAGCCTTCCATTTTGCTGCAAAAGCCTCGGGGTCTGCCTCATAACTGAGCCTGTATTTTATGAGTTCAACTCTCAGGGACAGGTCATTGATACCCCTTATGTCCACACAGAGCCCGAAACGATCCAGCAACTGAGGCCGCAGTTCCCCTTCTTCCGGGTTCATGGTACCTACAAGCACAAAATTTGCAGGATGAGTAAAAGAGATCCCCTCTCTTTCAATAGTGTTTACTCCCATTGCTGCAGAGTCCAGGAGTACATCTACAAGGTGGTCGTCGAGAAGGTTAATCTCGTCCACATACAGGATGCCCCTGTGAGCCATTGCCAGCACCCCGGGTTCAAAACGCTTTTCCCCTGTTTTGATAGCATACTCGATATCAAGGGTCCCTACAACCCGGTCTTCGGTAGCACTCACAGGCAGGTCCACAACTTTCATTTTTACCTGAGAAACTCTCAGGGTCCCTGCATTTAGTTTTCCAAGGCACTCCTCACAAAACTCGTTTGTATGGTTGGGATCGCATTTGAATTTGCAGCCCTCAACCACCTCGATTTCAGGCAGGAGGCTGGCAAGCGCCCGGACGGCTGTCGATTTGGCAGTGCCTTTTTCCCCCCTGATCAGGACCCCTCCCACTTTAGGGTTGATGAGATTTAAGACCAGGGCTTTTTTCATTTTTTCCTGCCCGACTATAGCGGTAAAAGGGTAGTTTATAATGTTGTGGTTCTTCATGGTTTGACCTCAAGAAATTTTCAGATTCCTATCAGGTATTCTTCGAGACTCATAACAGGTACGGACACGGAAGTGGTTGAAGGGAGGATCGACTCCACATCTTCCACCTTATTCATGTAAGGGTAAAAGGTCACGTAGAGATTCCCGGAGATCTTCTTTTCAAACCGTCCGATCCAGAGATCTTCGAATACATTGATGTCTGACCCGGACCAGACCTCATGCTTATTTTCAAGCCTGAGTTTCGGATAAGTCTCAACAACGGTAAGTTCCCCGACCTCCTCCCCGTAACTCATTTCCAGCGGGCTGTCAGAGAAATGCAGGAGATACTTCAGACTGACCGCAGAGAGCTCTTCCCCCTCTATGACACTGTCAACATATACCGAAAAGATAGGCACTTCAACCCCATTCAATTCCTCGGTGTAAAGGAGGGTATGGGTGCCAAAATCTGCCGATTTGCCGGGAGAGATGATGCTCGAATAAACCGGGAGATTGTTCCTTGAAACAGTCAGACAGGCATTATCCGAATCAAGGTCGGTAACCTTCAGGGTATACCCTTCTTTCAGGTCATATTCTTCATTCGGATGGAGGAGTTTTTCGTCCTCGTCAAGGAGGATATTTACAATTCCCCTGTCACTGCCGAGGTATGCATATTCTTCACCATTCCAGCCAAGCACGGAATATCCTTCATTAAACCAGTCTTCCCCGTAATCCGCCATTTCCGGGTTTTTATATGCCAATTTAACAGGCAGGGACTCGTAAACCAGTCCTCCTTCCGGAATCCAGTCACTTCCGGCATCAAGAGAAAGGCTAAGACTTTCAGTACTGAGATCGTATTCAGGGTCGTAAAACAGCATTCCAAAAGAATCAGCAGTCCAGCTGCAGGAATCAGGAGAAGAATCCGAACGGTTTACAGCCAGGGATGTGCCCCTGATCTTATACGATTTGATTGTATCTTTGGTCATGTTGTAAGAACATGCCCTGTAAACATTATCAGCAACCTGGAAATCAATCAGATTATCAAGAATAGTTGAATAATCCCCTAACTGCAGCCTGATAGGCACGCTGTTTTTCAGCTCAATATCGTTGCTCGTAATAGCAGTGACTTCGAACTTGCCGAATTCATCCCCTACTTCAAGCTTAAGAGGTGTATCCGAATAACGGTTTACGCTTTTAAGGCGCACAACGGGGTCCTTACTATCAAGAACCTTATCAAGAGTCCCTTCAAGTATCACATATTCCGTGCCTTCTATCCAGGTTTTGAAGCTAAATTTTGAGCCCTGTTCTACGGATTCAGTAGTAACCGGGGCGGAATTTTTCTGAAACTCGAGCAGAGCATAGTCCCCATTTATCCCCTGAAGCACCAGTTTATACCCGTTCCCGAGATCAAAGTCGTTCCCCTTCTGGAGATCCCGGCTCCCATAGCTCACCAGGCTTTCACTGAGCAAACCATCCTCAAGGACCTTGTATTTTTTTCCGAAAAAAGCAGTTGAACCGTAGCTGATCCCGGAGGTATAGATTGCATCTCCGGTTTCGATAAACCCGTCATCTGAAAAAGTAAGTTCCAAGGACTCGTAGTATGTCCCGGAACTTGTCGAATAATAAAATCCGGGACAGTTTTCTGCATTGAGGATGTGATGGTCTCCTGCTGCAATACTTATGATCTGTCCGCGTTGTTCGATAGCACCTTCTGCAGGTGAAATAATACATGAGAATACAAATATAAAAAAAAGAAGACTGGATGCTTGTAAAGTATATGATTTATGATCAACAATAGTCATAAGAATTTAGTCAATAATAAAACTAAATAACCCTTTCGTTTTTTCCAGGCTTCAAATAACATAGAGTCTTGAAATGATCTTAGAAAAAAACATTAAAACAGGATAAAGTGCTAGCATATCAGAGTTTTCATTTTAAGCAAAAAAATTTTTACTGAATCTCTTGATTCTGAAAAAATAGACCCAACAAATTTAAAATTGGATTTCTGAAAGATTACGACGAAAACTTAGAGATTATTTTTTAGGATATAAAGTAAAATTTTGTTCCGATAAGTATTCAGAATTTGTAAAGAAGTATAACTATATTTGTAAAATATAAATTTATTTCGAAATGTTTATTAACGTCCAGACATTGATTATTTTTTATGCTTCCGGGAAGAAAAATAGTGCTTGGATTCACGTTCCTGCTTTTTGCAGTTCTGTTAATAGTGTATTTTCAAGCAATGTCTACTGAAAAAATAGTATATGAGGGAAATTTCGAGGAGGACTGCAACCTTGAAGGCAGTTTTCTCAGATGTTCAGGCAACGAACTCTATCTTGATACCCAGAATTCCTCCCTGACCGGAGAAGGAGTATGGAATAAAGATGTTAGCCTGTCCCCGGGGAAAATTTCATGGAACTGGAAGGGCGAAGACCTGGACAACTTCAGCCTCTGGTTAAAGGTCACATTCAGCAACCATAAGTCAATTTATTATGTTGCTGCAGGGAGCAGGAACCCGCAATCAGAAGGGGACTATTACAAGGATCAGGAAAGCAGGCGGCGCTTTTCTCCTTCCGTTGTGATTGCAGGGATCCCACTGAGTGCTGTTGAAAGGGACCTTGTTGAGGATTATACTAAGTACTGCGGCCCTGCTGAAAATATCAAGGTGGTAAGCGTGAGTGCAGGGCTTGCAGATAACAGTACCCGATGCAGGAACGATTTAAGAATATCAGACCTGAAGATCTACGCCCAAGCATAAAAGAAATCAAAGAAGCCTGAAAGCCAGAGGGGCCTGAAAATGAAAAAGAATATTGTTGTATTGGTACTCATCGTTTTAATTATTTTTTCAGCCGGTTCAGGATGCATATCTTCCGATGTAATATCTTCCGCGAATACGTCTTCGGATGAAGCGGACGGAAACACAGGAGAGAATTCAGCCCTGGGAAAGAGTGCAGACAGCGAGCCTGACCAGGCAAATATAACACCTTATGGAAAATCCTCCCCCTACCTCTACTGGGAGTATGAACTCGGAGACGTAACCCCGGAAAACACCCTGGGAGGAAGATCGAGCGTCCAGGACTGTGTAAGTTTTGCTCCGGACGGAAAATCCGTGGCTACAGGGACAGGCTCGAACCTTACTGTCGTTAGCGTGTCAGAAAAGAACGTGCTCTGGACAAAGATCTTATCGGGAAACATTTCAGACCTCACATTCTCGGAAGACGGGAAGTACCTGCTTGTAGGGGAAAAGAGTGCTGACGGCTGTATATATTCCCTGGATGCAAACACAGGCGAGGAGATCCGGACATACAGGACCTCTGACGACCTGGGAACTGATTCCAATCCGAAATACCAGCCCTGCATATATAAGATAACAGCGGCCGAGGATTCGGTGTACGTTGCAGCCGGAAGATACTGGAAAGACTCCAAATACGGGCTGGCTTCGAGAGTTTACGGGTTCAGCCCCGATGGCACATTCTCCTGGAAACTCCCGGCAACAGAAAATTATGCTCGGAGTGTAAACTGGATTGATGCAAGCCAGGACGGAAAAAATGTCGTTTATTCAATAGGGGACTGGACAAATTCCCTTGAATCGGATGCCGTTGTCTACTCCGTGGATGCAGGCGGAAAACTCCGCTGGAAATACGAAATTCCTGCTCTCAGGCCTTATTTTGTTTCCGCAGCCATCTGGCACGGGCTTGATGTTTCGGAAGACGGATCCCTTGTAACAGCCTATACCGGGGACGGGAGAACATACCTCTTTTACGACGCGGAGATGAAAGATCCGGGAGACGGCAAATCCGAATGGTACTCCGAAGAATATCAGTCCAACGTGACAACTCCGGAAGAACTTGAAGGGAGTGCCATTTATACATATGGAGAAAATGCAAAAATCGCTGCCGACAATGAGATACTCTACCTTACGGGAGCCACCCTCCCTGCATATTATCCCGATAATATCCCGATGGCACACCCCCTTGAAAATTCCCTCATATCCTGTGATGCGGAAAAAGGAGAAACTTCCTGGACTTACAACCTCGGGGGACGCTGTGCAGGGATCTTCTTCTCTCAGGATATGAGGTACTTTGTCCTGCCAGTCGGAAAGGATACGTCCACAGGCGACACCCGGGTGCATGGAGTCTATGTCTTTGACAGCCGGAAATCCGGGAACGGAAATTCAAAACTGCTCTGGACCTTCAGGACCGAGGGAGTTGTTGAGAACGCTGCGATTTCTTCTAACTGTACCGTAGCCGCAGTTGAAGTCCCCCTGCAACTCGAAAATGGGGATGTAACCGGGAAACACAGGTTAATAATAGTCAGGTGAGAGAATGAAATGGAAACTTTTGATAGCCCTACTTATTATAGTTTTAATGACTGCTGGATGTACTGAAAAAAGTCAGGAATCCGGCAGCAGCACATCGGCTCAGGCTTCAGGGATAGAGGATACACAGGAAATCAGCAATTCCGAAGCCGGGGTACCAATAGACTCGGTAGTCTTCTCAAGGACAGGAGCCCTGCTGACGTTAAAAGACGAAACAGAGATCTCGGAGATCAGGATTTATTCAGGCGACAGCCAGATAGAGTCTCTTGACATTGAAAAAACCGAAGCTCAGGCTTTTTTTGCTTTTGACTGGGACCCTGAAACCCTGTACAGGTTTGAGGTGATAACGAGTACGGGAGCTTCCAGTACCCTTGAGGTATATGCTCCGGAAAAACCGGCCTTAAAAGAGGAGTACACCATAGAGCTTGAGGACGTAACGCCAGGTCCCATCGAAAAGACCTCCACGAATATAGATGGTGCAACAAAATTCTCTCCTGACAGCAGTTATCTTGCCATCGGGACCCACGGAGGTTCCCTGAAACTAATAGAAGTTGAAACAGGGGAAGAGGTCTGGGAAAAGCAGCTTGTTGAGGGGATAGCGGATGCAAGAATAGCTGACATAGAGTTTTCCGAAGACGGAAAACGTCTTTTTGTAGGAGAAGATAGCCCTGATGCTTATCTCTACTGTTTTGACCTCAATGGCACCGAGATCTGGAAATTCGGGGCAGGGGAAGAACTGGGTTCGGACCTCAAGTACATGCCTGCCATGAAAAAGATAAAACTTGATTCCGAAGGGAATATTTACGTCGCTGCCAGCAGGGCCTGCGGCTACATAGGTGAAAAATACAAGTACCTGGGAAGGGTCTACTCCTTTGACTCCGAAGGCAACCTGCGCTGGAAATTCCCGGAATCCGAACTTATGGACTCGGGAGTTACCTGGATTGATGCCACCCCCGACGGGAAATACGCAGCGTTTGGCACAACCTGCTTTACGAAGGCGGACAAATGGAAAGACGGGACCGTGCATGTCCTTAACGGGAACACGGGAGAAGAACACTGGAGCTACAAGATCCCGCCGGTTGAGCCGTTCTTTGATTATTCCGCAATCTGGTACAGCACCCAGATCACCCAGGACGGGGAACGGCTGATAACAATGACAAGCGACGGGCGAGCCTTTTTATTCAATAATTCCCGGATCATCGAGACCGGGACCCCGGAAATTGCCTGGCAGCAGAACATCTCAACCCCGATAGTCGTGAGCGGGGTCCCTATCTACGGCAGTGCAAATTACGCTTACATTGTCAACGACACCCTGATCTTTTCAATAGGGAGCACTTTCTCCAAAGATAAGAACAATGATGCTCCGTTTGAACACCCCAGCGGAAACAGCCTCTTTGCCTACGATTATGACGGAAACCTGCTATGGAAATGGAGGCTGGATGGCTATGCCGGGGAATGTGCACGGAATGACCGCTATCTCGTGATCCCTATTGCCCAGAACCTGGTAACCGAGGACAGGAGCGTGCACGGAGTCTATGTATTTGACGTCTCAAAAAGCGGGGGAGCAAGTTCCAGGCTCAGCCAGATCTACAACACCGAAGGAATAACGGTTGCTGCGGACGTCTCTTCAGACGGCAGGTATATTGCAGCCCTGGAAGCCCCTGCACGGCTTGAGGACGGCACGGTACTTGGAGAATATAGGGTACATATCCTGACCTGAGGGGGAAAAATGAAAATCGTTTCAGTGACCTGGAATTCATACATCCCCACTCTTCTCGAAGCCGCAGAGGGACTTGGAATAGAACTTGAGGCTTACTACTCAAAAATCCTGGAAGAAAGCCCTGAAGAAGCTGAGGAGGTACTCGCTGCGTGTGAGAGTGCCGATGCCATCTTTATTTACCATTTAGCCAACCCGTTCTGGGAAGAGTTCTATGAAAGGCTCGAATCCTTAAAAACAAGAATACCCGTAATCTGTGTTGGAAGCGAACCTTCCAGTTTAACCCTTTCTTCCGTGAAACTTGAGATTGCAGCTACATGTTTTTCTTACTTAATTTACGGAGGGAAAGAAAACTTTGCAAATATGCTGCGCTACATCTTAAAAGAAGTCTTTGGCACCGAAATAGAAGTAAAACCCCCGGAAAAGATCCCATGGGACGGGCTCTATCACCCGGATTCCGAAGAAATATTTTCAAGCCTCCGGGACTACCTGGACTGGTACGGCCCCCTTAAAGACAAAACCGTGGGGCTGCTCATTTCCAGGACTTACTGGGTAAATAACGACCTTGAGATTGAAAAGACCCTCATAAAGGATTTTGAAAAGCTGGGGATTTCTGTTGTTCCCGTTTTTGCGTATTCGTTAAAAGATGAAGAACTCGGGAGCAGGGGCATGAATGAGGTCATTGAAGATTACTTCATGAAAGACGGAAAAACCGTTATAGACGTCCTGGTGAAACTTTCCCCGTTTTTCATAATGAGCAACAAAAAGAAAGGAGATGAAAACTCATGTGCAGCGAAAGGCGTCGAACTGTTACAGAACCTTGATGTTCCTGTTTTCCAGCCAGTTGTTTCCCACCACGTTACCTTAGAACAGTGGCAGGAGTCGAATGGTTTAGACTCGGAGATCGGGTGGGGAGTAGCCATGCCCGAGTTTGAGGGAGTGATCGAGCCCATCCTTATAGGCGCAGGCAAAAAGAAAGAAAACTACATGGGACGAACCCCTATACAGGAACGCTGTTCAAAACTTACATCAAGGGTCCTTAAATGGATTGAGCTCCGGAAAAAGCCGGCAGACCGGAGAAAAATCGCCTTTATCCTGCACAACAGGCCCTGTACGGGGGTTGAAGGTTCGGTTGGGGATGCTGCAAACCTCGATTCCCTTGAAAGCGTGGCAGGGATATTAAACCGGATGCAGGAAGCAGGTTATGCCATTAACCCTCCCCGGGACGGAAAGGAGCTTATCGAGACCATCCTCAGGAAAAAAGCAATTTCCGAGTTCAGATGGACCCCTATCAATGAAATAGTAAAGAACGGCGGGGTTCTGGCTCTTGTGGAAAAAGCAGAGTATGAAGAATTTTTCAATACCCTGAGCCCGAATGTAAGGCAGCGGGTGATCGAAGGGTGGGGAAACCCGCCGGGAGAAGAAGTCAACGGCATCCCTGCTGCAATGGTCTATGAAAACAAGATCGTTGTGACCGGGGTCCGGTACGGAAACGCTGTGGTCTGTGTGCAGCCGAAGCGCGGCTGTGCAGGGGCCAGGTGTGACGGAAAGGTCTGCAAGATCCTGCATGACCCCGATATTCCTCCAACCCATCAGTACCTTGCAACCTACAGGTACCTTGAGAACACTTTTGGGGCCGATGTGCTCGTACATGTAGGGACCCACGGCAACCTTGAGTTCCTGCCCGGAAAAGGGGTGGGGCTTTCAAAAGACTGTTACCCTGATATCGCGATCGGAACAATCCCTCACCTGTACATATATAATTCCGACAACCCCCCGGAAGGCACCATTGCCAAACGCAGGAGCCTTGCCTGCCTGATTGACCACATGCAAACGGTCATGACCTCGGGAGGGCTTTACGGAAGCCTTGAAGAACTCGACAGGCTGCTCGGGGAATACGAACAGGTAAAATACGATAAGGGAAGGACACATGCCCTGAAACACCTGATCCTTGACGAGATTAAAAAATCGAACCTGGACTCCGAGATAAAAGCCGACCACCAGACTCCTTTTGAGGAGATAATAAGAAAAGCGCACGAAGTCCTCGGAAAGATCAGGAACAGCCAGATCCATAACGGGATGCACATCTTCGGCCAGCTCCCCGAAGGCGAGAAGAAAGTCGAGTTCATAAACTCGATTTTAAGGTATGATGAGCAGGAAAATGAAGGAAAAGGGGTTTCGATCCGGAGGCTGATTGCAGGACCTCTGGGGCTTGACCTTGATGAACTGATCTCGGACCAGAGCCTGATTTCAGCAAACGGGAAGTCAAACGGGCAGAGGCTTGAGGAAATCGATTCGCTTTCAAAAGCTTTCATCAGGACCTTCATAGCTAACCCGGAAAAAGAGCCGGTCTCGATAATTAATGAGGTTCTTTCGGGGCAGAATTTTACAGATCAGAGTATTACAGAGCAGAATTTTACAGGAAATAGTATAAACCCTGAAATTTCTCAGAACACTGTAATTTCTCAGAACCCTGTAATTTCTCAGGGCGCTGCCGCACTCTGTGACAGGATTCTGGACCTTGAATCCAGAATAGAAGCCTCTCAGGAAATTGAAGCCCTTCTGCATGGTTTTGATGGGGGGTACATCCCTGCCGGACCTTCGGGACTGATCATGCGCGGAAGGGATGATGTGCTGCCGACTGGCAGGAACTTTTACTCGCTTGACCCGAAACGGGTCCCGACAAAAGCCGCCTGGAGGGTGGGACAGCAGCTCTCCGGGGTTTTGATCGACAAACACCTCCGGGATGAAGGCCGTTACCCCGAAAACGTGGCATTTTACTGGATGGCAAACGACATCATGTGGGCTGATGGGGAAGGCATGGCCCAGATCATGAGTCTGCTCGGGGTCGAACCTCTCTGGCTCGGTAACGGGCGCCTTAAAGGGTTTTCCGTAATCCCCTTAAAAGAGCTGGGCAGGCCCAGGATTGATGTTACGATCAGGATCTCCGGAATCCTCAGGGACAACTTTCCAAACTGCCTGGAGGTAATAGATGAGGCAATCCAGGCAGTGGCTTCGCTTGACGAACCCGAAGACATGAACTACCCGCGAAAACACTCTCTCGGGATGCTTGAGGAAGGTGCGGATTCCAGAGAAGCTACTTTAAGGATCTTTTCAAGCAAACCCGGGACCTATTCCGCAGGGGTCCAGCTTGCAGTCTATGCGAGTGCCTGGAAAGATGAAAAGGACCTGGCAGATATCTTCCTTTACTGGAACGGGTATGCCTACGGAAAAGACGTTAATGGCAGGGAAGCCCACACCCGGCTTGCTTCGAACCTCAAGACGGTTGATGCTACCTTTAACAAAGTAGTCAGTGACGAGTACGACCTCCTGGGCTGCTGCTGTTACTTTGGAGTCCACGGAGGGCTTACGGCTGCAGCTAGGCAGGCTTCGGGCAGGGATGTAAAGGTTTATTTCGGAGATACGAGAGAACCGCAGCATGTGGAAGTCAGGGACATGGCCGACGAACTGCGGAGGGTTGTAAGGACAAGGCTCCTTAACCCGAAATGGATCGAAGGCATGAAACAGCACGGGTACAAGGGTGCACAGGACATTTCAAAGAGAGTGGGAAGGGTCTACGGCTGGGAGGCTTCTACTCAGGAAGTGGACGACTGGATCTTTGATGACATTACAAAGGCATTCGTGCTTGATGAAGAAATGCGCAGGTTCTTTGAAGAGAACAACCCCTACGCCCTTGAGGAAATGTCCCGCAGGCTCCTTGAAGCGCAGTCAAGAGGGCTCTGGAACCCTGACCCGCAGGTGCTTGAAGCCCTGAAAAACTCTTACCTTGAAATCGAGAGCTGGATGGAAGAACTGGCAGGCGAAGGAGAGTTCCAGGGAGGGGCTGTGGAGGTCATGAGCTTTGAAGATGTCCCGGACTGGGAGAAGAAGATGCAGGAAATCCGGAAAATTCTCAAATAAGGAAAAAGGCAGCAGAATGAAAAACATAATTATTTTCCTCCTTGTCCTTGGGCTCGCAATCCAGCCTGCAGCAGCCCTGGGGCAGGCGGAGGACTTTGAACCTGAAGATATGACCACGTTCCTGATTCAGGTCCCGCATGGTGTTGAAGGAAACGGCCTTGCAGTCGGAGGCAGCAACCTTTCCGCATATGTCTTCTTTGAGAGTTACTATGAAGGAAACATGAATGTGACAGTGGAACTTGACTTCCCTGAAGGTTTTGTGCTTCAGGACAAAACTGTCCATTCTTTTTTGCTTCGGACCGAGTACGATGACTGGTACAGGCTCGTGGATTTTTATGTGCCTGCCGACCTCCCCTCCGGAACCTACAATATAACTGCAACTGCGCTTGTTGAGGTTGGAGAAAAACAGCATACCATTGTGCGCAAAACCAGGCTTAAGGTTGCTTCGAAAGAGGAAGTTGCAGAAGAAATCGAAGTATCGGGACTCACGGTGCCCTCCGATGAAGACGGGTACGGAGACCCGAGCCACCCTGCCAGCACCCTGGTTATCCGGGAAACATCTCCTGCACTCAAAAAACTGCTCAAGGTTACAGACCTTAAGATCGATAGGGAGGAACTCACTTCAACCTACATAGGAGTGGAGCTCAGCAACAGAGGAGATAGCAAGGTCCCTGTTGTAATCACCTATGATATCCTCGATATCAAAACCGGAGAACCGGTAAAAGCTTTTAAGCCTGCCATTATGGGGATGGATGCGGATACCTTCTGCTATGCCACCTTAACACTTGATCCGGAATCGAGTTCGCTGGTGAGCCTCCCCCTCTATATATCCGAAAACGCGATGGGAGGAGAGTACCTGCTCAGGGTTAAGGTAAAACTTACAGGCAGCGACTGGGTTGCAGTAACAAAAGACCAGAAGATAACTGCAATCTCAAGGAAATGGGGACCCATAATTATCACTCTTGTTTCCACTTTACTCGGACTGACTGCCACGGGTTTTTTCTTCTCAAGACCCGAGCAGATAATGGACAGATTCAAAACCCGAAACCTTGTGCTTATCGCCCTTTTCGGGACCGTTTCTTTTGCCGCCATAAACCTGCCCATGACTATCCTGTGGGAGCTCTCCCATGCGATATTCGGGCCTTTCAGTTTCCTCTTTACAGGGCTCTTCCATGAAGTCCTCCTCTACATGCTCATTGCCTCGCTTGTTGTCCTGATCCCCAAACCCGGAGTTGTGAGCCTTTTTATGCTGGTCAGGTTCCTGCTCGGAGGCTTTATAACCGGGAGTTTCACCCCGATTACTTTCATAACAATGTCCTTGAGCGCGATACTGCTGGAAGGCCTGATGTATGCTGCCGGGATAACCGGCAAAAACCCAAACCCTGAAAACAGGTTCAGGATGGGAATTGTCTGCGGAATTGCCGACATGGCAAGCGGGTATGCGTCCTTCAGCGTCTGGATGGTGCTTTACAGGCTGTTTTACAGCGACTGGTATATTATGGCAAATATCCTGATCGACGGTTTCCTCTACACTTTCATAGGGGCCTGGTTCGGAATCAGCCTCGGAAACAGGCTGAAAAAGGTGGCGGAATAAAGTCGTATTTTGCGAAAGAAGGAAGGTAGGACGATGATAGAGATCAAAGATCTGTGGTACACTTATCCCGGCAGAACGGAACCGACGTTAAAAGGGGTCAACCTGAAAATAGAGGAAGGGGAATTCGTCCTCCTTACAGGCCCTACAGGCTGCGGGAAAAGCACTTTGCTAAAAACCCTTAACGGCATAATTCCCCATGAATCCGGTGGGGTATTTTCAGGCAGCATCCGGGTCAACGGGATAGAAACCAGAAACTCAAACCAGATGGAACTCTCAAGCGCTGTAGGCCTTGTTTTTCAGAACCCCGATGACCAGATCTTTTCCACAAGCGTTGAGGACGAGGTAGCCTTCGGGCCCGAAAACCTCTGTCTGGATAGAGAAGAGATCGATAAGAAGGTCGAAGAAGCCCTTCGGATGGTCGGGATGGCAGAACACAGGCTGGATTCAACGAATGCCCTTTCCGGAGGACAGAAGCAGAGGATCTGCATTGCAAGCATGCTTGCGATGATGCCTGAAATCCTTGCCATGGACGAGCCCGTAAGCCAGATGGACCCCCTGGGCACCCGGGAAATCCTTAACACCGTGAGAGAACTCAACAGGGAACTGAAGATAACCATCCTGCTGGTTGAGCACAGGCTGCACGAACTTATGTCTTTTGCAGACAGGGTTGTCATAATGGACGGCGGAAAAATAGTCCTTGACCAGCCCACCTCAAAAGCTTTTGATTATATTGAGGTCTTCCACAGGCTGGGGCTTCGGGTTCCCGAACCTGTTGAACTCTGCCACACCCTGGGGATAAAGGCCAGCCCCCTCAGTGCGGAGGAGGCTCTTGCCGTGCTGGGCGCTGGAAATTGTAAAGAAAAAGTAAAAACTCCCCGAAACTTTTCAAACCCGGAAGAAGAAACTGGCAGACGAACTGACCCTGCAGAAAGGAACGAATTTGTAAACACCGGTTCCGGAAATATAAAGTATGGAGACAATAGGTCTGAGAATAAGGGTTCTGAAAATAGAGATTCTATAATATCTATCCGGGACCTTTGGTCAGGATATGAAAAAAACAGGATGGTGCTCAAGGGTATAAACCTGGAAATCCGGAAAGGGGAAAGAGTTGCAATCATGGGAACAAACGGCTCGGGCAAATCAACCCTGCTTCTGAACCTTGCAGCCATGCTTAAACCGTATAAAGGGAGTGTAAAGGTCTTCGGGGGAGACATCCAACCAAGAAACTCATATTCTTTTGCCGGGAGGGTCGGATTCGTATTCCAGAACCCTGACCTAATGCTCTTCTGTGATTCGGTTGATGAAGAGGCCAGATTCGGGCCATTCCAGTTAAAGTACAAGGATATCGAGGAAAGGACAAAGACCTCCCTTGAAGCCATGTCGATTCTGGATCTCAGGCAGGACCTCCCACAGTCCCTGAGCCGGGGACAGAGGCTCAGGACAGCCGTTGCCTCGGTGCTTTCCATAGATCCCGAGATCATTCTCCTTGACGAGCCCACAACAGGGCAGGACAGGGTGAATATCGAACATATGATGAATTATTTCAAAGATAACTGCTCCACACTGGTTTTCTGTACCCATGATATCGAGATTGCAATGCTCTATGCTACAAGGCTCCTTGTGATGGATGATGGCAGGATTATAGCAGACGGGAAGGGAAGAGAGGTCATAAAGAACATCGAAATCCTGAAGCAAGCTTCCCTTACCCAGCCCCCGGTTGTTGAGATTGCGAATTATCTGGGAGTGGACGCTATTTCAATTACGGAACTTGTTGAAGTGCTGACCCGGAGAAGTTCTGAAGTGAAAAAAGATGATGGGGAAAATTATGAAAGAATGAGTTCCGAATTGACAAATTCCGAACTGGCAGATTCCGGAGTGGTAAATTCCGAACTGGCAGATTCCGGAGTGGTAAATTCCGAAGGGATAAAATGCTGACCTGTAGAGATCCTGAAGTGATAATATGATAGGTGCCAGATCAATTGCAGAACCGACGATTAAAGACACAATAATTCACAGGATGGACCCGCGGGCAAAAATCCTGATCCTTATCTCCACGGTTTTTGTAGCGGTAACCCTGGACAATCCCGAAACCATGCTTCTGCTGTTTCTGATCATACTTTCCGGATTTGCACTTGCAAGAATGCCGGCAATAAAGCTCAAAACCCTTGCAATATTACTCACGCTTTTGATCTGGGGAACTATCTACTCTCAGGCCCTTTTTTATTCCCAGCTTCCAAGGACCGTGATTTTTACCATAATCAGCCCTGATGTTCCGGTCCTTGGCTGGCTGACAAGCGGAGGGCTGTTCGTATATGCAGAAGGGCTTCATCACGGCGCAATTCAGGGTTTAAGGTCGGCTTCGATCCTGTCTCTCGGGCTCCTGATGTGCTGGACCACGGACTCAAGGGATATGTTAAACGGGCTTGTGGGGCTAAAAGTCCCTTACAGCGCAGCTTTTATGGTGGTTACAGCAGTCCGTTTCCTACCGATAATAATCACCGAAGTCCTGACCGTGGTCACGGTCCAGAGGCTCAGGGGTTTTAACCCTAAAAGGTTCGGGTCAGGGATCGTAAAAACGTCCCTTAATATCCTGACCCCGACACTCTCAAACTGCGTAAGGAGAACGGGCACCCTTGCAGTTTCGATCCAGAGCCGGGCTTTCCGGGCAAACCCGGACAGGACCTACCTCAAAAAACTGAAGTTTTCGGAATTTGATAAGGCAGTGGTTGCGGTCTGTATTTTTGCTGCAATAAGTATTGTGCTCATAAAGCTGCTTTACAATATGTATACAGGCGGAATTTATTATAGTGCAGGTTTAAGACCTGTTTATGCGCTTGCAAGGGGATACCTGTGATAGAGATAAGAGAATTATCAAAATCCTTCGGAAAACTGATTGCCGTTGATAAGCTCGACCTTGATGTAGGAAACGAGATCTTCGGCCTCCTGGGACCCAACGGGGCAGGCAAAAGTACGACGGTCATGATGCTCACAACCCTGCTAAAACCCAGCAGTGGAACTGCAAAGGTCTGCGGGTATGATATTGTAAGGGAATCAAAAAAAGTGAGGGCAAAGATAAGCTACGTCCCCCAGGATATGGCAGTGGACCGAAAACTCACAGGCAGGGAAAACGTGCTGCTTTATGCAAAACTCTACGGGATTCCGAACCGAAACTCAAAGGTCGACGAAGTGCTTGAGATGATGGCCCTCTCGGACCGGGCAGGCGACCTTGTCAAAACATACTCGGGAGGAATGAGAAGGCGACTTGAACTTGCCCAGGCCCTTGTACACGAGCCTGAAGTCCTTTTTCTGGACGAGCCCACCCTCGGCCTGGACGTAAGCGGCAGAAAGAAAATATGGGAACACATCAGGATGCTAAAAGCCGAAGGGATGACCATTTTCATGACCACACACTACCTTGAAGAGGCAGAAAAGTACTGCAACAGAGTTGCCATTATTGATAAGGGCCAAATAGCAGCTGTCGGTTCCCCTGAAAACCTGATAAGTTCCATCGGAGAAAATGCCTCTCTCAATGACGTCTTCCTCGAGAAAGTCAAGACCCCTGAAGAGCAGGCAGGGTTTAATTCAACCCAGTTCAGAAACCTTCTGAGGCGGAGATAATGAAAACAGGATTCTACTTGAAAGCCGTATTCTACTACTTCGAAAGGGACCTCGTAAAATGGCTCCGGGGCCGGGTAACCGTTGTTTCCTCCCTTGTAATGCCTGCCGCCTGGCTTGTATTTGTCGGGCTTGCCCTCCCCACAAAGTTTACCGATAATTATCTTGAGTTTATCACCCCCGGCATCCTTGTCATGACAATCCTCTTTTCCTCCCTTCAAGGAGGATCACTCATGATTTTTGATAAAATCCTGGGTTTTTTGAATAAATTTCTAGCCATGCCTTCCCCCCGGGAAAGCATGCTATACGGAAAAATCCTCTTTATCAGCATAAGGGGCCTCCTGCAGGCAACCGTAATCCTCCTGATAGCCACCGTCCTCGGAGTAAGAATATCAAACCCTGTAAACCTGGTCCTGATATATCTAACCCTGTTCCTGTTCTCAGTATTTTTCTCCGCCCTCTCAACCATGATAGGACTGCATTTAAGCGACCATGACAGCTATGCAGCCGTGAACAGCATGATCAGCATGCCCCTGTTTTTCACAAGCAGCGCCCTCATGCCCTACGACGTCATGCCCACCTGGTTGAGAACACTGGCAAAACTAAATCCTGTCAGCTATGCCATAGACAGCACAAGAATGCTGTTTGAAGGAGGAATCCCTATCCACGGGCTCATAGGCCTTACCATAGGAGCCGGAATAATGGTACTCCTCGGAACATATCAGTTCCGGAAGGCAGTTGTGTGAAAAAAGTGAATATTAGGAAAAAATGATCAGGGAAAAATAGGGAAAAATTGGAGAAAAATAATAGGGAAAATTTCCCCTTAACCCGGGAAATATTTCCATTGGCCCCGGAAAATGAGGCAAATCCACCATATTTAGCGACTCGGCCAGCCTGTCTGTAGATCCTTCATTTAATCTAATCCTCTTGAGCAAAGCACCTGACTCTACAATAAAGTAGTCCGCTTGAGCGAAGCACCTGACCCTACAATAAAGTAGTCTGCTTGAGCGAGCAAAGCGAGTGAAACGGACCGCGTACTCCCGAGGCGCAACTCGGGTGGCGCAACTCGGGAGTTAGAGCTGCTTTATGTTCATATTAATTGAGACTTCTGCGATATCAGCACTGTATTCGGATACTCTTCTCAGGCTCTCAAGAACCATGCTGAGTTCGATGCTACCTGAACCTTCGCCACTTCTTGGTTCCAGAGAAACTCCAAACTGTGAAACTTTCTTGGCTTCAACAACGATCTGGTTTATAGCCTGTAGGTCTTCTTGCTGCATGGAATCTATGGAGCTTTCAAACACTTTCGTGGAGAGGTCAGCCATCTTGAAAATCGGGTCATCAAGACTGATTCCTGACTCCATTTTAAGAACGTTCCTGGCAATCCTTACTGCGTGGTCTCCTACACGCTCGATACTCTTAGTAATAAGCCTGTAGCCAAGACATTCTCGTGGGTGTCTGATTCCGATTTTTTCTGAAAGCTCAATATCTTCAATTGAAGCCTTAAGCTGGCGGACAGCAAGGAGGTAGAAGCGGTCAACATCGTCGTCCCTCTGGATGACGTCCTCTGCAATCTCCACATTGTGGTCCCGAAGGGCGGTCATGGAGTCCTCAAGCATGGAAAGGACAAGCCCGTACATGTTCTTGATTACACGACTGAGAGGGAGGTCGTTGTAGTTGAGAAGACATTGGAAGACGAGTTCATTTCGGGATTCTTCCACAAGCTCGAGCCCTATGAGTTTCTGGCGCACAGAGTCCTTTATGAATTTGCGATCATAAGCGCTGAAACCTTTTTTGGTGGTCAGCCTGATCACGTCATACCCTACCAGATAATGAGAAATAAGGATTCTCAGGTTGTTTTCCGCACTATCGGAGTGAAGGTAATCTATAGTTGCCTTAAGGGCAGAATGATCTTTAGAAACCGCACTGGAGGAAACCAGCAGGGTTTTGTTCGGCATGGGTGTGAGGGTCAGTGTGTCTCCGGCCTCAAGCCCTATATCTCGGACCCATTTTATAGGAAGAGACACAATATAGGTAGAATTTCCGGTAAACTGGACTTTTCTTTTATCTTTGGTAATAAATAAGCCCCCTGAAGATACTAATGAATATATAAGAATCTATATAGACGATATTGATATATAAAGGTATCCTGAAAGTAGCGGATCAAAAGAAGAAATAACCCATGATCTCGATGTCTAAGTATAGTATATAGGATTGAGAACAAATAACAGAAAAACATAGGATTGCTAAGGATATTACATACAATTTGTGTATAAAAAGAGGATTATAAAAAAATACCTTTTTCCATAAACGGCTCTGGTGAAAACTGAAAATATCACCATCCAGGAAAAATAAAGCCGTCCGGTAACCATGCAGAAAAGAAAATTGCTGAAAAGAAATCAGATCTCCTGTCTTTACATCAACCGAATGACCAGATTCTGCATCATTATAAATAAATAGATTGAGTTCAAAGATATAACAGAAATGCAATTTAAATTGTTAAAAGAATAAATGAAAAATAAAAAAAATAAAAAAATAAATAAGCCAGTACTTCCATTTTATTTGGAAAGAATAAAGCTCTATTGAACTCAGGTAGATCCTGAGCCCACTTAACTGAAAATTCCAGAGGTATTCGGCCATGGAAGGGAAAATCACTTTTAAATATTTTTGCAGGTATGCCCCCGGCTTTCAACATTTACAGTAGTTCAAAATTGGTGATTCCATTCCCTGAACCTCAATATTAGATTTGCTCAAAATCAGTTATTTCGTAGAAATATTCCCTTAACCTCAATATTTACATTAGCTCAAAATCAGTTACTTTGTTGAAGTTTATCCCTTACCTTCCATATATATAGTAGCTTGAAAAGAGTTGATTACGTAAAAGTTTGTTCCCTAGATCCTGAACATTAACAGTAGCTCAAAATGTAATTCACGAATCAGGTAAATAAAAATAAAATTCGGGAAATGAATCGATGAAAAAGTTCGATATAAATCTTGAATCACTAATAAACAGCAGCCCTATAGTCATTTTTTTATGCAAGGCGACTGAAAACTGGCCTGTCGAACTCATCACTGAAAACGTCAGGAATTTCGGCCATGAAGTTGAAGAATTCACATTGAGAGGCGTACGTTACCTTGATATTGTCCACCCTGAAGACAAGGAAAAGGTAAAAGAGGAAGTTGCCAGATGTTCGGAAAAAGGCTGTGCGGAGCTGACCCAGGAGTACAGGATATTTACAGCTTCGGGGGAAGTGCGCTGGGTTGAGGTAAAGGTTCTGATCCGGAGAGATGAAAATGGACGCGTGAGCCATTACCAGGGTACTCTCTGTGATGCTACCCAGCGCAAAAAAGCCGAAGAATCGGTACAAAAGGCGCTGAAAAAGAAGAACGAACTCAAAAACATCATCAAAAGCAGCCCCGTGTTTGTGTTTCTGTGCAAGCCGGAAGAAAGATGGCCTGTTGAATTTGTCTCGGAAAATATTACAAAGCTGGAATATACCCCAGAAGATTTCACCTCAGGAAAAATAAAGTTTGAAGACCTGATACACCCTGAAGACCGGAAAAGAATCCGTTCCGAAGTGGCAAGGTTTTCCAGGGAAGGGTATGAAGAATGCACCTAGGAGTACCGGGTCCTGACAAAGTCGGGTAAAGTGAGGTATATAGATGACAGGACCCTTATCAAAAGGAATGAAAAAGGAGAAATAGTTCATTACCAGGGGATAGTCCTGGACATCACCGAACGTAAGCTTGCCGAAGAGATGATCAAAGGGCAAAACCGGGTACTGGGAAAACTAGCGTCGGGAGCCCCCCTGGAAGAAATGCTCCTGCTCCTCGTCCAGAACGTTGAAAAGATCCGGCCCGGTTCGAGATGCTCGATAATGCTACTTGACCGGGAGAAAAAGCACCTCTTTTACTGCGTTGCCCCCGAACTTCCTGCTTATTACATTCAGAAGACCGACGGGATTGAGATCGGTTTTGGGGCGGCGTCTTTTGGAACTGCTGCCTACATGAAAAAAAGGGTTACCACAGATAACGTGATGGAACATCCCTACTGGACTGAATACAGGGACCTTGCGGCTGAAGCCGGGATTAAAGCCTGCTGGTCCGAACCAATCATTTCGTCCTCAGGAGAAGTCCTGGGAGTCTTTTCCATGTACTACGGCGAAGTACACCGGCCTGAAAAAGAAGACCTGGACTTTATGAAAACAAACGCCCAGCTGGCAGCCATTGCAGTTGAACATAAGCTGGCAGAAGAAACCCTCAAAGAATCCGAACACAAGTTCAGGACCATCTTCAATAACATCAATGACCAGCTGTACATCCGCGAGCCCGAAGGAGAAAGTTACATGGATGTAAACCAGGCGGTGGTAAGCAGGCTCGGATATGACAAGGAAGAGATCCTGAAAATGGAAGCCGAAGAGATTATCCCTGCCGAGTACTGGGCCTCGGTCCGGGAGAACCTCAAGAAAATCCAGAGCGAGGGGTCCAGGGTCTATGAAGCCGGGGCGGTCTGCAAGGACGGCACTGTTGTCCCCCTCGAAGTAAGCGCCAGGATCATTGACTATGAAGGCAAGAAAACTATCCTCTCGGTTGCCAGGGACATCACAGAGCGCAAAAAAGCAGAAGCTGCCCAGAAACTGAACGAAGCCAGGCTCGAAGCCCTTGTGAAACTCAACCAGATGACGGGAGCCTCCTTAAAAGAGATCACGGACTTTGCCCGCGAAGAGGCGGTAAGGCTTACGGGCAGCAAACTCGGGTACCTTGCCTTCATGGATGCCTACGAAACCTCCTTGATCATGCACTCCTGGTCAAAGAGCGCCATGGAAGAATGTGCTATCGAAGACAAGCGCTTCATTTATCCCGTAAAGACTACAGGGCTCTGGGGAGAAGCCGTCCGGCAGCGTAAGCCTATAATCACAAATGACTACACAGCCCCGAGTTCCCTGAAAAAAGGATACCCTAAAGACCACGTACACCTTACCCGCCATATGAATGTTCCAGTGTTTGACGGGGACAGGATCGTTGCGGTTGCGGGAGTTGGAAACAAAGACGAGCCCTATGACGAATCGGACCTGCGCCAGCTCACTCTGCTTATGCAGGGCATGTGGCAGCTCATCCAGAGAAAGCAGCTTGAAGACGCCCTGAAAGCTTACTCGGAAGATCTTTCCAAAGCCAATGACGAATTGAGGTCCCTGAACAGGATAAAAGCGGAATTTATGACCGAAAGCCTGCCCCTTATGAGGGTTGACTACGGCGATTTTATTGATTTTGAGACCTGGGAGGCAATTGAAGACCAGCAGCAGAAGGCAATCGACACCGTTATCAACAGCTCGGAAAGGCTGAAACACATGGTTGATTCCCTGCTCTACCTGAGCCTGGAACAGGCAGGGAAGATAGAGTATTCCTTTGGCGAGGTAGAAATCAAGAAGATACTCTCGGATGTTTACCTCAATCTTGTCCTCCTGATTGATGAAAAAGAACTGAAGGTCGAAAAGGAACTCCCTGCAAGCCTCCCGCCTATCCGTGGGGACAAGCAAAAACTGACAGACCTTTTCACGACCCTGATGGGCAACTCTATCAAGTTTACCCCCCACGGCGGAACCCTGGAAGTGAAAGCTGAAGAGGAAGAAGAGACTATCCACATAACGTTAAAGGACAGCGGAACAGGCATCCAGAAAAGGCTTATCCCCCACCTCTTCCACAGGATCTACCAGGTGGACGATTCCCTCACCCGCAGGTATCAGGGCCTTGAATCGGGGTTCTATATCTGCAAAAACATTGTCAACGCCCATGAGGGGGAAATCTGGGTAGAAAGCGAGGAAGGTTCGGGCACAACCATGCATGTAAGGCTCCCTAAAAAGAAGCCTGAAACCCGACGCATGAATCAAATAGAGTCTTGAATGAATCCTGGATAGAGTCTTGACCTCGATAATATCCTGGATAAAATCTGAAACAGAGTCAGAGTCTTGAATAAAGTTTCAATTAAAAAATGTGTAAATGAAGCGGCTGGAGATTTAAGATGAAACTGGAACTGTTGGGTACCCTTTTTCTTTCGGACAAAAGAAAAGACCTTCTTCTGCTATTGATGGAGGAGCCCAGGAATATTGATGACATTAAAAACATCCTCAACGTGACTTCAAGTGCGATCATGACCCAGATCAAGATCCTCATCAGCCAGGGGCTTATCATCCATGAAGACGACCTGTACAAGCTATCAGATATCGGAAAAGTGGTCGTTAAAAAAATGAGGCCTCTGCTGAACACCCTGGAAGTATTTTCGGAGAACATGGATTACTGGGAAAACCATAATATAAGTGCTATCCCTGTCCACCTCCTGGACCGGATCGATGACCTCGGACACTGTGAATTCATCGAACCCGACCTGGACAGGATGTATGAAATTCCCCAGAAAATCGAAGAAAAACTGACCCGCTCAGCCCACGTCATGGAAGTCTCATCCTATTTCAACCCTGCTTACCCTTCAACCTATGTAGAGCTTATTAAAAAAGGAGCGGACGTATCCCTGATAATCACAAAACCTGTGTTTGAAAGGTTGAAAAAGGAATACAGCACAGCCCTCAAAGAATACCTGGACAGAGATAATGCAAAAATCTTCGTCTGCGATTGCCCCATAAGGCTTGCTTCAAGCCTGGTAACGGACCACTTCATGGCCCTGTCCCTCTTCTACAAAAACGGGATCTATCATAACCATGCAATGATGAGTCTGGAAAAAACCGCCCTCAAATGGGGAGAAGACCTCTTTTTGCACTATATGAAAAACTCAAAGGAAATAAGGGAAATCGAATTAGAGAAGACCTGAAAGTTCCATCGGAAAAATACCATCAGTAAAAGTTAGGAAATTAATCTCTACACGACCCGGTAGATGCAGCACCTGAGTTTCGCTTCGACACCCGAATTGCGATTCGGGAGCCCGCAGTCCTTTTCACTCGCTTCGCTCGTTCAAGAGGACTAAAAAGAATTAGATTACGAAAAATTCTGAACTGTACAACCATATTCACTATACAGAACCTTTCTTGTCCCGCTCGACGCAGGAGAGCGGTCTTTCCCGTAAAAATGAAGAAAAAAGAAAAATACGCAAAAAATAATCTACGTTTGCTTTTAACCTGCTTTCGGCAGGTAACTTGTTTTTTTCGCAATATTTTTACTGATAGCGTTTTTGCTAGAAAACACATTATTCCTGATACTAGACATTATTGCAAAAACGACTCATTGTTTATATATGCCGTGAGATTTGGGTCATATGTTAACCAGTTTTGAACCCAACATATATTACATAATGTTTGAAAAACGCCATCATTAAAAATACTTAAAATCTAATGTCGACCTGCCGACTATAGGTTTTAATGCTTATTACAGTATATTTAGGCTCTTCTTTCTACTTCTTTCACGATCTTCTTTCTACCTCTTTCACGATCTTCTCTCTACCTCTTTGAGACTTCTTCCTTCGACTCTTTCTGCTTTTTGGGAAGGGCCGCCAGACAAGCTGGCGGAGGCGCCCTAGGAATGTGAATTAAACTTCGGTTTCTAGGGTCAGGAAAGTATTCTTTTAAAAAGAAATACATTTCTGTACTCAACTTCTCTCAGAACAACAGGAATTCATCTGCTGTTACTATTCCTGCGTGGCTGGTAAGACGGCTTCAGCCCTGTATTGCTCGGGGAAAACAAAAAAAGAAAAAATAAAACTGCGGATACGTGTTACCAGTTACCTCCGCTGTATCTAAACTCAAACTCATCCACTTTTTCAGGGGGGAGTCCCAGATCTGTAAACATTCTTTTAAACACAGCTCTATACTCGTCTTCAGGGATGGTTTTTCCTGAACTACCTGGCCCGAGAGACACCTTAAGATACAGCCCTCCAAGCCTATCGATCTTGACCGTATAAACACTCCAGCCTTCTCTATGGCTTATTTCCACGTTTGGGACAATATAATATATACTTCCGATTTTCTGACTCTCATTGTAAAATGTCTCCGTACACCATCCCTCTCCAGACGTTTGAGCATCAAAAGTGGAGTCAGTAGCTTCTTTTACAAGGTATTTATGAATTGCTGCAAAATCCGGAGTTTCGGTTACAATTACCTGATCAAAAAAGACATCGTTAACCTCCCAGTCCTCTGCAGGGAGATAAGCCTCGACTTCCTCTCCACTCATGCCAAAAATGATTTTGAATATCTGGACTATCCATTCTCTTTCTGGAAGTTCGTCTGGCCTGTATTTTGCAAGCGAATCATCACTGTAAAAAGAAACACTTGATTCCTGATCGTCTAAAAAAGAGATTGAAATCCAGGAAGAATCGGAGTAGTAAATATCCAGGGAATTCACCAGATAATCAGAACCCAGCCTGGGATCAAGCCCTTCAATTGTACCGGGACGAAGACCCGGAATCTCTTTTTCCTTAGCATTCACATAATAAATTTCTGTCTTATATCCGGCCTCTCCAGCATTGTAGACTACTTTATCATAATATTCAGGAGAACCAAGGTTGGTGCCCTCCGAATAATAGTATGCCTGGTCATAATAGATCAGCATGAACATAAAGCTCCCGTAGAGCACTGTTATCGGAACCAGTACAACCAGAAGAAGAATGAGCAGTATTTTGAAATATTTGTTCATAGCCTCACCTTCATGTTTAGAACATTTCAACCTCCCCTTCTTCTCCTACGACAAATGTTGTACCGACAGTAGGTGAAGGGTCTTTTCCTTCTTCAAAAACGGAGACTTCAACATCATATGTTCCCGGACCGGGAACGGCTATTTGTACTGACTGATAAAGCATGGACCTGCCTTTCATGCAGTCAAGCTCTACATTTTTTATTGCCACCTCGCGGGAGGAGGACGGCTCAGAGGAGACGGTCTTCTCTAACTTAAACCGAACCAGAAGAGCCGAACTATCCGACTTGTCTGCATTTACAATGCAAGCGGTTACATTCAGGATATTTCCCCTCTCTCCGTTGACAGGTGTCGAATACTCTTCAGATAAGGACTTCACTTCAATATCTTCAACAGAAACAGAAGAAAGTTCGCCTCCATAGGAAGCCACACAACCGCTAACGGCACTTAAAACCCAACACATGGAGATCAGAAATAAGGACACACTCATGCATTTATTCAAAAAGGCTCCTCCTTAGAACCTTTATTTGACTCTTAATAAAAAGGAGTTCCTTTATTTGTACTTTTTTAGTTCTGCATGATTCTTTATAAGTTGGAGAAGAGGAACTCATATTTAAGAGAGTTCACTGTTTTTCCAATATCCTAGCTGATCGGATTTCCGCCCCGGCTGGTAAGACCCACTATCCGATCAAAGGCTTTGATCAGATGAAAGCCTCTGATCAAATGAGAGTTCCACACGAGATCAGAAAAGTTAACAAAATCAGGAAATATTACCGGATCAGGCAAATTTATAATATCAGGACAATTCACCGAATTAAGCATCAGGAGAGAGGTTAACTGCGTTAATCAGATCTCTGCGTTTATGTTATATGTTTTGCAGTTAATGTATCATCGTTCAAGTTAACAGTGATACAGGGACTTACAGGAGGAGTAGGTTCCTGATTGAGCTACTTACTGTTAACCAGGAAATAATCATAAAAATATGTTGGAAGCGTTTTTTATGGCAGCAGATATTTTGAACCAATTAGCGGAAGCTGTCGTCGACGGAGACGATGACCTCGCAGAAGAACTGGCATACAAAGCCCTGGAAGAAGGCGTTGACCCCTACGACGCTATTGTCAACGGGCTGGCAAGAGGGATGGCAATTGTCAGTGACCAGTACGAAAAAGGAGAAGCCTTCGTACCCCACCTGCTCCTGGCTTCAGGTGCAATGTATGCAGGCATGGACATCCTCAGCCCTGAGATGATAAAGGAAGGAGAAGCCATGCAGGCTGTGGGAGTCATCGGGACGATTGAAGGAGATGTGCACGACATAGGGAAGAACCTTGTAAAGACCATGCTCAGTGCAGGCGGATTTGAGATGATCGACCTCGGGGCAGATGTACCTATCGAGAAATTTGTCGAAACCGCAAAGGAACGCAAAGCCGACATCATCTCCATGAGTGCCCTGATGACCACAACCATGACCAATATGGAAAAAGTCATTGAAATCCTTCAGGAAGAAGGCATCCGCGACTCCATGAAAGTCATGATTGGAGGAGCTCCCGTTTCCGAAGAGTATGCGTCCGGAATCGGAGCAGACTCAACCCACCCCGATGCAATGCACGCAAGCGCCTGGGCGTCCGAAGCCGTAAAGGAACTTGAGCCCAAGGCTGCAAGGTGGAGTGAAGAGAAGATCAACCTCGGGAAGATCAAGTACAGGGAGATTCTTGCAAAGAAGACAGTTTCCGATAAAGTGGATGTCGGGCTTGAAACTGCTAACAAGATCAAAGAAGAGTTCGAAAGCATTGGCGTGAAGAGCAAGGAGGAAATGACCCACATCGACAGGACTATTTCTGCCATGTCCGACAAGAAGGTCGACCACCTGCCTGTCTACCCTCTCGCCTGCGGTGTCCTCAGGAAGTTTGTCCCTGTAACCTACAAAGAGTATGCCACAAATGAAGATGCATTTGTACAGAGCGCATACCTTGGCTCAAAATACCTGGACCTTGACATGTTTGTAGGCCTGATTGACCTTTCCGCAACATCTGCAGACTTCGGCTGTAAGATCAAATACCCTGAAGACGACACCCCATCCTCTGAAGGACATATCAAGGACTATGAGAAGATCGAAGTCCCCGAACTTAAGGAAGGTACCCGCGGCTATGAACTGGTCATGGCCTCAAAGAAAGCAAAGGAAAAACTCAACAAGGAACTCAACACCCCCTTTGTCGGCTTCCACGAGGGCCCCCTGCTCACCCTTACCCAGCTGATGGGTGCAGACCGCGTCCTTATGGACATGAAGACCCAGCCGGATGTTGTCCTTGAAGCTGTCCAGAAGTGTACTGACTATGTCTGCCAGCTCTCAGAGCTCTTCTTTAACGAAGACGCCTGTGATGCTCTCTGTATCGACAACCTCTGGTCCAATAATGTGATCATGAGCGAGCAGGACTACTGGAAATTTGACGGAAAGTTTGTCTACGACCAGCAGATCCCCATATTCAAGCAGTACAACCAGCCGTACATCATCCACAACTGTGCTGACGCCGTGCACTTCGAGACCCAGATCAGAAAGTTCGGAACAGCCCTCTACAGCTACGCCTACTACGAGAAGTCCAGAGACAAGGGGTCCCAGAACTACGCAGACCTCATCCCCAAATACGGAGATATGTGCTGTATGATGGGAGAAGTCAACCCCGTTGAGTTCATGGACGGATCGGCAGCCGGAGTGCAGAAGGTAAAGGACGACACCAAGAACCTGCTCGAAAACGTGCTGCCAGTGCTCAAGGAGAACGGCCTCCAGTCCAAGTATATCCTGTCCTCCGGCTGTGAGATCCCGCCAGGTGGTCCCCTGACAACCGTGCAGGCAATGGTGAACGTTGTAAAAGAACTTGGCCCGGAACTACAGAAAAACATAATGGGGTAAACTCTCCCTGACGGGGGAGACCATCTCTCCCCATTTTGATTTAAAATCGGGGCAGGATGTTTAAGAATAGTATTCAGAGCCCTA
This sequence comes from Methanosarcina acetivorans C2A, assembly GCF_000007345.1. NCBI lineage: Archaea > Methanobacteriati > Methanobacteriota > Methanomicrobia > Methanosarcinales > Methanosarcinaceae > Methanosarcina > Methanosarcina acetivorans. Next base: position 1,018,921 of record NC_003552.1, on the reverse strand, counting down.
AAGCGGAAAATCTCCACAGAGCCTGTATCTTCATAGAGCCTGTAAAAGTTCGGAAAAACGAAAAACACCCTCAGGCAAATAAAAACGACATTTTAACCTCCATACAGGAGTTAGTCTAACTCCTGAGCTCCAGAATATAAGCAGAAGACAATAGAAGACCGCAGGAGTCATATGTTAGACAAAAAGCGGTAAACCTCCATTTAAAAAAAGCAACAGACCTAGTTTAAAAAAAGCAACAGACCTAGTTTAAAAAAAGCAACAGACCCCATTTAAAAAACGAAAGAAAAACGAGCAGTCCATGTAAAGATAAAAAAACGGGACTGAAAGTCAAAAAGAGACAAAAACGGTTGGACTCGCCATAAAGGCACCAAAAAACAGGAACGGCGGATTTAAGACTGATTTGTCTTCTCCGCCTCTCCCCATATAAAAGCCGTAAAGTAAAACTGTAAGATCTTTTTTGAAAAAGGTTTTTGCCTTTGAAATTACGCCTGGCCCTCAAGGGTTGTGAGAAAGCAGAGGGAAGGCTGGCTATAGAGATGTTAGAGACAGGGACAAAAGCATTAAAGACGGGACTGAAGCAGGCGAGAGGAGACCGGCAATAAAAGGTGAAGAGCCATAGAAATTGAAGAGGAGGAATGTAATGTATCTGGGACTGGGCATTGATACCGGTGGGACATATACCGATGCCGCTGTTATAGATATGTCAAACGGGACCGTGATCGAGTCAAATAAAGCGCTTACAACTTATCCTGACCTTATAAGGGGGATAAAGAACTCAATTGAGGGACTGAACCCGGATTACCTGAAAAGGATAAAATTCGCTTCTGTTTCCACAACCCTTGCTACCAATACTACTCTTGAAGGCAAAGGCTATCCCGCAGGGCTGATCCTTATAGGGCACACCATCCCGAAAAAACTTGCCAGCCGTTATGTAATCTCAATAGGAGGAGGACACGACTCCGACGGAAACGAAGTTGCCCCCCTTGAAGACCTGGAAACCGTAAAAGAATTTGTCAGGCAGATAAAGAACAAAGTGGCTGCTTTTGCCGTTTCCGGCTACTTCGGAGTCCGGAACCCGGAACATGAACTAAGAGTCAAGGAAGTAATTCAGGAAATAACTGATATGCCTGTTGTCTGCGGGCATGAGCTTTCCCTGAGCCTGGGAGCTTACGAAAGGGCAGTAACCGCCCTTTTGAATGCCGAACTGATCCCGGTAAGCAAGCAGTTTATCAAATCCGTCCAGGCAGTAATGGAAGAAAAAGAAATTAAGGCGACCCTGATGATGATGAAGTGCGACGGGTCCCTGGTCCGCATTGAAGAAGCCTTGCAAAAACCTGTCGAATCAATCTTTTCCGGACCCGCAGCAAGCCTTGTAGGGGCTGCCCACCTCACAGGCCTGGATACCTGTGCAACCGTGGACGTCGGAGGCACCAGTACCGACATTGCCATGATTACCGGAGGCATCCCCGAGATCAGCGATTCCGGAGCAAGAGTCGGGGGCTGGAAAACAATGGTAAAAGCGATCCGGATGGAGACCTCGGCCCTTGGCGGGGACAGCCTGGTCTGGATCAGAAGAAAACCCTTTCTTGGCCCTGCAAGAGTAATTCCCCTCTGTCTTGCCGCCTCGGAGTTCCCGGAGATTCTGGAGAAACTGGAGAAAAATGATACCCCTAACGAGCGCATAATGGACGAGATCATACAACCGACCTCTTTTTTCGTAAGGAACGGGATCAACTCCCCCGAACTTCTAAGCGGGGAACTCGAAGAAGACGAAAGGGCAATTATCGAACAGCTCGGAACAGAGCCTCTTTCGATATCCGAGATTTCGGAAAGGACAGGAAAACACCCGCTCTTGTTTGCAGGAATTCTTAAAAACCTCATCCGTAAAAGGCACTTAAGCCAGATCGGGTTTACTCCAACCGATGCCCTGCACGTGCTCGGAGAATATGCAAGGTGGGACGGAAGAGCTTCTTTTATAGGAGCAAAAATGCTTGGAAAAACCCTCAAACAGGGAGCAGAGGAGTTTTCAGCCCGGATAAAGGCTGAAGTCGTGGGAAAACTTACTCTTGAACTGGTTTCCTTCTTTGCCGAAGACCTGAAAAAAGAGGACATCGGAAAGCTTCTGGCAAAAGAAGATGTCATGAAATTCCGCATAAAAGTCCCTGTAGTTCTGGTAGGAGCCCCTGTAAGGGCATACCTGAAAGGACTGAATGAGGCGGTGGATGCAGACATAAGGATCCCCGCTTTCCATGAGGTGGGAAATGCTGTGGGTGCCCTTGCAGGAAAAATCGTCCACAGGACAGAGATCCTTATCCGCCCTTCAGCAGCAGGAAATGCAGAGTATTCGGTATTCTCCAGGCTTGGAAAAGATGTCTTTGAAGACTATGGAGAAGCCCTGGACTACGGGCTCAAGCTCAGCCACAGGCTGATTTCGGAGTACATGGACGGATACGGGCTTGACATGGACAATGTGAAATTTGACCTTAAACAGAACGATGTGGGAAGCAGGGGAAAAGCCCCACTGGAAACCCGCCTGGTCGGAGTCGGCGTAGGAACGACCGGAAAGCTGGCATAAGACAGGATATAAAAACAGAATACGAAGCAGGACCTAAAAAAGGCAGGCTTCAGCAGGTCATAGCAGCAAAAAATAGCAGCAGAAAACTCCAGAAAGGCACCTACCAGGATCCAACAAAAACAGCAAAACCTCCAAACTGAACCCACCAAGACCAATAAAAACAGCAAAACCTCCAAACTGAACCCACCAAAACCAATAAAAACAGCAAAACCTCAAAAAGGCACCTGCCAGGATCCAACAAAAGCAGCAAGGCCTCAAAAAAACACCCACCAAAAATCAAACAAAAAATACCCGGATAAAAACCCGAAAAAAGATCCGAGACTCGGATGAAATTTCGAAAAAAGGCAGAATATTGACCAGAAATAAAAACTTCCAGCAGGTCAGAAACAGCAAGAAAAGCAGCAAATGAGGAGAGGACATGGCAAGCGAACTAAAAACACCGGGCAGCACTAATCCCGAAAGCCAGGACGGAATGGCAAAACTGGCGCGGACGATAAGGGATAAGATCCTGATTGACGAGCCGGTAAAGGAAGAAGAGCTGATCGACCAGCTTGAAAGGGCAGCGATAGAAATTGACGAACTTCTTGGCTCATCCCTCGGCCCGAAAGGGATGAATAAGATAATAGTAAATCCGGTGGGAGATATTTTCGTTACAAGCGACGGGAAAGTCATCTTAAAGGAAATAGATGTACTTCACCCGATCGTGACCTCCCTCAAAAAGCTCGCGGAATCTATGGACAAAGCCTGCGGAGACGGTACAAAAACGGCAGTCATTTTTGCAAGCAACCTGATTAAAAACGCGGTCAGGCTTATCAGGGCAGGGGTACACCCGACAATTATTATCGAAGGGTACGAACTTGCCATGCAAAAAACGTATGAGATGCTGCAGTACAGCATAAGGCAGGCCTCAGAAGAGGATATCCGCACAACCATAATGTGCTCGGCAACAGGGAAGGGGATTGAAAGGCAGCAGGCACAGGCTGTTACGGATATTGTCCTGGGAGTTATAAGCCACCTTTCCGAAAAACAGGACCGGAGACTTGACCTGAATCGGAACGTCAAGATCCTCAAAAAGAAAGGCGGACCGGAAATCGTTGCAGTAGAAGGCCTGATCATGGACGAAAACCCGGCAAGGGAGGATATGCCAAAAAGCTACCAGAACCCGGCGGTCCTGATTACGAATTACGACCTCAAGATAAAAAGCGGATATTTGAACCCCCAGCATAACCTCAAAATGGATTCCGTGCAGACTGCGCTCCTTTTTGAGGAGAGGAAAAAGCAGCTCTGTGGGGAAATTGCCCGGAAGATTATTGATTCGGGAGCAAATGTCCTCTTTTCCGAAGGAGATATTGACCCCTATATCGAAACTCTGCTCAGGGACAGTAATATTCTGGCTTTCAAGAAGCTAAAGATGAAAGACCTCGAAAAGCTTGCGGAAGCCACAGGTACGACCCTGATGGCACAGCCGGACGAGATTCGCCCCTGCAACCTCGGAAAGGCAGACAGTATAAAACTTGAAAAGAAAAACGGGGAAAATTTTGTTTTCATCACCGTGAAAGAGAAAGCAATAGCCACCATCCTGATCCGGGAGCCTGTGAAATACGGGCTTGACAAGGTGGAAGAAGCTGTTGATGATGCCCTGAACAATGCGGCGTTCCTCCGGAAAAACAGGGAAATCGTAAACGGAGGAGGGGCAATTGAGTTTGAACTTGCGCATATGGTCAGGCTCTTTGCGACAACGCAGACAGGGAAAAGACAGCTGGCAGTCCAGGCATATGCCGAGGCCCTTGAAAAAATTCCTGTGATCCTTGCCAGAAATATGGGAATGAATGAAATAGATGCAATGGCGCAGATGAGGAATTCGTATGCAAGAGGACTGGAGGCAAGGATAGACCTATCAAGAAAGGTAACGGACAGGGGACCTGAAGTCTACGACTCGGCAACGGTAAAGAAACTCGCAATTATTGCGGGTACGGAAACGGCAAAAAAAGTACTCAGGATAGACGAGATAGTGCCTAAGAGATGAAACAGGCGTGGAAGCATAAATCCGGAAAGGAAACCGGAAAAATTAAAAAATATCATGCTGATAACAGTGCCACTCCCTCTCCAAGGGCATTGTTGTCATATGCACCGAAAAGGAAGTTAGACCCGCAATACTCTTTTCCGGAAAGGCACGGATTTGTCATTTAAAGACGCCTTTCCGGGAGGGTATCTGTACCCGGAAAAAACACTAAATAAAACTCTGAATGGGCGATATACTCCGGTTTTGCCATTTATCGGAAGATTGCCGTCCAGAAGCCGGGAAAAACGACTTGATACTCCAAACCTTAAGCACCTCGCAAAAAGAGTATCAAAGAGAAAAAAACAGATAAAAGGTCCTTTTCAAACCCTTTTGCCATTTTTTAGGGTTTAAAGGAAAGAATTTGAAACCTGAAGCATAGGACAGGTACGCCCCATTTACTGCTAACCCCAGGCAAGAAAGGGGTAATATTCCTGCTCTTATCGATATGTAAGGCAGGCTATCAGCACTATAATATCAGCACTATAATATCAGCACTATAATAATACTGCTGACAGTGCAGACGATATTCCGGTAATAATGTCCGGTTCTTACCTGATATTTGATTTAACCTTACTTGACGTTCAATCTTACCGATATTCAATTCTTATCGATATTAAATTTTTACCTGAAGGCATGAAAAAGCGGGCAGAGCCATGAAATGCATGATAATCGGAGGCTTCCTCGGGAGTGGAAAAACGACAACAATAAGAAAACTTGTCGAGTACCTTGGAGCCCAGGGGCAGCGAACGGCAATCATCGTCAATGAAATAGGGGAAGTAGGGATCGATGGGGAAACTATCTCAGGAGAGGGGGTAGAAACCAGAGAAATTACAAGCGGGTGCATTTGCTGTACTCTCAGGATCAGTATGGAATATACCCTGAGGAACCTTATGGCTTCCTATCATCCGGATACTATTATAGTAGAGCCCACGGGGATAGCCTTCCCAAGACAGATAAAAAGCAATATCGAAAGCATGGGTCTTCCGGAGATTAGTTTTACTCCGATCGTAAATCTTGTAGACCCCTCCAGCCTGAGCCCGAACGTAGAAGACCTGCAGAATTTTGTTCGAAATCAGAAAGAGGATGCCGAGATCCTGGGCATAAACAAAGTAGACCTCATAGGGCAGGAAAAACTTCTGGAGACCTGTCTGCTTCTTCGCAAATTGAACCCGAGAGCAAGGATCGTTCATTTCTCAGCCAGGCAGGGAGGAGAAGGTCTGGACAAATTTTTCAGGCTGGCCGGGGTAAGCAGCCAGGATAAAACTGCCTGTGAAATGAGAAATTCAGTAAAAGCAAAAAACTCAATTGAAGCAAGAAACTCCGTTGAAATGTCCGGGGTTTCGGCTTACTCAACCGAGTTTGAGATTACTTCGCAGGAAATATCTCTTGAAACGGCAGTCTCTGTTTCGGGGCAGATCCTGGACAGCATAAGAAAGAGAGTAACACAGCTTAACCCCGAATTCACAGGGCATATCAAACTTTCCTTTGCACACAAAGAGAATTTTGTAAAAGGTAGTGTGACTTCAGCACATGAAAAACCCGAAATTGAAATCCTCAAAAAAGAAAAGAATTCCCGCTCAAGGCTGAAGATAATCTCTGCGGTGGCATCCGTGCCCAGAGAAGAACTTATCAGAACTGTGGACACAACGGCAAGTGGGAAACTGGAAGACAGGCAGCTTTCATATATAAAGGCGGAAAAAAGCAATCACGGCTACAGCCAGACTCCGATTAGCTCCCTTAAACAGGAGAACTTCTGAAGGAAGAGAGTGTTTCCGGTTCCGAAAAGCCGTAACCAGACATACAAAAAGTCATGTGGTATCCTGTGCCGATTTAGAGATATAATTAGACCTGCGGGGGAGAAAGCCGGAAGACTTTATTTATGGGCACCTGGAAATGATATCAACCTCTGGAAAATATAAACCTATTAACCGCGTCCCTGGAAAATATAAACCTATTAACCGCGTCCAGCCAGTAAATAGAATAAAGAGGAGATAAACAGTTAAAATATCGGCCATTAAAATACCGCATATGTGGATTAATTTATATAATGAGTTCGCAGATATTTTAAATGAAAAATATAAAAGTGATGCTGTTTTTATTACTTCTCAGAAGAAAAAAGCTACAGAAGCTTACCGTAGCGCTGAACGTTATAAAAAGAGAACTTTAATGGCAGATTTTAATGGCAGATCCAGATTTAAGAGACCGTTTCCTGAACACGCTACACGGGAAAGCCGTGGATAAAGTCCCCGTTCTTGCAGTAACCCAGACCGGAACCGTCGAACTCATGAGAGAGAGCGGAGCGGCCTGGCCCGATGCTCATTTTGATGCGAAAAAAATGGCAGACCTTGCCCTTTCAGCCCATACCTTTGCAGGCCTTGAAGCCGTACGCTACCCCTTCTGCCTCACGGTCCTATCCGAAGCTCTGGGCTGCAAGGTCAACCCGGGCAGATAGGATATTCAGCCTTCTCCAGGCTCTAACCCTTTTGCAAAGGAACCGGAAAAAATGGAACTGCCCTCGGACTTTGCACAGCGGGGAAGAATTCCTCTTATTAAAGACGTAACCTCGATCCTGAGGGAAAAAGCAGGAGAAGAAGTCCCCCTCATAGCAGGTATGGAAGGACCGGCATCCCTTGCTTCAAGGCTGCTTGGGACTTACAATTTTCTTACATGGATGATCAGAAGACCTGAAACTTTAAGCCAATGCCTTAAAGTTACAGGAGCCACCTGCTCGGCGTATGCGGAAATCCTCTCCGAAGCCGGGGCAGATGCTGTCTGCATTGTGGATGGAATAGCAGGTCCGGACATGCTTGACCCCAGACATCTGGAAGCCCTCATAAGACCGGAGTATGAAAGCTTCTGCAAGTCAGGAAAAGGAATAAAGCTCATACACGTCTGCGGAAACTCAACCCCGATCCTTAAAACCCTTTCAAGGTGCGGTTTTCAGGGAATCAGCATCGAAGAAAAAGTAACTGACCTGCAAACTGCAAAAAAACTTGTCGGAAGCAAGACAAAACTGATAGGAAACCTTTCCTCTTCGGGAATTATGCTCAACGGGACCTGCGAGGAGATAAAACTGGAAGCGCAGAAGTGCCTGGAAGACGGTATTGATATACTAGCTCCCGGATGCGGAATTGCCCCGAAGACCCCGATCAAAAATATAAGAGCGATGGTTGAAGCGAGAGATGAATATTACCTGACCGGAAAAATCAGAGTTCGGACCCACCATGATTGCGCCTCGCCATAATTGCGCCACCCGAATTGCGCCACCCGAATTGCGCCTCGGGAGTACGCGGTCCTTTTCGCTACTCTACGCTTCGCTCAAGAGGACTACTTGATGGATTTTATCAATGAGCTGAACTCAAGAGGATTAACTGATAGTTCTAGCCCCATACCCTTATTCGTTATGCGAAACCTTTCCTGTCAAGCTCAACGAAGGAAAGCGACCTTTCCCACAAAGAAGAAGAAATAAAGAACAAATAAGCCAAATATTCAAACCTTGATCCAGGCTTGATCCAGGAGAATGGCAGACCTAACGTTAAACTACTTCCGGAGAATCTGGAAAATAGAAAGCCATGGTGGATGTTTTGGCGATAATCTTCTGCTCAAACTGGTCATAGCAGGCTAGCAAATAGCTACTGCAGCTCTAATCTGACCCGTTTTTCAATCCGGACAGGTCCCTTGCAAGCAGGTACTACCTTTTTTCCAGCCTTCTCCAGCCCAAACCAGTTCATTTTCTTCGAATTCCAGGCCTTTGCAAGTCCGAAAATCTACCTTTAAACTGTCCCCAATCCTTAAAAGCCAGTCTAACTTCAGTATATAAATCCAACCTAAACCCAATCCAGTCCAGAAAACTAGCTCAAACTAAAACCTTAAAAGACAGCACACAATCCAAAAAACAATATAGTTTTTCTGAAAGTTTTTGAAAGGAAAAGGCAAAAGCCAGATAAAAATCGACTCGTACAGGTTAACAATATGGTTATTATTTTACCTGTTTTATTGAAGTTGATTGTTCACTCATTTGTTACATCACACATGGGAATAGGCGCTACTTGGCCGGTTAAATAAAATGAAATGTAGAAAATGTATTTGAAACACATAGAAGAGTTGATAGGACAGTCCAATTTTACGCAGGTTTTAATAAAAGTTCCCATCGCTCTTCTACCACACCTTTTTTCCATGTATTATTTACGGCTTGTTCTACAGGAATAAATCCAAAGCTACTGTATAAATGATGTGAAATCTTCAAACTCTGTATTGTCCATAAGAACACCCGACTGAACTTTTTTTGCTTACAGTAGTCGACTGCTCTGATCATCAGCTGTCTGCCCAAACCTATTCCGCGAAATTCTGGCTCTATTAAAAACCACCTGAGCTGTGCCGTACTTTTGTCCGTACTGACAATTCCTATAGAGCCAACAATCTGGCCATTACACTCTGCCACCCAGATTTCCCCCGCAGGCCGGTGCTCAATATATTTTGCAAAGCTATCTAACACGTAATGCTCAAAAGTTCCGCCAAGTCCATATTCTTTTTCGTAAAGGACACAATGCCTATAAGCTATATACCCGGCATCACCAGGTTTTTGCGTGCGTATCGTAACGTCTTTGTCCTTCTGACTATCCATAATATTTCTTATTGCAACCATGCGATTAATAAATACCTCTGACCCTGGCAACCGTATCACTGCTTTAATTTTTTCTTGTCGTTCTCAACGCAGGATAGTGGTCTTCGGAAAAATGTAAAAAGAATAGCGCGGAAAAATAACGGTAAAAAACGATAAAAGAGAAGCTTGTTGAAGAGGGCGGGGAGCAAGTTTATAGTCAGACAACGGTATTTTTCTTAATTGGAATAATAGCAAAAAGGCTTTGCAGACCGAGGAAAAGTGGATGAATGAGGTAATTAAAACAGATAGATTATCAAAGGATTTTGGCGATTTACACGCTGTAAATTCTATTTCTCTGTGTGTGGGAAAAGGCGAAATATACGGTTTCCTCGGTTTGAGCGGGGCTGGGAAAACAACGACGATCCGCATGCTGCTCGGGATGATAAAGCCCACATCAGGAGCAGCCTACCTGAACGGCAAACTGGTAAATGCAGGGGAAACTGAATTATGGAAAAATGTCGGGTATTTAGTCGAATTGCCTTACTCCTATCCTGATCTGACTGTAAAGGAAAAACTTGAGATTATCCGCAGGTTAAGAGGCATAGATGATACGAATGCCATAAGTGCGGTAATGGGAAAATTGCAGTTGAATAAATACGCGGACAGAAAGGCTGGAAAACTCTCCCAGGGAAACAGGCAGAGGTTAGGGATTGCTAAAGCACTGATTCACAGCCCTGAGATTCTAATTCTTGACGAGCCTTCAAACGGCCTGGACCCGGCTGGTATTGTGGAAATAAGAGAATTACTCCTTGACCTTGCTTTAAATAAAGGAGTCACGGTTTTTATTTCCAGCCATATTTTAAGCGAAGTTTCAAAGATAGCGTCAAGAATAGGAATAATTCACGAAGGCGTGCTTATACAGGAAATTAATGCAGACAGACTGGAACAGTTGCGATTAAAAAAGCTTGTCGTTAATACCGTAGATAATGAAAAAGCAAAAACAATACTTTTCGCCGGAGGTTATGACGCTGTTTTATCCCCGGATAGAAATCTGATTATAACGGATGAAAGGGTCATAGGTCAGCCTGAAAAAATAGCGGAAATTCTCGTCTACTCGGGATGTCCGCCCGTGTTATTAATGGTCGAAGAAGAAGACCTTGAATCATATTTCCTGAGGAGTATACGAGAGAAAGTGAGCGTAAAATGAAAGGCATAGAAAGTGCGATATGGGCAGAGTTCCTGAAAATGAGGCGTTCTACCGCTTTATGGGCAACATTTGCGGTTGTCTCCATAATGATTCTGATGATGGGGCTAATGATGTTTGTACTGAAAAACCCGGTCCTTGCAAAAGACCTTGGCCTGCTCAGTGTGAAAGCCCAGCTCTTCGGAGCAGCTGATTGGCCATCTTTTTTTACGATATTCAGCGAGAGCATGCCAGGTATGGAAATGGTCATATTCGGATTTGTTAGTAGCTGGGTTTTTGGAAGGGAATATTCCGATCGTACTGCCAAAGACCTGCTTGCTTTACCTGTATCAAGGACGTCCATAGTTATTTCAAAATTCATCGTGATTTTGATATGGTGCGTTGTTTTATATTTATTCGCTTTCGCGCTAGCCATCACGGTCGGAAACGTGATACAGCTTTCGGGCTGGTCCTTTGGACATGCTTTTGACAGATTTATCGTCCTTTTTGAAGTTGCTTTTCTCGCAGTATTTTTAGATACGACTGTGGCGCTGATCGCAAGCTATACCCGCGGGTATCTGGCAGCTATTGGTTTTATAATTTTTGCCATGGTGATAGTCAATTTCGCGTTGACCCTTGGTTATGGGCAATATTATCCATGGGCTATAGCAATGCTGTATGCCACAGAAGGAATGGAGGAACAGTTGAGCGCCACAAGCTGGATAATTGTTTTTATTACGGGCAGTATAGGGTTTTTCGGTACACTCGCATGGTGGCGCTACGCGGACCAGACATAAAATTAAAAATCTGAAAGATGCAAACAAAACGAATACAGTAGTCATATGGTAAGGATTTGTTTCCCTCTCCTCATACTCTTTTTTGATCTTTGTTCTATTTCGGACTTACGCACTTGAGGTCCGAAATCAAAAGCAATAGGCATTGCTGAAAAATATATTTTTAGGCATTTGAAAGTTTAACGCAGTTGGTTTTCAGTTCAACCACGTATGTTCTAATTAGCAATATGAGTGTTACAAATAGATTTGTTTTTATTACTTATCACATATATAAAATGATACTATTCTTATTTTTTAGATTAATTTATATACATAGTAACCTTTTTTCACACTAAATAACCAGGTTCTGAAAACTGATCCTCTCCAGAAGATTCAGAATCCAAACTAGGATCAACTCCATAATATTGAATTAAATGTTGGAAGGATGAGAGGAGGCAGCAATACTTGAAAAGTTTCGTTCTTGACTTCAAAAGTGATAACTAAATTTTACAGAGTAATTAAAATTCAATAATTTGGGCTGATCTGAAAAACACCACATAACACAGTCCATGTTTTGGAAATACATCTTAAATATTTTTATTTATGGGGGGTTTTCCCCCAGATTAAAAGAACTACAAAATAATTGTGATTCAATCCCGAACAACCTCCCTCAGATCCTGCTGAAAAAGACCACATTCACAGGATTTGAGGGTGAAAATTTTAGAAATGTGGAGTGAGTGAAAAATGAAACGAATATTTCTAATTCTCTGTATAGCTGCACTGATGTGCATGACTTCGCTTGCAGCCCCCGTATTAGCAGGGAACAATACGGACTCTCAAGCTTCTGACGCCCAGTTGATGAACGTACATATTCCGTTCATTCAGAACCAGGGCCAACATCCAGAAGCTGTGAAGTTTTATGCCGACACATTCTACGGAACGGCTTATATAACCGATACTGACCTGACCCATTCGGTTGCAGTTACAAAGGATAATGTGACCTCTGGTGTCGCTTTGAAAGAGCAGTTCGTCACCGTTGAAGGTACTGTAATCTCTTTGATCCCGGAGGGAGAAGACCCGGCAGAGACAAAAGTCTCTTATTTCTTAGGGAACGACTCCAGCAAATGGCAGACTGGGCTTCCGACTTACAACCTTGTCTCGCTCGGTGAGCTGTATCCCGGCATTACCGTGAGTGCAAAGGCCCACGGGAATAATGTGGAGAAGCTTTTCTCCGTTGCGCCCGGCGCTAACCCGAATAACATACGGGTTAAGGTGCTTGGTGCTGATAGTATCCACGTTGCTGATGATGGGAGCCTTGTCGTTACCACTGGTGACGGAGATGTGACCATGGCTGCGCCGAAAGCGTTCCAAGACGGAGAGAGCGTTAAGGTTTCATACCGTGTGCTGGATTACGGTACTTACGGTTTTTCAGTAGGTGAATATGACCAGAGCCGGACTCTTCTGATTGATCCATTCCTCAACTTTAGTACCTACGTGGGAGGAAGCGCCGATGACAGGGGATACAGTATTGCAGTGGACAACTCTGACAATATATATATCACCGGAACCACAACCTCAACTGACTTTCCATATACTGTAGGTGCTTATAACACATCCAGCAGTGGCGGTAATGACGTTTTCGTGACGAAATTCGATTCCAGTGGAAATCAGGTCTATAGCACTTATATCGGAGGAAGTTCTAATGATTTTGGATATAGTATCGCAGCTGATAGTGCAAATAATGCTTACATCACCGGATACACAAGCTCTCAGGATTTTCCAATCACAACCGGAGCCTACCAGACAGCCCATGGAGGGGGGACTTACGATGTCTTCGTTACCAAGCTGAACACTGATGGAACAGACCTTGTTTATAGCACTTACCTCGGCGGAGGCAGCAGTTATGACTACGGATTCGGTATTGCAATAGACAGTGCAAATAATGCTTACATCACCGGATACACAAATTCTGCAAATTTTCCTACAACTACCAGCGCCTACCAGACAAGTAACAGTGGAATGGATACATTTGTAACCAAGCTGAATACTGATGGAACAGGTCTTGTCTATAGTACGCTTCTTGGAGGAAGTCTCTATGATTATGGATATGGTATCGCAGTGGATAATAATGGAGATGCTTATGTCACAGGGTCCACATTGTCTACTAATTTTCCCGTAACTAGTGGATCATTCCAGACCTCCCCTGGAGAAAGTTCTGGCAGTTTTGATGCCTTTGTGACCAAACTAAATTCAGATGGTACGGGTCTTGTTTATAGTACCTACCTTGGAGGAAGCGATACTGACAATGGATATGGCATCGCACTGGACAACGCAGGAAATGCCTATATAACAGGCACTGCCAAATCTACTAATTTCCCAATCAGCCAAGGTGCCTACAAAACAGGCAAAACCGGCTTTTTTGATATTTATGTGTCGAAGCTCAATCCTGAAGGAACCATTTTGGAATACAGCACTTACCTGGGAGGAGCTGTATGGGGGGCTTCAGGTGGCTCCAATGGATATTACTATCGAAATATTCTCGTTGACAGTGAAGGAAACGCTTACATCGCCGGAACCGCTCAAAGTTATTATGAATATCCTGTAACAAGTGAAGCATACCAGACAGCTAAACAAGGTGGTGATGACCCTGTCGTGACCGAGCTGAACCCTGATGGAACCGGTCTGGTCTATTCAACTTATCTTGGAGGGAGCGGAAACGACTACGGTTCTGGTATTGCAGCTGATAGTCAGGGAAACATTTATATTGTAGGATACACGGCCTCTACGGATTTTCCGGTAAACAGCAATGCCTACCAGAATGCAAGTTCTGGAAGTTACGATGTTTTTGTTTCAAAGTTAGATCTTAAGCTCCCAGTAGCTGCTTTTTCGGCTAATGTAACCTCAGGTGACAATCCTCTAATAGTTCAATTCACAGACCAGTCCACAAGTGGTATTCCAATCTCCTGGGCCTGGGACTTCAATAATGACGGTTCAATCGACAGCATCGAACAGAATCCCAGATACACGTATACTATACCTGGAAACTATACTGTCAATCTTACCGTAACTAATTCCCAGGGCAGCGATTCTGAAGTTAAAGCGGATTACATCTCAGTCAGCGGGTCTGTTCTTCCTCCAGTTGCTGATTTCACATCCGACGTGACCACCGGTATAGCCCCGCTGACTGTGCACTTTTCGGACATATCGACCGGGAGTGTCAATTCTGTTGCATGGGACTTCAACAACGACGGGATCACTGACAGTACTTTTCAGAATCCTGTATACACATTTGAGACTAACGGCATTTACACTGTGAATCTTACTGTTACCGGGCCAAGTGGAAGTGACTCTGAAGTCAAGAGAGATTATATCAATGTAATTTCCAATGTGGATCTCACGGTTTCTACGAATCCGACGCTTTACCCGAGCAACAATAACACAGTCACTGCAACGGTCACCAATATAGGTACCGAAAATTCTCCTGCTTTTTCGGTCAATTTCCTTATCGATGGGATAAACATGACTGCCGAAGCAGCGGGATTGGCTGGAGGAAGCAGCACCACGGTTAGTGTTGTTGATATAAAGCGGCATTTAGGCGACGTTGTAAACATCACTGTTAAGGCAGACCCGGAGAACACGGTTGCTGAAACTAATGAAACGAACAATGAATATACAACGACAGCAACCGTAGTTTCCTCAGGCAATTACTACACCGGCGGGAGATTTTACACAGGAAATGACCTGGAAACAGGAGCCTACCAAGAAGGAAATATTGCAGTAAAATACTCCCAGGGTGATTCCGGTTATAAGTCAGGTGGTGGCTGGTATTCTACGACCGTACACTGGACAAATACAGATCTGCCCATTCCTGCGGATGTAACAGTAAAAGAAGCCAGACTCTACCAGTCATATACCTGGAATAATCCCGGCAATCCCGATTTCATCTTGCGGTTCAATGGCAACACTGTTAACCAGACAGCTTTCTACGGTGACGGAACAGATAACTTCAACGGACAGGGGATTTTTGATGTGACCCCCTACTTCAACAAAAACAGCAACACAGCAATAATAAACGCATCCAACCCGGGAGTAGGTATTGGTGGACTTTATGGTGCGGTACTGGTAGTGATTTATGAGGATGCGAGCGAACCGTATCGGATGATCTGGCTTGATGAAGGCTGCGACAGCCTCTACAACGCTGACGGCATAAGTACTGATCCCTACGTCGCCTATGCTATGTTCAATAACGTCACTACCGAAAACCTTGTTTCCGCTAAAATGACAACGGTCCTGCCGTCAGGTGCAGATAACAGCCAGAGCACTATTCTTTTTAATAAGCAGAGCGTCCCAATCAAAGGAAGCGGCAGTGGAGACCCAGCGTACAAATGGTATGATGTAACTGACACTCTACAAAACGGTACCAACGAGCTTGGTGTTAGTTGTGACGGATACATGAACCTGGCCTCAGCTATTCTTGAAGTCACCAAGGAAACTGCTTCTGAAGCCAACTTCTCGGCAAACGCCACAAGTGGACATGCCCCTCTAACAGTGAAATTCACCGACATCTCAACAGGCACTCCAACTTCTTGGGCATGGAACTTCGGTGATGGTGAAAACTCCACTGAACAGAACCCAACTCACATTTACACGGTCGAAGGAACCTGTAATGTGACACTTACGGTATCTAACTCTCTCGGAAGTGATTCTGAAGTAAAAACAGGATATATCACTGTCGGTTCCATCGTTCTCGCTCCTATTGCCGAATTCAGTTCGGATGTAACCAGCGGTACAGCTCCTCTCTCAGTCCAGTTCACGGACGAATCGACAAATATTCCAACTTCCTGGTCCTGGGACTTTGGAGACGGCAAGAGTTCTACCGAACAAAACCCATCTCACACCTACGAAACCTTAGGTACGTATACAGTAAAACTCACAGCATCAAACTATGGCGGCAGCAACACCACAACAAAGACTGACTACATCAGCGTGACTTCTGATGTTCCAGCGCCTGTTGCCAACTTTACCATCGATGCAGACTCCGGCCAGGTACCTTTCACGGTGAACTTTACCGACACCTCGACCGGAAGTGTGAGCAGCTGGAATTGGGACTTTGGCAATGGTAGCACTTCTACCGAACAGAACCCGATTCACACTTACGTGACCGAGGGTAGTTACAACGTCAATCTCACTGCAACCGGGCCTGGAGGCAGTAATTCAGCAACCTTGCCCATAACTGTCAGTGCCCCGCTTACCTCTCCAAGTTACAATGGTGGTATCCCGCTGACAACCGTCCGGAGCGGAACCGTTTCAGGAGAACTCTGGTACGACTCATATTACGCTATGGAGACATCTGCTCAAAAAACGTTTACTCTGCCTTCTTATACCGACATCAAGTGGGCCAGGCTCTACGTTGACGTCTATGATGGCCACATGCAAAACAATTACCGTGGCAATGTGGATATAGGCATAGATGCAGATGGCGACAGCACATACGAAATCCAGAAGCAAGAGATATTCGATATCGCTTACTCCTTCCCAGGTGAGGGTGGAACCGGCCCTGTCTGGTTAAGCGACCACATGAACCGTGTGACAAGTGACTACCTGATGTGGTACGACCTCACCGATGAAATCAACGGGCAGACTGTAAATGTGCAGGCAACGACAACCAAGATAGATTCGTCATTTGACGGGCGTGTTAAGGCAATAACACTGGTTGTTGCGTACGATGATGGCGATTCGGATCAGGTTTATTACTGGGTAAACCAGGGCCATGATACTGTCAATCCGCTGGATGACACATATACCGGTTCGACTGCGTTTGGTACTTCAGCGCTTGCAAGCGGGTGGAATTCAGCCAGCCTTTCTGCAATCTACCTTGCCAGTGTGGATGGAATCTATGCTTTCCAGGGGACAACACTGAACTCCGGAACACCTCAGGGTAGCTACTATGGGGACAACACCTGGGACGTGAGTTCCATGCTTTCAGCAGGGCAGGACAGTACTTTTACCTACAACAAACAGGAAGAAAAGTACTACAAGATCCCGCTTGCCCTTATGAGTGTAAGGAATCAGTCAGCTTCACCTGCGCTTCCTGAAGCCGCTTTTACTGCTGATGTAACAAATGGGACTGCTCCTCTAACGGTTAATTTCACCGACCAGTCAACTGAGTCTCCAACTTCCTGGCTCTGGGACTTCGGGGACGGCAGCACCTCAACGGAGAAGAACCCTGCCCATACCTACACTGCGGATGGGAACTACAGTGTAAAGCTGACGGTAACCAATGCAAGCGGAAGTGATGACGAGCTTAAGACGGACTATATCACAGTTACCGGTGTGGGTGCATCTCTCCCGTGGCAGGACCCCTGCGAATCTCTTGACAGCTGGACCTACACTAACTGTGGTCTGTTTGATACACCGGTTTATGAAGGAAACTACAGCATAGGCTGTGATCCAGGTCAGTTATCCGGATACAATATATATACCTCAGCTGAAAGGACGATCTATATTCCAGAAGGAGCAAAGACTCTTCGATTTGATGCCTTGTCTTTATCTACTAACTATGTCTACAGCAACTGGGTAAAAGTCTTCCTGGATGATAATGAGAAGCTTTCTCTTCCTGTGATTCTGAACAACAAAGACTGGAAACATTACGAGATTGACCTCACGGGAATAGAGCCTGGTGAACACACCTTCAAGATAGGGGCATATATGGAATACTGGTGGGGAAATGCTGGATTCTATATCGACAACATCTGGGTTATTGCCGATGAAGAGGTGCTCAGTACCGTGACAGTTGCTCCGGCTGAGGCTGAAATAGAGGCTGGTGACAACCTCACCTTCTCGGCCCAGGCAAGCACCCAATATGGTGAGAGGCTTACCAACACCGTCTTTACCTGGTCCTCTTCGGATGAATCGGTTGGTACGGTCGACAATGATGGAATTTTCACCGCTCTCTCCGCCGGCACTGTCACGGTTAACGCCACCGCCGATGGTGTCACAGGATCTGCAACCGTATCTGTGGCTTCTTCCGTTCCCCCAGCTCCAGTAGCCGCTTTCTCGGCGAACATCACCTCGGGTGAGGCTCCCCTAACAGTGCAGTTCACTGATGAATCTACAGGCGAAGGAATTACTTCCTGGGCCTGGGACTTTGAGAACGATGGAGTAGTTGACAGTACTGAGCAGAATCCCTCGTATATCTATAACGCAGCCGGCAACTACACTGTCAACCTCACGGTAACGAACGATGCAGGCTCAGATGATGAGATCAAGACCGATTACATCACGGTAGTCATGCCTCCAGTACCTGAGGCTGATTTCAGTACAAATACAACATCCGGCAGTGCTCCACTAACCGTTGAATTTTCCGATGCATCTACGAACTCACCGACCAGCTGGGCATGGGATTTCGGGGACAACGAAACATCATCGGAACAGAACCCTGAGCATACTTATTCTGCAGCAGGTGACTATACCGTGAACCTCACGGTCACAAACGCTGGAGGAAGCGATTCCGAAGTGAAGATTGGTTATATCACTGTCTCTGAGTCCTCAACACCTGAGCCTGAACCCGTTGCTGCTTTCACTGCAGATGTAACGAGTGGTAGTGCTCCCCTCACTGTGAATTTCATGGACCAGTCCACAGGCACACCAACCTCCTGGTTCTGGGACTTCGGGGACGGAGCTAATTCAACCGACCAGAACCCTGTGCATACTTATTCTGCAGCAGGTAACTACACCGTCAATCTGACTGTAGAAAATGCCGCTGGTTCTGATTTTGAGTTAAAATCGGATTACATAAAAGTTTCCGAAGCTTCCGGGTCAACTGTTACTCTCTATTTCGACCCTGAAAGTTCCTCAGTTTCAGAAAACGAATCTATTGAAATAAATATCGTTGCCAGTAATTTCCCTGCAGGCCTTTCAGGCTACAACCTGACCATTGCTATCGACGACCCGGCTGTTGCCGAGATCGTGGACATCGAGTATCCTTCCTGGGCTCTGATTACTGAGAACTCTACCCTGCCTGGGACTTCTATCTACATGAAGACCGTTGACCTGGAAGATTCCGTTAAGGAAGGAGCAGCAGATGTTGTGCTTGCTACTCTCACTGTTTCTGGAAAGGAGAAAGGATCTGCGAACCTTTCGATCGGGGTTAAACGTCTGGAGGAAGATTCCGGAGACTCTATCGAGCCAGCTCTCCTGGCAGGGACAATTGAAGTGACTCTCCTGTCTCCATTGCCGGATCAGGAATATACCCCCAGGGACCTTGACGGAGACGGGCTCTATGAAGATCTTACCGGAAACGGGGAGTTCAGTTTCGTAGACATAGTGGCGTACTTCCACAATATGGACTGGATAGAGGAAAACATGCCGGTGGAGTACTTCGACTTCAACGGGAACGGAAGGATAGACTTTGATGATGTAGTGGATATGTTTGCAATGATATGAGTGAGGAAAAAAGAAGGAAAAACATGGGAAAAATGATAAAATGAAAGGGAAATTGAGATAAACTTTCTCAAATTTCCCACAACTTTTTTTCTTTCATTTATTTGAAAAATACTTTTAATGATGGGACTTACGCGGTTGAGCGTTTTCTGTAAATCAGGTAAAAATATTTATTCTATTATTAGGACTTATGAATTTGGGGTTCAAAATCAAGGGCAGTAGAATTTCTCAGAGGCATATAGTTTAGACAGTTGAAGATTTAATGCAGTTGATTTTCAGTTCAACCACGTAATTCATAATTAGCGAGATAAGTATTACAAATCGATTTATTTTTGTTACCTAATACATATATAAAAAGATACTAGTCTTATTTTTTAGATTGATTTATATACATCGTAACCATTTTTCATACTAAATTATCCAAGTCTGAAACGTGATCTTCTCCAGGAAATTCGGAATCCAAATTCGGATCCATTGGTCATCGGTTAAGGAATTTTCTTGCCTGAAAGCTATCGATTTTGCACCAAAAGGCTGCCTTAAATTTTGGCCTTATTACATGAAATCGATACCCAGTTCCAGTCCACAACACATTAAAATTATTGACAACTGTTGTGAGAATGAAGGCAATTTATCACGATTCCTCACTTAACCGAAGACGCATGAATTCGGATCAACTCCACAACATTGAATCGAATGTTGGAAGAATGAGAGAAAGCCGCGATACTTGAAAAGTTTCGTTCTTGACTTCCAAAATGAGTAATAAATTATATACAGTGACTTAAACTCAATAATTTGGGCTGATCTGAAAAACACAATATAACGCAGATCCAGGTTTTTTATATACACAGTAAATTTTTTTGTTTATTATTATTGGGAGATTCCCCCTTCAGACTAAAAAAGCTACAAAATAATTGTGATTCAATTCCGAACATCCCCTCAGATCCTGCTGAAAAAGACCACAATCAAGGGAGTTTCGGGCTAAAATTTCAGAAATGAGGAGTGAATGACAGATGAATAAAGGGATATTTCTAATTCTCTTTGCACTTATCTGCATAGTATTAATAGGACCTGCAGAAGCAAAGACCTGGTATGTAGACGATAGTGGCGAGGCAGATTTTACAGACATACAAACTGCTGTCAACAGCGCTTCTTCCGGAGATACGATCTTTGTTTACAGCGGAACATATAGCGGTTTTTATGTAAATATACCATACTTAAGCATCATAGGAGAAGGGGCTGATGTCGTAACAGTGGGTAGTAGCATATATCTACCTGAAGGATCTAGTGCATGGCAGAATGCAACTGGAACTGTACTTCAAGAAATGAAAATAACGGCTTCCCCGATGATTGGTTATAGTTCACTTGGCACTGTTTCAGATATAACTATAAGAGATTGTACATTTGAAGGAATAAGCTCGTCGATTGCAGTATATTTAAGGTCAACAAATCGCGTTGTTTTCGAAAATAATGTGATCTCAAATTGTACAGGAAATAATGCCTTAGTTGCAAAAGGAGATTCATGCATCATTACAAATAATTCAATTCAAAATAATAAAAATGCATATGCAATTGTTTTTTATCAAGCAACTAATACCACGGTTAAGAACAACCACATCGAATCAAATAATATTGGCTTTTATTTCAATAATGCAGGAAATGAAAACAAAATATATTTAAACAGTTTATCCAACAATTCACAAAGTGTGAAGGTTGCAGGGACAGTTCCTTCCATCACCTACTGGTCTTCTCCAGATCAAATCCTCTACACCTTTAACAGCACGACCTACACCGGCTACATGGGTAACTACTGGTCCGACTACACAGGTACAGACGCCAACGGTGATGGAATAGGGGACGATCCGTACGTCTTACCTGACAGCTTAGAAGCCGATAACTACCCCCTGATGCAGCCTTTTGAAAACTACTTTGGCGGTAGCGATCCTGTTGTCCCCGTTGCTGCATTCACAGCATCACCGACATCTGGAGATGCCCCGCTGGCAGTAAACTTTACCGATACATCAACCGGGTCTCCGACTTCATGGTTCTGGGACTTCGGCGATGGGGACGACACGAACTCGACCGTGCAGAACCCATTCCATGTTTACACATCATCCGGAATCTACAACGTGACCCTCACTGTGACAAACGATGAGGGCAGCGACACCGAGACGAAGACTGGTTACATCACCGTAACTTCAGGAGGGACAAACAGCGGACTTGCCGATTCGGCGTGGCCGAAATACGGGTATGATCTCAGCAACACCGGGCAGTCCCCGTATGCCGGGCCGCAGACAAATAATGTTATCTGGACATTAGATGTGGGAGGGTCCTACCGTGCGGTTAGTCCGTCGATAGGAGCAGACGGGATCATCTACGTGGGAAGTCAGTTTGACCACAAATTATATGCACTATACCCGGACGGAACTGAGAAATGGAGTTACTCAGGCAGCACATACTTCAGTTCGCCGACAATAGGGTCGAACGGGACTATTTATGTGGGCAGTATGGACTCTAACCTGTATGCGTTAAATCCTGATGGAACTCTTAAATGGAGTTTTGCCACCGGGGGTGAAATATATGCGGCTCCTGCAATAGGATCTGACGGTACGATCTACATTGGAAGTAATGACGATAAATTATATGCATTAAATCCTGACGGGACTGAAAAATGGAATTATACCGCCGGCAATGACTTTAGATATGGATCGCCTGCAATAGGACCTGACGGCACCGTCTATGCTGGTAACATGGATAATAATGTATATGCTCTGAATCCTGACGGTACCCTCAAGTGGAGTTACACAACCGGAGGATATGTACTCAGCGGTCCTGCAATAGGATCTGATGGTACTATCTTCGCAGGATGTTATGATTATAATGTATATGCATTAAATCCTGACGGTACCCTCAAGTGGAGTTACACAACTGGAGGGCATATTTTCAACATTCCTGCAATAGGATCTGACGGCACCATCTACATTGGATGTCAGGACAAAAACTTATATGCGTTAAACCCAGACGGAACTGAAAAATGGAAATATCTGCTATCTAATAGTGTAACCTACAGTTCGCCAGTGATAGGATCTGACGGTACCATTTACTTGGGAGTGAGAAACTCGGTAGGTAACTATTTCCATGCGATAAACCCTGACGGAACTGAAAAATGGAAATATCTGACAGGTAGTACTATTCAGAGTCCGTCGGTGATAGGATCTGACGGAACCCTCTATGTGGTAATGGATAATCGATTACTCTATGCCTTCAGGGATACCGAAGCGGAACCGTCCGTCGCAGACTTCAGTGCAGATCTGACATCCGGGACCACTCCTCTGACCGTCCAGTTCACCGATCTGTCAGAAAATTCGCCACTTGCGTGGACCTGGGACTTTGGTGACGGAGACGACACCAACTCATCAAAACAGAATCCGGTACATACCTACACGGCAGCCGGCACCTACACCGTAACCCTCACTGCGATAAACAGTGGCGGCAAAGGCACGGAGTCGAAGGTCGGGTACATCACCGTTACGGACGCTGTTCCTCCCGTAGCGGAATTCAGTGCAGAGCCCACCTCCGGTGAAATCCCCCTGACAGTCCGGTTCACTGATGAATCGACGGGTTATCCGACCGAATGGTTCTGGGACTTCGGCGACGGTGACGATACCAATGCAACCGTGCAGAACCCGGTACATACCTACGCCGAAGTCGGCACATACACCGTAACCCTCACCGCGACAAACAGTGTCGGCAATGATACAGAGTCGAAGACCAGCTACATTACCACTACATGCTTTGCTCCCGTAGCGGACTTCAGCGCGGAACCCACCTCCGGGAAAGTTCCCTTGACCGTTCATTTCACCGATGAATCTGCCAACAATCCGACTTCATGGTCCTGGGACTTCGGCGACGGTGACGATACTAACTCAACCTTACAGAATCCGGTACATACCTACGCCGAAATCGGCATCTACAACGTGACCCTCACCGCGACAAACACTGCCGGCAATGGTACGGAGTCAAAGACCGGCTATATCACCGTTGCAGACACTGTGCCCATAGCACACTTCAGCGCCGAACCGACCTGCGGGGAAGTCCCCCTGACCGTCCAGTTCACCGATCTCTCTGAAAATTTCCCGGCCTCATGGTCCTGGGACTTCGGCGACGGTGACGATACTAACTCAACCTTACAGAATCCGGTACATACCTACGCCGAAATCGGCATCTACAACGTGATCCTCACCGCGACAAACACTGCCGGCAATGGTACGGAGTCGAAGACCGGTTACATCACCGTTGTAACTACGCCCGTAGCAAACTTCAGCGGGGAACCGACCTCCGGGAAAGTCCCCCTGACCGCCCAGTTCACCGACCTCTCGGAGAATTTCCCGGATTCATGGTCCTGGGACTTCGGCGACGGTGACGATACCAATGCAACCATGCAGAACCCTGTACACACCTACATTGCGTCCGGCACCTACACCGTAAACCTCACCGTGACAAACGATGCCGGCAACGACACCGAGGAGAAGACCGGCTACATCACCGTTGAGAGCCTTGTTCCGGGAGAAGATGCACCCGTCTCTTCCTTCACCACCAACTCATCGTCAGGCAGGGTTCCCTTCATCGTGCAGTTCACAAACACCTCGACAGGCAACGTGACCGGCTTATCATGGGACTTCGGCGACGGGGAAACTTCAACCGAGAAGAATCCAGTCCACACATATGTCACTCAGGGAACCCACACTGCCACCCTTGCAGCCACCGGGCCGGGCGGGACCACGAAGGCGACCGAGACGATGGAGGTGGCCGCACCGCTCAACACGGGTAGCTATGACGGAGGATCACCGCTGCTCACCGTGCAGGAGGGCAATGTCTCCGGCGGGCTGTGGTATGATTCATATCCCGGTTTTGATACTTATGCCGAAAAGACATTCACACTGCCCGACCACACGGCGATCAAATGGGCGAGACTCTATGCTGACGTCTACTGCGGGCTAATGGATGGCAATAAATCCTTTTCGATGACGATAGACATCGACGGTGACGGTGACGGGACCTATGAACTGCAAAAATACGATGCCGCAAGCATCGGATACTCCGGCACTCCGGTATGGGTGAACGACCACGTGAACAGGGTGACTAGCGACTACTTCATGTGGTACGACCTGACCGATGACATAACGGGAAATGAAGTGAATATCAAAGCTACAGGCGGTGGCGATGACGGCAGGATCAAACATGTCACCCTTGTCGTTGCATATGACGACGGGGATAAGGACGAGATTCATTACTGGGTGAACCAGGGGCACGATACCGCCAACTATGATAGTTATATAGGCTCAACCGAATTCGGCACGTCCGCACTCTCTGACGATCCCAATGCCGTGAACCTTTCCTCCATATACTGTGCGAGCGTCGACGGCGTATACACATTCGACGGGGAGTCACTTGCATCCGGGGGACCGGCGATTAGTGGTGGATACTTCGGATACAACGACTGGGGTGTAACTGAATACTTCAATTCAGGACAGGACAGCACACTTACATATGCCAATACCGGTGGCGGTTATTACAAGATCCAGGTTGCACTCCTGACCGCATCCAATATAAGTTCATCCGGCAGTAACGCACCGGTCGCGGCGTTCAGCGCAACTCCCACATCCGGTCACACGCCTTTGACAGTACAGTTCACGGACGAATCCAGCAATTCACCGACCTCTTGGTCGTGGGACTTCAACGGCAACGGTACGGTTGACAGCACGGAGCAGAGTCCGTCCTATCTCTATACAGTAGCCGGTACCTACACCGTGAACCTTACCGTGACTAATGGGGACGGCAGCGATTCAGAGGTGAAGAGTGATTATATAACTGTTACAGCTCCTCCAGCCAGCGGACCTGAGTGGACCTTGAACTCTAACTGGAATACCCCTGATATAGGTAAATATTCCTCTCCGGCTTTTGCCGATATTGACAGTGACGGCGACTACGACCTTATGATCGGTGCATATGACGGAGTTACATATTGTTATGAGAATACCGGGTCTTCGGGCAGCCCTGAGTGGACTTTAAACTCTAACTGGAATGCG
The DNA here is from genome assembly GCF_000007345.1 of Methanosarcina acetivorans C2A. NCBI lineage: Archaea > Methanobacteriati > Methanobacteriota > Methanomicrobia > Methanosarcinales > Methanosarcinaceae > Methanosarcina > Methanosarcina acetivorans. The sequence continues at coordinate 993,197 of NC_003552.1, read as the reverse complement.
CCTGCTGTAGGTTTTGTTATTTCCTCCCCGGCTCTGGCCGACCTTGACGGTGACGGCGACTATGACCTTATGATCGGTGCATATGATGCAGTTACCTATGGTTATGAGAATACTGGGACTTCAGGTAGTCCCGTGTGGACTGCGAACACTTCCTGGAATGCGCCTTATATAGGTTCTATTACTGCATCACCGGCTTTGACTGACCTTGACGGTGACGGCGACTTTGACCTTCTGATAGGTAGTAAGAGTGGAGTTACCTATGGTTATGAGAATACCGGGTCTTCGGACAGCCCTGAGTGGACTTTGAACTCTAACTGGAATGCGCCTGCTGTAGATACATATTCCTCCCCGGCTCTGGCCGACCTTGACGGTGACGGCGACTACGACCTTCTGATAGGTAGTATGAGTGGAGTAACCTATGGTTATGAGAACATCGGGTCTTCGGGCAGCCCGGAGTGGACCTTGTACTCTAACTGGAATGCCCCTGATGCAGGAGCTAAAACCTCACCGGCTCTGGCCGACCTTGACGGTGATGGCGATTATGATCTTATGATCGGTGAATCTACAGGAGTTACATATGGCTATGAGAATACCGAAACCACAGGCGTTACAGTTCCTGTCGCCGGGTTCTCGGCATCGCCGACCTCCGGCACCGCCCCGCTGATGGTCCAGTTCACCGATAACTCCACCGGTTCTCCGACAGAATGGTCCTGGGACTTCGGCGACGGTGCGACCTCCAATGAATCGAGCCCCATGCATACTTATTCTGCAGCAGGTAACTATACCGTAAATCTGACTGTAGAAAATTCAGCTGGGACAGATTTCGAGGTGAAGACTGATTATATCACTGTATTGGAGCCCTCAACACCCGAACCCGTTGCTGCTTTCACCGCTGACGTAACGAATGGAGATGTACCTCTCACAGTTAACTTCACCGACCAATCCACAGGTTCACCGGCTTCGTGGCTCTGGGACTTCGGGGACGGAGCTACTTCAACGGAACAGAATCCAGTGCACACGTATGCTTCAGCCGGAAGTTACACCGTAAATCTGACTGTGGAAAATGGTGCCGGGACAGACTTTGAGTTGAAATCGGATTACATCGAAGTTTCCAAAGCTTCCGGGTCAACTGTTACTCTCTATTTCGACCCTGCAAGTTCCTCAGTTTCAGAAAACGAATCTACTGAAATAAGTATCATTGCCAGTAATTTCCCTGCAGGTTTTTCAGGCTACAACCTGACCGTTGCTCTCGACAACCCGGCTGTCGCCGAGATAGTTGATATAAAGTACCCTACCTGGGCACTGATTACTGAGAACTCTTCCCTGCCAGGGACTTCGATCTACCTGAAGACTGTTGACCTGGAAGATGCCATTAAGGAAGGGGCAGCAGATGTTGTGCTTGCCACTCTCACGGTTTCAGGAAAGGAGAAAGGATCTGCGAATCTTTCGATAGGGGTTAAACGTCTGGAGGAAGATTCCGGAGACACTATCGAACCAGCTCTCCTAGCAGGAACAATTGAAGTGACCCTTCTTTCTCCTCTTCCTGATCAGGAATATGCTCCAAAAGATCTCGACGGAGATGGACTCTATGAAGACCTTACCGGAAACGGGGAGTTCAGTTTCGTAGACATAGTGGCTTATTTCCACAATATGGACTGGATAGAGGAAAACATGCCGGTGGAGTACTTCGACTTCAACGGAAACGGAAGGATAGACTTTGATGATGTTGTGGACATGTTTGCAATGATTTGATTGAGGAAAAAAGAAGGAAAAACATGGGAAAAATGATAAAATGAAGGGGAATTGAGAAAAACATTGAGATAAATTTTCTCAAATTTCCCACAACTTTTTCTTTCATTTATTTGAAAAACATTTACTCCTGTCGAGAAATCCTGAATACTGTCTTCTTTTATTACGTTCCGGTTGTACCTGACGAATGATACTGCAGAGATTTTTGAAGAGAAAAAAGCTATTTTTCAGACAGTAATGGCACTTTCCTCAGTCCTCCTTCCCCTCTAATAATATCATAGCTTCTTTAAATCGATGCCCTTAAAAAATCAATGCCCCTTAAAAAATCAATGCCTTTACTGAAATCAAGCCCCTTTACGATAAGCTGCGAATTATGTTATATACATTTAAGCCCAAATTTAGATAAAAAAGATTGAATAACAGTGATGAAGCTGCGCAGCCAATTTCACTGCCTGAAGTTAACCCGGTATATGGTATTCCGATATACGGTATCCTGATGTGGACAGGATAGAGAGGGTATTTTTTTTTCTTAATTTTCAACAACTGCTGCAAGTGGAGTATAAAAATGTACGGGATCGCACTTGATCTGGGTACCAGCGGCTTTCGAGCGCAGCTCATAGACCTGGAAACAAAAAAAGTTGTAAGAACTGCCATGACGATGAGGCACCCCCTGCCAGGGGGCAATGTGATCGACCACCTGGACTTCGCACTGGAAGTCGGGGAAGATATTGCAAACAGCATCATACTGGACGCTGTAAGCAAGATTATTGCGACCTTTGGGGTAGACCCGACCTGCATTCGGAAACTTGTTGTATGCGGGAACCCTATCCAGCTTTCGCTTTTCCAGAACTCGGAGATCAGGGACCTGGCCTTTGCCGGAAAAAACATGCAGAGAAGGCTTGGAGTCGAAAATGTGGACCGGAGTGCCAAGGTCTTTCCGGCATCCGATCTTTTCAGGGGGGTCCTGAACCTTCCTAACTGCGAAATAACCGTGCCTCCGGCTATTGCCCATGAGATCGGAGCCGATGCCCTCGCGATGATGATCGAAACCGATTTCCTGAACCGGAAAGAGGTCTCCATTGTCACCGACTACGGGACGAATGCGGAAATGGCAATAAAAACAGGCGACAGAATTATCACAGGCAGTGCGGCTGCAGGCCCGGCCATCGAGGGACAGGGTATCAGCTGCGGAATGATTGCAAGCCCGGGTGCGATTTCCGACGTGAATCTTGAAAAGAAACGTATAGAAAAGGATATAGAAAAGGACTGCTGGCGGCTTACGGTCCTGGACGAAAAGATGGAAGGAAGACCCGGAGCCCTAATCGATCCTGTTACCGGCGAGACTGTGGAAAGAGGAGAAATCGAAGCTGTGGGAATTACCGGGACCGGGGTAATTGCAGTTATTGCGCTTGCAATGGAAACGGGGCTTATGGAACAACCTCCGAAACTGCCCGACGGACGGCTGATCCTTGGAAACGGGATAGAGATTACAGACGCAGATATTGCCGAAGCCGGAAAAGCCATAGGGGCAATCCGGGCAGCTCAGCTCACTCTGCTGCTTGAAGCTGGAGTGCCTTTTGAGGAACTGGAAAACGTCTATATGTCAGGAGCTTCCGGGACATATGTGGACTGCAGGAAAGCCAGAAAAATAGGTTCCTGTCCGGATTTCTCAAAGAAGGCGGTTCAGTTCGGGAACACTTCTATCGCGCTTGCACGCGAACTTCTCCTTGACGAGTCCAGGCTCGGGGAGGTTATTGCCCTTGCAAGGACAATAAAAGCCGACCACCTGATGATGGCCACCAGCGAAACCTTCAAGAACATCTACACATGCGAGCTTTCCTACTGGACCGAAGGCATGAGCCTGAAGTTGTACAAAAAGTTTTTTAAGATGTACAAATATCCGCCTCTCCCTGGACCGGTAGAAAATGCGGTGATGGAAAAGCGGGCCTCAAAGGATATCGAGGAAACCGGAAACGTGCCCGTTGAGATCGTGGAAGACGTGGGAATTACCATAGAGGTGCCTGTGGAAGGCTGTATCCAGTGCAGCCGCTGTAACGAAGAGTGCCCGGAAAATGCCCTTGTGACCATCGAGAAAAACGGGAGCTTCTTTGCAAGCTGCAGGACTCAGGACTGCCTGGGAACGAGCTGCAGACGCTGTGTCCGAGCCTGCCCGATAAAAGCTATAGACTTCAAGAATATCGCAATTCAAAACACGAGTGGGCTTCAGAAAGGCAGCATCACCGGCGGGGTCTACTGAGGGGGGAGAATCCCTGAAAACAGACAAAATGGCAGGGGCTCTGGAAATGATAAAAATACGTGTATCTTCCTGCATGTGCGGTTTTTGCCATACGGTAACGGGAAGGGTGAAAGGAGGCAGAATCATCGTAAAGATCGATACCCCCTGCGAGAAATTCCGGGAACTCACCTGCCTGGAATTCCCTCTTCGGGAACTGCCCGAGAACCAGAGCGAACTCACCCTTGAGCTGGAAAGACAAACGGATTGCTCCTTTGAGTGCACCAGGGAATGCGCCCTGGACTGCACACGGGGATGCCTTATTCCCAATGCAGTGCTTAACGCAGTCAGTATAGGAAAGAATCTTGCAAAAAAGAAGCTTGCAGAAACAGAAATTGTGGAAGTGGAAATTGCAGGATCAGAGCTTGCAGGATCAGAACTTGCAGAAGCAGAATTTACAGAAATGGAACTTGTAAAAATACCTTTTCTTGAGCTTGCAACATATACCACTTCAGAGTTCCAGTGACTGCTGCTCAGGGTTTAAAAAAGGCTGAAGGAGAAAATAAAAGACGAAAATGGAAACCACTTACAGAGTCCCGGTAATCTTTTATTCCCTTTCTTCTTTAATATTCAGGATATGGGGGAATTTTACTTTCTAAACCCCTTTTTTAATTCGAAACGTTTTAGTGTTACTTCCACTTATCCTGTGAGGATATTTCAAGACTTCTCAAGCACGCGGTTCAAGTTCTGCTTTCTTCATTCGTATCTACCGTATTTTTCTGCTGCATCTACCATTGCCATCACTTTTACAGGAGCAGCATTGACCGGAAACTCGCAACCGGGTGAAAGAACATACCCGGAAGGAGAATTAATTCCTTCTTCGATATTACGCCTGCATATTTCCAGGAGTTCTTCATATGAATTTGTGAGGAAAAGCGGAGGATTGATATTGCCACAGATAACATCGTGGTCGCCAAAAGCTTTGATCTGATCTTTAATAGGCGTTTCCGGTCCGAAGAGCCATAAATATTTACCAGCCCAATTCATCTCTTCCCTTAACTTTACATAGTAGGGGATATTCAGGTTCTGATTAGCACACGGGTGCATAAGCACGGCATGTATGCCCAGTTCTTTTACACGGGTATGAACTTTTTTCATATACGGGTATGCAAACTCCTCAAACATCTGCGGGGAAATCATATTATTTGATTCGGACGGCCCTCCATCAAAAGGAAGCAGGCTTTCGGAACCGTACTTATCTGCAAAATAATCCAGAGCATTGACAAACATCTCACTTACTTTATCAAGCAAGCGGTGGACAGCTTTTGGTTCCATAATGAGCCAGGCCAGGAATTCGGATGTATCCGCAACAACCGAAGCTGCAGTAAAAATACTGCCGATTTGCACGGTAGCTGGCATTCCAAGCTCAACACACCTGGTTGCGACTCTATCTGCAATTTTGTATGCGCCGGGTAATTCCCTGCCAAAATCCGGGACTTCGAGTTTGTCTATATCTTCAATAGTTTCTACAGGATGCTTTTTTACATAAGGCGCACCCTGCCCTTTTCCGTAAGGAAAACCTATCTCTCCTCCGAATTCCCACGCTCCGCACGAGGCATACCCATACATAGGAGTTTGCTCATAACCGTGAAGCCGCATGGATGCAAACTGCGCCTCAAAACATTTGTCCCCGTCCGCGTAAAAATCTCCAAGAGATATGCCTGTAATTTGCGCAGCATACCCCTCTATAAACGGGACCACTGGTATACGATCAGGTTTTTGGCCCGATATAACAGCTGCCATACGTTCCGGTGATGTCATTCTGGATGCCATTGAAATTATTCCTCCACTATTTATTTTTTTTAAAAATATGTAACTTAGAACATAAATATATGCCGAAATAGTAACAAGTCGAACAAGAAGACCAAAAGATCTCATCTAGCCGACGTAAAATTCGGAGAGCAGGAAAGAAAATCCATATCCTTCCGTTTTAAAACAAAAAAGATTATATCGTCTCTGCCCTCCGGAAGAAATAACCACTGGCGCAGACCATCAGAACCGACAGTGTAAAAAGAATGGAGATATCCAGAACAATTGAGAATTCACAGTGACCGATCAACACTCCCCTCAGAGCATCCACACCGTATGTCAGCGGATCGAAATAAGATAGAATCCTTATCGAAGCCGGCAAATTTGAAACCGGAAATAAAGCCCCGGATAAAAGAAACAGAGGGAACGCAATAAAATTAATAACCGTACTGAACCCGTGAAAATCCTTCAGTACGGAGGACAAAATCAAGCCTATATTTATAAAGATCATCGATATAAGAACCATTATCACGAAAGAGGACAGGATCGCAGGAAGAAAAGGCAGCTTAAAACCAAGTAATACCGACATCATCATAATAATAAGGGCCTGAATGAGCGATGTGGTTGCACTTCCGGAGATCATCCCGAGGACAATAGAGATTCTACTTGCAGGAGTCACCATAACCTCTTTTAAAAATCCGAACTGCTTGTCCATTATGACACTCATACCTGCATAAGCGGCCGTAAAGAGAAGGGTCATCCCGATAATACCCGGCACAAGATACTGAAAATATCCTATCGATTCGGGCAGGCCCGGAAATTCTACTTTTCTAAAGCCCATACCCTGAAAGATCAGCATAAAAGCCGGCATGCCAATAGCACCCGCTATCCTGGACCTTGCCCTGAAATACTTAATCATTTCACGCCGCCAGAGGACATATACAACTCTTCCCTGAATCATCGGAGCATCCTCCTTCTCATCCGGTCCCGCCGGGCTGACTGTCTGCTGCCTTCCTGTTCCCGTATTATCGAACCTGTCAGGCGGAGAAAAACATCTTCAAGACTCGGTTTACTGAAGTTTATTGAACTTATTCCGACCCCCAGACTGCCGGCGGTCTGAAAAATATAAGGAATATTTGTTCCATAATCCGATAGAATAACATCAAGCGTTTTTCCGTTAGGGACAATTTCCCTTACCCATTCCTTCTCCCCAAGGGCAGCCGCAATGAGCTCAACCCTCCCCTCAACAGTCAGGCTAACACAATCCCCCCGAAGGCAGTTCTTCAGACCTGCCGGGGTATCAAGCGCGATTATCTTTCCATGGTCAATTATCGCAATGCGGTCGCAGAGGAAATCAGCCTCTTCCATATAATGAGTAGTCAGAATGACACAGGTCCCGTAATTTCGGTTCAGCTTTCTGATGTGCTCCCATATCGATCTCCGGGTCTGTGCATCAAGCCCGAGAGTAGGCTCGTCAAGAAACAAGACTTTCGGATAATGAATAAGCCCCCTTGCAATTTCAAGCCGTCTCTTCATCCCGCCTGAATAATTTTCAACAAGGATATCAGCTTTATCAGCCAGCCCCACAACATCAAGCACTTCCCGGATTCTTTTTTTCCGCTCATCCGAACCGATGTTATACATCATGGCGTGAAACTCAAGATTTTCCATCCCTGTAAGCCCTATATCGAGCGAAGGGTCCTGAAATATTATTCCGATATTATTCCTGATCTCATGAGGATCTCTTCTAAGGTCATATCCTGAGATTTCAGCATCACCTGCCGTAGGAAGGAGAAGAGTGGTCAGCATATTGATTATAGTCGTCTTTCCCGCCCCGTTAGGGCCTAAAAGCCCGAAAAGCTCACCGGGCTCAACCGAGAATGAGACGCCGTCTACGGCAGTAAATTCTCCGAACTTTTTTGTCAGCTCTTTAACTATTATTGCGCTCATATCAAACAAGACCTTCAAACCTGAACAGAACCTTCAAACCTGAACAGAACCTTCAAACCTAGATTTTGAACAATTATTAGAAATTCACATATCAAAAACTCACCTTTCATTGACAAAAATAAACAGTGAAAATTCATAAATTGTAAAAAAATCTATAATGTTTAATGAGTATGACAGCACAGTCCTATTCTTGAACCAACAAGCCTTTTTGTATACTCATCCGAGGGTGAAAGCATTACATCATGGGAATTACCCACCTCTACGATCTTTCCGGAATTCATAACGGCTATTCTGTCAGCAATCTTCAGGGTGAGGGAGAGGTCATGTGAAATGTATATCATTGCAAACCCTCTCCTGTTCTGAAGGCCCTTCAAAAGACGCAATACATTTGCAGAGGTTGAAACATCCAGGGCCGAAGTTATCTCATCGGCAATAAGGAGTTTTGGTTCCATAACCATTGCTCTGGCAAGTGCAACCCTCTGCCTCTGCCCACCGCTCAATTCCCCGCAATATTTGCTAAGGAAATTATCAGTGTTTGGGAGGCGAACAAGTTCAAGGGCATTTTTAACCATTTGCAGCCTATCTCCATTGGACCCTATCTTATTGATATCAAGAGGCTCTTTGACTGCATCAAGCACGGTAAACCTGCTGCTGGTAGAACTGAAAGGATCCTGGAATACAATTTGAATGCCATTGAACCTGTTTCCATAGTTTCCCCCACTGACATTCCCGTCCATAAACAGTACCTCTCCGCACTCGGGCCTTATTACGTTTGCAAGGATATGTGCCAGGGTTGACTTACCCGAACCGGTCTGACCGACAAGTGCAAGAACTTCACCCTCTCTTACCTCCAGACTGACATTATCAACTGCCTGAAGATATTCGCCATCCGGAAGACGATACCTGAAATTCAGGTTTTTTGCCTCCAGAAGATCTGCTATGCCACCTCTATGGCATGCAATTTCCCGCCCGCCTCCGACAGGTGCCAGGACCGGGGGAGCTTTACTGCAAACATCGATTTTTTGTGTGCATCTCGGGCTGAAAGGACAGCCCTTAAACCCGTCCCCTGCCGGGATATCCCCGGGAATTCCCCATAAATCTTTATAAACAAAAATATCAGGGGTAGAATGGACAAGCCCTCTTGTATAGGGATGACGGGGAGATACGAGAATATCCCTTACAGGGCCGGTTTCAACAACCCTTCCGGAATACATAACAACAATCCTGGACGCCACCGAAGACACAAAAGTGATATCATGAGAGATCATTAACATCGTATACCCGTTCTTCTTCTGAAGGTCGACAAGAAGGTCCCTGATCTCCTTTCGGGTAAATGCGTCAAGGGCGGAAGTAACTTCATCAAGGATCAGTAATTTCGGATTGCATGAAAGGGCCATTGCCAGAAGAACCCTCTGTCTCATGCCCCCGGAGAGCTGGTGAGGATATGAATCCATCCATTTAGGGTCGAGGCCAACAGTTCGGAAGAGATCGGCACATTTACTCCTGGCTTTTTCAGGGCTGAGATCAAGATGCCTGATCATTGGTTCCGTTACCTGAATACCTACTTTCATAACAGGGTTCATAACCTCCAGACCGTTTTGAAAAACTATTGCGATATCTTTCCACCTGAGTTTATCCATCCCGGCTTCGGGCAGAGAAGAGATTAGCTCACCCCTGTACAGAATTTCCCCGGAAATGGCTGTATTTTCCGGCAAAAGCCCCATTATCCCGAGGGCAACAGTGGTCTTGCCACTACCTGATTCCCCGACAATGCCCAGAATTTCTCCTTCTTCGATTTCAAAAGAAATACCATCAACAGCCTTAACAGTATCAATGTCAGTCAGATAATGGCATTTAAGATCATTGATTTTAAGCAGACTCATAATCAGAACCCTTTTTTGATCTTTAATTTAGGATCAAGTATCCTTTCCATATCCCTGCTTATGAAAGCCAGACAGAGCAGGAGGAAAATGAGCATAAACAACGGAGGCAAGAGCCACCATTGCCAGTAAGGCGTAAAATATATCGAACGAAAACCGGTTGCATGATTAAGCATCATCCCCCAGCTCTTGGAAGTGGGGTCTCCAAGGCCCAGAAAGGCAAGGCCCGCTTCGGCTATGATTGCATGAGAGGATATGCCGATGACAAGTACAAACAGAACAGGCAAAACTTCAGGAAATATATGCTTCCGGAGAAGGTAAAATGGCGTTGCTCCGTAATTCCTGGCAGCAATAATGTAGTTGTTCTTCTTTAATGCCAGCGTCTGGGAACGTGCAATACGTGCGGGTTTTGCCCAGCTGAAAAGCACGAGTACAAAAATTACGTTAAGGATACTCGGTCCGAGAAAAGCGGATATTACAATAAGAAGAGGAAAACTCGGAAGGGCCATTGTCACATCGATTACTCGCATCAGGCCCTGGTCAATGTGCCCTCCCATATATCCGGCCAGTATTCCGATAGCTCCTCCCCCAAACCCAGACGCAAGGGCTACTGCAAGTCCTATTGTAAGGCTCATTCTTGCCCCGTAACATATCTGTGACCAGATATCCATCCCAAGTTCATCGGTTCCGAGAATGTGTCCGGGACCCGGAGGTTCAAGGGAATCCCCTGTGATCTTCTGGGGAGGATACATTGTTATCACAGGAGCAAAAACTGCCATTAAAATAATACAGAGAACGCCAAAGATCCCAATTTTACCTTCGGTACTGAACCTGGAGAACGGCCTGGCTACGCTGCTGACAATTTGGTTAATTCTGCTAATATTCAAAGCCTGAATAAAAGAGAGTATTCCGGCATTTCCAGAGGCAGCAATATCCTTTATCATATCCCAACTCCCATTATATCCCAACTCTCGGGTCAAGTTTTCCGTATATTTTGTCAACGAGCAGATTGCAGATAAGTATGGAAACTGCAATTACCAGGAGAATGCCCTGGATAAGAGGATAATCCCGGCCGACTACAGCACTTCGGAGTGTCATCCCTATGCCGGGATAAGAAAAAACACTCTCAACAAGCACAACCCCGCCCATCATTATGCCGATCATAAAACCTGTTCTTGTCACTACAGGAAGCAGGGCATTTCGGAGGGCATGCCGGATCCATACGGTTTTTTCCCCCAGCCCTTTGGCCCGGGCAGTCCGGATATAATCCTTGGTAGTCACTGTAATCAGGGTATTTCTGGTGAGCAGGTACACTCCGGTAAGCTGTGAAAGAGATAGGGTCACAATGGGCAGAAAGGCGTGGTACAGGATGTCCCAGGCCTGTTCTGCCGGGCCGTTATAGTCCATGAAGGGGGTAACAGCACCTGCGAGCGGGAAAAACCTTAGATATACACTGAAAACCAGAAGGAGGATCAGGCCGAGCAGAAATGAGGGGATTTCCGCAAAGGCAATCATACCCGTCATCATAAGTCTGTCACTCCCTTTTTTCCGGTTCTTTGCCGAAAGGGTTCCGAGAACCACCCCAGAGATTGTACTGATCACGGTTGCACCAACGACAATCAATACAGTCCAGGGGAGATGGAGCATAATTACATCACTGACAGGCATTTTGTAATAAATGCTCTTACCCAGGTCACCCGTCATCAGGTTTTTAATATATACCAGGAACTGTTCATGAAGCGGCCTGTCAAGGCCGTAATAGTTCAGGTAATAAAGCCGCTGCTCCTCTGTCATTACGATAATTTCTTCCCCTACCTCATCTGCTGAAGTGGTTGAGAACGGGTCTCCGGGCATCATCCTCGGAAGGAAAAAGTTTATGGCAAGAATTACAAAAAGGGTCGATAACAACCTGAAAATAAACGAATTCCTGTCCTTTACCATCCAATCATCTGCCCCTTTACCACCCGATCATCTGCCATTAAGTTCCCAGACCATCATCCCGGTATATACATCCGACTCGGAGCGGTAGGTTCCATCCGGAGAGGCATTCTGATAATAATCCATTATTTTTTCCTTTGTTTCGTCATCAAAATCCCGGCCTCTTCCAATGAACCCTATTGCCTGTTCTGCCGCTTCTTGCCAGTTTGTTTCGTCCTTCCATTCGGAATGGTTGATCCTGAGGGAGGGACTGTAGCCTGAGAGGTAGAGATACATGAATGGGTAAATTATGCCGTTCATGTTATTCTCGGACCTTTCCCCGAGTATAGAACTCCGGATATCACGATACGCCTTATCCTCAACTCTTCGAAGGAAGTTACTGTAATAACAGAGATTTTTTGAGCAAGCCATCATCATATTAAAGTTTTCAACATCCCTTATCCCGGGAGTCATGGAGGCAATTACAAGGTCGAATTTGTTCCGGAATCCAAGCTCATCTATGTCTGCCGTCCACCAGGAGCATTCAATGACATCCACCGGAAGAGACTCCTTTTTTACGGCATCTTTTAGTCTGTCGAGCATTCCGGATGAGATATCAAGTGCAGTCACCTCCGCTCCAAGCCGGGAAAGAGGAAGAGAAAGGGTACCGGGTCCGCACCCGATATCCAGGACTCTGGAACCTTCCGGATTAAAACCGGCTTCTTCAAGAAATTCGAGAATCTCATCGGTTCTCTTCTTTCTTTTATCTTTTTCAATGTTATTGGCATAATTCTCAGAACGTTTGTTCCAGAAATCTGCCATCCTGCCCTCATCCCGGATCAGCCCGTTTTCCGTGGCTTTTTTCCAGCATGCGATCAGATTATTAATATCATCTTTTTGCTGCAATTCCATCCCTCTCAAGGTACGAAAGAATACTGTGTGTTCTGGCATGGTGGTCATACATATTCATCCAGCCGTCATATTTTGAAATGCGCCATACATCATACGATGTAGTATAATAGAGCGGAATTGCGGGCACATCATTTGAAAGCACGGTCTGCATGTCGTATACTATTTCTTTCCGTTTATCGTCGTCCAGCTCCTGCAATTCCTGAGAACCAAGAGCATTCAGGGTATCATTGTGGTAACCAAATACTGCTGCACCTGATGAGACGCTTCCCGACTCTGTTGTATCACAGTACCTCGTACGGAGATAATCGGCATCTTTTCCCCAGCCGCCAAAGCCGCTGATCAGAAGTTCAAAGTCTCCGTTCTTCAGGTTGGTATCACGGGACTTGCTCTCCAGGGCTTTTACCTGAACGTCAACCCCCACTTCACTCAGCCTCTCTTTTATTAGTTCCCCTATACGGACCTCACCACTGCTAAGGGACAATACATATGACAGTTGTTCTCCGTTTTTATCACGTATTCCGTCCCCATCCGTATCAGTCCATCCGGCCTCTTCAAGCAGTGCTCCTGCCGTATCCGGATCATAGCTATATTCCGGCTGGTCGGGATTATACCAGATGTGATCTTCCGGGAGTATGCCCATTTCACCGGGTTTTCCTGCACCCCTTGCGATCTTTTCCACCAGTTCCCCACGGTCAATGGCATAAGCAAAGGCCTGCCTAATTTTGCTGTCATTAAGCTCCGGACATTCTTTCATGTTGAAGTAGAACTGGTAACCCCAGAAAGCCGGCTGCTGGACTACTCTTATATCAGAGTCTGATGTGAACCTGTCAAGAGTATCAGGGGATATGCTTGTGAAATCTATTTGCCCCTGTTCGAAAGCTATTAACGAATCACTGACCGGAATAAATTCAACGGTTTTAACTGCGGTCTCCGGCCCCCAGAAATCCTCGTTTGTTATAAAGCGGTATGTTCCGTGCTCCTTATTGTATTCACCAAGAAGGAATGGGCCGGTACCGGTCACTGCCTCAGGATCAAGGAAACTGAAAGGATCCGAGACATTTTCGTATATATGCTCAGGTATGATCTTAAAGCTCGTAAGCTTGTAAAGGAATGTTGAAACAGGCTGCTTCAGTACGAATTTGACAGTGTTTGAGTCCACAACCTGAACGTTATCTATAACCCCGGACTCAATTCCACCGGAGATAGGTACATTTTCCTGCTCATAATCAAAAGTAAATTTAACATCGTTTGCCGTGAAAGGTTCCCCATCGCTCCAGGTGACGCCCTGGCGGAGATGAAATGTATATTCCGTTCCATCTTCACTGACATCCCAGCTTTCACCCAGCCAGGGAATTATACCGACTTCATCTCTTTCTAACAGACTGTCAAAGATCATTCCAACTTTTGATGAGCCAGGACCTCTCGGATATATCGTAAATGGCTGAGGATAGCCATAATCCCCACCGCTAAGATAAGCAACATCCGTATGCTGTGATCCTTCAGCAGTATTCTCAGCCAGTGCTTCTTCAGCCAATGTTTCTTCAGCTAGCATCCCCTTAGCCGAGGTCTCTTCGGCCTGGGAACCGTCCTGACTAACGCAGCCTGCCGTCATTAAGATCAGGGCTGTCAGGAAAACAGAAAATAATACTAATAATTTTTTTTTCTCCATTACAGAACACCTTTTTTGTGAATTACCCTACTTATAACCTGATAATCTGAGTAAAGAAGATTAACAACACACAAAGGTATTACATAGAAATATAAAAGTATTACTAAACGTATTTGGACTGAAAAATAGATCAAATCATATCGCAAAACTCAAAATAATCTGCCAATATTTTCTTAAAAATTCTGTTTCCAATCATATTATTTATATATATCAGCACCAGTAGATGAGATATTATAAATTTTAATAGAGAATATAGTCTACTTTTTTCTTAATCTTCTGAGATCGAATTTTACTGTGTCCTTAATGCGTCCATGTATCTTTTCACATTTAACTCTCTTTTTGTGCTGTTCATCGAATGCTTCATCTCTTATGTTTTGGTTTTTCAGGTACATTCCAACTTGTTCTTTCCCCATTTTCGCACAGAAATTTTATTTGTTTTTTATTATTATGGACATCTCTGTCTATATTCAATAGTTGTTAACCCGTGATCGACTCTCTTCTTGTTACCTTCTTCATTGATTACAGAGTTTGAAGAATAAGAAAACGTCTTAAAATTCGAACCATTTCCACATTTGGATGATTGGTACTGTTAACTTTAAATTCAGACCCGCAACTTTCCCGAAATTTAGCTACACATTGACCTGAAGTTTTCCCGTATGAATTACATGATTTGAACATAAAATCAAAGACAGTAAACATTATGATTTGAATTTGCACTTTAGATATTTAACGGTTTAATGCTTCCTTTTTTCAGTTCAAGTGTATGAGTCCTATCCAAAATCATAGAACCAAATTTAATTTTAAAACACGCTCTAAGAGATAACAAGTTTTGCATTCAGGTTATAATTGATATCAGAATAGATAAGGAATGAATCATGATCTCCATCTGCTGAGTATAATTCAAGATCAGCATTTATCTCCATTCCTTAGCACGAAACCAAAAAAAGTGATAAAATATATTTTGTATGAAATACTAGTACATCGATTCCAAATTTATTATGTAAATTAACATATAATTAGTTTTATATTTTTATGTATGGCTCGCATAAGTCGTCGTCCCAAATTATCACTTACACATGAAGAAATAAAATATTTGGAAAAACTAAGCCACTCTAGAAGTGAACCTGCAAGTCTTGTTCAAAGAGCTAAAATTGTGCTTTTAAGCTTTGAGGGAATAAACGATACAGAAATCTCTCGGCAACTAAACGTTGCTTATAATACCGTAAGATCTCGAATACAAAGAGTTCTGGATTTTGGGGTCATAGAAGGCCTGAAGGATAAAACAGGAGCTGGAAGACCAAGGACAATTACAGATGAATCCCGTGTATGGCTGATCAAGGTTGCATGTATGAAACCAAAGGACTTTGGGTATCCGCATGAAATCTGGACACAGAGACTCTTAACTAAATATGTACAGGAAAACTGTATCAAGGAAGGATATCCGGAATTATCAAAGATCAGCCAGGGAACCATTTCAAAAATCTTGAATGCAAGTAACATAAATACCCCCTTCTGACCGATTGTTTATCTACTCTTGTCACCAAAACATTGTTGGTGGCACTAATGGTCTTGAAAATCCCAAAAGAATATCTCTCAACTTTTAATCGCCAATTACAGACTCAACTTTACAATGAACTGATGCAGGATTATTCCTTTCCTCGTGCTGTTTGCAGATCTCTGTCTGAGCTCTTCATGTCTTACATTGACCTATATTTCAGCAGTCAGCGCAAAGAAGGCCAGATTATCTTCCATGGAGTTTCCAAAGACGTTCCTCCTGGCGTACCAGTTAATGAGATGAATCTGGTTTCTGTCATTATCACTATCTACGACCCTGAAGACTGCAAAGTTAAGAACCAGCGAGAGCTGCTGGATAAACGGATCATGCGCATAAGTAATGAAGCACACACTCAGGGCGCTTTGCTCACCCAGGCTGACATCGCAATTCTTCTGGGAGAGAGTACAAAGACAATTTCACGACATATAGAAGCGCTGGAAGAGAATGGAGAACTGGTTCCAACCAGAGGAAAATGGAAGGATATAGGTCCCGGAGTAAGCCACAAAAAACGGATTCTGGAGCTATATCTTAAAGGGTACGAATATACTGAGATCGAGAGAAAGACCCAACATAGTGGCGAAGCCATAATGCGTTATGTAAAGGATTTTGCAAGAATACTGGTGCTGACTGAAGAGGGATTCGAAGATGAAGAACTCAGGATCATAACAGGGCTTTCTGAAAAAACAATTC
This sequence comes from Methanosarcina acetivorans C2A, assembly GCF_000007345.1. Taxonomy (NCBI): domain Archaea; kingdom Methanobacteriati; phylum Methanobacteriota; class Methanomicrobia; order Methanosarcinales; family Methanosarcinaceae; genus Methanosarcina; species Methanosarcina acetivorans. Next base: position 976,833 of record NC_003552.1, on the reverse strand, counting down.
AGGAATACAAAGAGCTGATTGAGACTTATTCTACCGAGGAATATCAGGAACGTTTAGACCAGCTTCATAGCATTTTTGGAAAAAAAGAGATCAGCAGAATGAACACGGAAACAGGTCCAAAAAACAGTTCGGGGAGATGGAGAAGATGAAAGTACCTTCAATGATTGAAACAAAGGTAACAAGCTCCCTGAAAGGTTCAGTTCTGGATCTGATACAAAATGATTACCAGTTTATTGCAGGTGACAAAATTCAGGAAATGTTTGCCAATGATCTCGTGGAAGTGGTGAGGAAATCTTATAGAGAGCCATGGAAACTAGAAGTTGGACAGATTTTGTGGTATGGAGCAAAGGCTTCAGAGAAGCCGAATTATGGTAAAAACAGTAAGAAAACACCATTAACACCAATTGTTTTGACCTTGATTTCCAAAGATGACCTGGAGATGAAGAAGGAAGGGTATTCAGATAGAGAAATAATGGAAACAAAAGTGGTTAGGATATTTAAAGAGGCATATGAACAGGAAGCACTGCTAACACATTCTGATATGGCATATCTGCTAAATGTTTCCACGGGTACGGTAAGCAAACAGGCAAAGGAGTATATGCAAAGAACAGGCGAGATATTGCCAACAAGAGGAATCATACATGATATTGGTAGAGCAGTCACTCACAAGAGGATTATACTAAACTTGTACATAAAAGGATATCAAACACCGGATATTGCAAGAATGACAAATCACACGCAGGAAGCGTGTGATAGGTACATTAAAGCATACAAGAAGGTAGAAAAGCTTAGCAAAACGATGAAAAGTGAGGAAATTGCACAAATTCTGGGAATGGGAAAATCCCTAGTAGAAGAATACATAAGAATTTTAAATGAGGAGGAATGAGTGATGGGCGAAACAAACTACGGCAAGTGTGAGTGCCTATCGGTCAAATGGGGGTTTAGAAAAACCACATAAAACAAGGTATTACGCCGCCAAAGTAGACCCGGATTTTGATGAAAAAGCAAGGAAGGTCCTGGGCACTTATAAGGAAGTTAAAAAACTAAAAAAAGAATTCAAAAAAAAGAAAAAGGTAGATAGAGTAATCCTTTCATGTGATGAAAAAACAGGCATTCAAGCTATTGAAAATAAATACCCGGATGTGATGCCAACAGAAGGAAAATATCCTATGATGGCAAGAGATTATGAGTATATTAGACATGGTACTCTTTCATTATTTGCATGTATTGATTTGATTACCGGGAAAGTTTATCACAAAGTTTTTGAAAAAGGTAGAAGTCGTGAATTTATTGAGATTATAAAAGAAATAGTATCAGATTACCAGGATACAAAAATCGTAGCAACTCTTGATAACCACAAAATACACACATCAGAAGAAACTAATAAATATATAAGTACCTTGGGAAAAGGGAAGTTAAAGTTCGTATTTACCCCAAAACATGCATCATGGTTGAATATTATTGAAAGTTTCATAAGCAAAATGAGTAGAGGCTTTTTAAAGGCAATAAGAGTAAAATCAATAATGGAATTAAAGAACAGGATCGATCAATACATAAATTTACTCAATGAGGAACCTGTGGTATTTGTGTGGAAATATAAAGTTGAAGGAGAAGACAGGATTCCCGGTGGAATTGAAATATGAAACAAATATGCAATTAATTAGGAATCGATGTACTAGTATGCATATAAATTCTAATCAACCACCACTTTCCTCGATGAGATGTTCAATGTGAAAAAAGGCCTATGATGGAGTTCTCAGAATTAAAAGCATTTTTAATCTTTTAATTGGGAAATAATTGAGTATACGGAAAAAATGATTTTAGCATGAAACACAGCAGCAAAAGATAAAAAACCAAAAAATACCTGTAGAGCACGGAAAAAATCAGGTGCCCGGAGCGTGACTCGAACACGCGACCTCCAGATATCTCAGGAGATTAAAGACGCCTCATATAAAGTCCCTATGAGTCTGGCGCCCCAACCGACTAGGCTATCCGGGCTTGCAACACACAGATGTATTAACATATATTAAAGGGTAACGATCGGAAGAGGGAAATGATGTCTTTTTTCATTATTTGAGCATGAAGGAAAACTCTCAAAAATCGGGGCCTCACGAATCTCTCAACTTTTTTTCAGAAAGCAAATGTTTGCTAAAGTTTGTACTTGTTTTTACAGATTTAATCGATGACTGCCCCCATAATCCATAATTTATTGTTCTGGAATGCGGCAGGAAAATAAAACAGACAGAACAGCAGGATTTTGGAAATAGAAAGGGTAACAGTAAGCACGTTATGTCGAACGTAACATAATATGGTAATATATAATAAAAGGGATTATTGGGGTATGGTTAGCATAACGGATAGATATATAATTTAAAAGAGATAATAATATTATTTCAAATGGATTTTTAAAAACAAGGGAAACCCGGAAAAGCCATCCCTGAATGTTCCCATCAATCAGGCATGACCAGGAAAATTACACCGCTTTATTAAATCTGTATAAGTATATAAATCGCATAATTATAACGAAAAAATGATACAAATCTCGGACAAGAAAAGCAGCCCTGTAATCCAATCCAGATAATATAGCTATTGGAACTAAGCTATTGGAACTGCAAGACCTGAAAAATGAACCTGTAAACCGAACCCCTCAGGGGGTTCACTCTCAAAAGAAGAACCCAAGCTATGAATCTGGTCCTTGCTTCAATTTAAACGTTATCAATGGCCTTCTGAACCGTTTTAAGCCTGAGAGATTAACCACTAAAAAGACTCGGCCATGATGACGATCCAGCTTATTGAAACTCATTATCGAAACTCTGTTACACCCCAGATGAGGAATTTCCATGAAAATAAAAGCAAATCTCATATCCGGAAGGACCGCCGACCAGGGCGCACATCTGGAAGCAAAAACGCATAAAGGCTACTTTGATGCCTGTGCTTACTGTGAGCTGAACTCTGCTGACCTCGAGAGGCTGGGCGTCTCGGAAGGCGACAGCCTGAAAGTTACCACCGAATTTGGGGAAGTGGTGGTATTTGCAAAGGCAAATGATGGAAACCCTGACAACCTTGCCTTTATTCCCATGGGCCCCTGGGCAAACGCCGTACTGGACCCTGACACCCACGGCTGCGGAATGCCCGGATTCAAAGGTGTCCCTGCTGAAATCGAAGTTACGGAAGAAAAACCCCTGGAAATGAAGGCCCTGATGAGGAAGTACCTGGAAGACTAAATTCCAGATCCTCCTGAAGCAAGAAATTCATATTTCATCAGATACCGGAGAAAACTGAAAAATTCGGAGGAAAAAATATGCCAGTAATTAAAGACGCAGTATGTTCCCTCTGCGGATCCCTCTGCGACGATATCACGGTCACTGTTGAGGACAACAAGATCACGAAGATAGAAAACGCCTGCATCCTCGGGCACAGCAAGTTTGTCGGCATGTTCGAACATGACAGGATAGAAACCCCGATGATCAGAAAAGATGGGGAACTTGTCCCTGTCTCCTATGAAGAGGCAATCGAAGCTGCCGCAAAAATTCTCGTAAATTCCAGGAGGATACTTTCCTATGGCTGGTGTTCCACTTCCTGTGAAGCGGTAAGTGGCGCAATTGAGCTTGCCGAAGAAACCGGCTCGGTTATAGATTCTACAGCAAACGTCTGCCACGGACCGTCAGCCCTTGCTGCCCAGGAAAAAGGCTCTCCTTCAGCCTCCCTTGGAGAAATAAAGAACAGGGCAGATGTAATCGTCTTCTGGGGCTGCAACCCTGTCCATGCCCACCCCAGGCATATGTCCCGTTACTCCAGCTTTTCAAAAGGCTTCTTTACCGAAAAAGGGCGAAAAGGCAGGACAATGGTGGTCATCGATGTCAGAAAAACCGACACCGCTAAACTCGCTGATAACTATGTGGAAATCGAACAGGGTTCCGACCTGCTCCTTATAACCGCGCTTCGCTCAATTGTAAACGGGCATGAGGACGTTGTTCCGGAAACCGTTGCAGGGGTTCCAAAAGCTGAGGTTCTCGAGCTTGCAGAGACCCTGAAGAATGCAAAATTCGTCTGTATCTTCTTCGGAATGGGAGTAACCCAGTCCCGCTCCAAGTACAAGAACGGAGATGCGGTGTCTTCTCTTATTTCTGACCTTAACCAGCACACAAAAGCCGTAATGATAGGAATGCGCGGGCACTATAATGTTACCGGTTTCGGGCAGGTAGCGACCTGGGAAACCGGTTTCCCGATGGCTATCGACTTCGCCAGAGGATATCCATATTACAACCCCGGAGAAACCGGAGCAAACGACCTGCTTGTGCGTGAAGAGCCGGATGCTGCAATTATAGCTGCAGCTGATCCCGGGGCCCACTTCCCACAAAAAGCAGTCAGGCACCTTGCAAAGATTCCTGTAATCCAGATCGACCCCTATGCCAACCCGACAACCGAAATTGCAGACGTGGTAATCCCCTCGGCAATCGTAGGAATCGAAGCCGAGGGTACGGCTTACCGTATGGATGCAATTTCCCTCCGCATGAAGAAACTGATTGATACCAGGTTTAAGACCGACGAAGAAATCGTAAAAGACCTGACTGCAAAGGTCAGGGAACTGAAGAGAGGTGCATAAGATGTCGGAAATCCTGATTAAAAACGCCAGTGTCTGTGACCCTGCGCAGGGAATTAACTGCGAGCCTATGGATATCTGCATCAGAGACGGAAAGATCGTAGAGAGAGTCTCCGGAAATGCTAAGGTTATCGATGCAGTAGGCAAGCTCACCATGGCAGGAGGCTTTGACGGGCACACCCACAGCGCAGGAAAAATTAACGTAGGCCGTTTCATCAATCCGAATGATGCAAGGAAAAACCCTGTACCCGGACTTTCGGGCCAGGTTGCACGTACCGAAAAAACAAGAGCGCAGGTAGGGTACAACACTCCCAATACTTACGCAATCGGGTACAGGTATGCAAAACTCGGATACACAACTATCTGTGAAGCTGCAATCCCCCTGCTTGCCGCAAGGCACACCCATGAGGAATTCAAGGAAATCCCTATCCTTGACAAAATGGGGCTTTCTCTCTTCGGAAGCAACTGGCAGGTTATGGAATATATCCGGGACAAGGAACCTGAAAAACTCGCAGCTTACATTGCCTGGGGCCTGAAAGCGTCAAGAGGTTACGGAGTAAAGATTGTAAACCCCGGAGGCGGAGAAGCCTGGGGCTGGGGAAGGAACGTTACGGGCCTTTACGACCCTGTCCCCAATTTTGATGTAACTCCTGCAGAGATCCTTATCGGGCTCGCAGAAGCTAACGAACGCCTGCGGCTTCCGCACTCCATACACGTGCACTGCAACAACCTGGGAAAGCCCGGCAACTACGCAACCACCATAGAGACCATGAAGCTCTTTGAGAAGGTTAAGCCGAGCCGTGACAGACAGGCCCTGCATGTAACTCACGTGCAGTTCAATGCCTATGCTGGCACTTCCTGGAGGGACTTTGAAACCGGAGCCCCGATGGTTGCAGACTATGTCAACGGGGCAGACCACCTGACATTTGACCTCGGGCAGGTAATCTTCGGCCCTGCCGTGACCATGACTGCAGACGGTCCCGTGGAGTATGCAAACGCAAGAATGTTGCACGAGAAATGGAGCAACCAGGACATCGAACTGGAAGATGCTTCCGGAGTCGTGCCCCTGTTCTATTCTCCAAAAAGTTTCGTAAACGCAGTCCAGTGGGCAATAGGGCTTGAACTCGCCCTGCTCGTAAAGGACCCCTGGAAGATTATGTTCACAACCGACAGCCCCAACGGCGGTTCTTTCGTTAACTATCCTGAAGCCTTTACCTACCTTATGAGCGCAAAGAGGAGAGCAGAGGTTATCTCAGGCTTTTCCAAGATGGCTCTTGACAGGATGGTACTTCCCGGAATCGACAGGGAACTGGACTTCTATGAGCTTGCCGTCATGACAAGGAGCACCCAGTCAAAGATGTACAGCAGGCCGGAGAAAGGAAACCTGAAAGTTGGCTCGGATGCAGACATTGCAATCTATGATCTCCTGCCCGGTCAGGTTGACCCCTCGACGGAGTACGCAAAGGTTAAGCAAGCTTTCTCAGGTGCGGCATATACCCTGAAAGGCGGAGAAATCGTTGTAAAGGACGGAGAAATCGAAGCCACCCCGAAAGGAAAGACTTACTGGGTGAACGCAAAAGTTCCGAAAAGCATCGATGCTGCGATGCAGAAAGATATAGACCGCAAATTCAGGAAGTACTACACCGTGAGTAAAGCCAATTATATGGTTGAGGACTCGTACATCCAGAAGCCTGTTGAAATCGACACCGAGGGGGTGTTCTGAATGCAGCTCGTAAAACTTTCCCTCAAAAAAGCAAATAAAATCCCCATCGAAGCCGACAATATAAACCCTGACAACTTTGCCGGCAAGTCCGCAGAAGAGATTAAGGCGATTCCCGTCTGGTACGGAAACGGGCAGTGCCCCCTCGGAGATTTCTTCTATATAGAGGTGGAAGGCAGTGACTCCGCAGAAAACACAAAGATAGTTTTCGAAGGTGATGTCTCCAGAGTTAAGCGCATAGGGCAGAACATGAGCGCAGGAGAGATCGAGATCAATGGCAACGTGGATATGCACTGCGGCTTTGGCATGAAGGGAGGAAAGGTCGTAATCAACGGCGATGCTGACAGCTGGCTCGGCTGCGAGATGGCAGGCGGAGAAATCATCCTCAACGGAAGTGCCTCCTATTATGTTGGAGCAGGTTACCGCGGAGAAGCCTGCGGCATGCGTGGAGGAAAGATTACCGTCAACGGCAATACGAAGGACTACCTTGGCGAACATATGTGCGGAGGGGAGATCCTCGTAAAAGGTGATGTAGGGCTCCTTCCCGCAATCTCAAACAACGGCGGAAAAATAGTCATCGAAGGCAATGCTACCATGCCGGCAAGCGAGATGAAGAACGGCACGGTCATCATCAAAGGCGAAGTGTACGACCTGCTACCCTCCTACAAAGAAGAAGGAACAGAAGAAGTCGAAGGTGTTACATACCGCAAGTTAGTAGGCGATGTTAACATCGGCGGAAAAGGCGTTTTGCTTATAAAGTGAACGACTTGAAGTACTTGAAATAAATGTATGGCGGATAAGATCGAAGTAAACAGAAACTCCAAGGAGTTTCTTTCTTATCCGTTTTACTGCCCTTTTTTACATTTCGGTTCTTCATAATCTCCTATTTATGTGCCTTTTTTCCCGATGTTCACCAGAGTTGTTCTTCCCTGGTTGATGGTTTAAGTAATGAGCTGAGCCAAGCAGACTAAATTAAAGATATCTCTGACCCTTTCGACGTTATTCGCTATACAGTGTCGCTCATTTCCCGCTCGACGTAGGAGAGCGGTCTTTCCCGAAAAGACAAAAAAGAGATAGACGAATGAAGAGAACACCCCGGCAAGTAAAAGTTTCTGAGACGTTTGTGAGCAAGGAGGAGAATCAAGCAGACAAATGAAAGAAATTTAGGTTTTTAATTTTCTTCCAAATCTGTATTTCTTTTTTGTAGAGTGTTGCAGACCAGCTAGTGGGGGCGCTGATATTTATTTTTTGATTAAAATAAGTTCCTGATATCTAAGAGGCTGTCTGAATATTCATTTTTCATCTGGATAAAGGTTCTATTTTAGCCAGTCGTCTGCTCATTATATGGATCATAGCCGCATAAATGAAGGCTTGACTGGACTCTGTTAATCCTTCATAATCTTTGCTCAACCGCCGATAACGACCCAGCCATCCAAATGTACGCTCTACTACCCATCTGCGAGGAAGTACTTGAAAACCTTTGACATCATCTTTACGCCTTACTATTTCCAAAACCCAACCACAGGTTATCTTGACCCAATCAACCAGTTGACCAGCATAAGCAGCATCAGCCCAAATAAGCTGCAATCGAGAGAATGTCCCCTTAATTTGTTCCAGAACAAGTTTAGCTCCATCTCGATCCTGAATATTCGCTGCATGAACTACAACCATTAATATTAGCCCTGTTGTATCCACCAGAATATGGCGCTTTCGTCTTTTGACTTTCTTACCAGCATCATAGCCGCGTACTCCACGTGTTTCTGTGGTTTTGACTGATTGACTATCCAAAATCGCTGCACTCGGTTCTGGTTCTCTGCCATTTGCAATTCTCAGTTCAGTCCTTAGCGCAGCATTTATGCGTTCCCAAATTCCATAAAGACGCCAAAGACGGAAATAGTGGTAGACAGTTTGCCATGGTGGAAATTCGTGTGGTAGCATTCGCCATGCACAACCAGAACGTAGCAAATAGAATATGCCATTCAATATTTCACGATAGGGGTGAACACGTTTTTTGCCTCGATTAGTTGGGGGATTTGGGATATGAGGCTCGATTAGTTTCCATTCTTTATCAGATAAATCGCTAGGATAAGGAAGTCTTTCAGTCTGTTCTGACATTGACGAACAATCTTGGGACAGGTATTATTTAATTTTAAGACAGCCTCTAAGGGAAGTATTCTCCGGACAGGGAAGAAGATTCACTTCTGTTTTTCCTGATAGCATTATGAGTTCTCCTGTTACTTTTTTGCATTGCAAACCTGACAAGTCAGCCCTTAAGAGTATAAAAGAAAAACAAAAGATTCCAGCTTTGGAGATTCAGAATATCAACCGATTAATCCGGAGCCGTCAATTTTAAAAAGGAAATAAAGAAAGTTGAGAAATATCAACTTTACTGAAAAGGAATTAGTATCCGGTTGCTTCTGCCAGCTGCCTGATGGGAGCTTCTTCAGCAGTGTTTCCGTAAACTACTATCACATAGTTTTCATTGCTCCAGATGTAGGTGTATCTGGGAACGACTTCTCCTCCCGATGTAATATATTTGGTGATTATCACGGCAGAGTGCCCGTTAAAAGAAACATCCGTAAAACGGGAACCATTACTAAGTGGAGGGAAAGAAGCTTTGTATGCATCGATGAAATTATTTGCAGCATCTTCATCTTCAAGTTCGATAACATCTACATAATAATTAGTTTCATTAGAGTCTTTGTAGACCCCTTCGGAGACGTTAAGAACCCCGGAGACATTTTCAGCGTCGTAATCACTTTTAATTTCATCTGTGGAGAGTGAAATGGTATCAACGTACTCAAAGCCCGCAGGAAGGGTTTCAAGTGTGCTTATTCCGGCTACATCTTCCTCAGAAATTGCATCTGTTTCCGGATTGGCCGAGTCTGTCCCGTTAACTGCAGGGGAATTGTTGCCCACGCAGCCTGAAAACGCGATCATCAAAACCGCAAACACGGATATTAAAGCTATACTTTTTTTCATGGTATTTCACCTTGATCTGTAACCCTGAAACAGACGGTTTAAAGAATCAGGATTTCAGAATTAAAAGCATCGAGAGAACTAAGAAATCCTACAAATAAAAACTTATCTGTAAAAAGAAACCAAAAAAGAATTTAAAAGAGAGAAGGGTAGGAAAACCCTTCACTCAGAAAATTTAGTTGTTCCTCCTGACGAGGTAAACTACTGCAAGGAGTCCTACAAGGCCGAACATGAATCCAAAGCCTGGAGTAGTACCTTCGCTTTCGGTAGTTTCAGTCTCTTCAGGTGCAGGTTCTCCCTCAGTTGGAGTTTCTGTTACTTCGGTTGGAGTTTCTTCTTCTCCTTCGGTTTCAGTAACTTCCCCGGTTGGGGTTTCTTCAGGAGTTTCTTCTTCGCCAGAAACCTCTTCACCGATGGTCTTCTCTACGTATGGGTAGTACCTGAGATCAGAGGATGAAGTGTCAGCGATCATGAAGTACATACCTTCGCCGATTTCCTCTTCGGAGTCCCTGGTCAGAGTGAAGGTATCTTCATTGCTGATTTTAAGGGTGTCACCGTCGATGGATACATCGTCAAGGTTACCGAATTCGTCGTCAGACTCGATGGTCATTGCGTTTGCGTAGTCAATGAGCCAGAGACCTTCGATCTGGGCAATGCTGTCGACTGCGCCCTGGAAGACCTGGTTGACATGGACTTTGAGGACAACAACATCGTCTTCGTCCTCGATGTCATCGAGTTCTACATCCCAGGTGTTGGCTTCATCGTCAGCAGTTGAAACTGAGATGATTTCGTCATCTACGAATTCTCCGTCCTTGGTGAATTCGAGCCAGACTTTCTCACCGTCAACATCGACCTGCTTGGCTTCGATAGCATAACCTTCACCGAGATCGAGCATTTCACCGGTTCTGATGGTGTACTTGTCATCACTGTCAAGGACAAGCTTTGCGATCTTGTCTGCCTTGTCAGGGTTGATTGGGATGTATTCTTCTGCAAAGAAACCCATAACAGGGTACTGGTCCCAGCCTGCGTCAGGGTTGTAGTACTCGAAGTCAACGTCTGCGATGGTGGTGGTGTAAACGAGACCGCCTTCAGGAATCACGTTTCCGTCAAGATCGGAGACTGTGAGGGTTTCAGTTGAGACATTGTCGTCGATGTCATAGTAGAAGCCTGCAAAGCTGCTTGCATCCCATGATTGATCACCGAAGCCGGAAGCGACCTGTCCCCTGATTTCATAGGTGCCGGGGTCTGTGATTTCCTTCATTGCATAGAACCTGAGCACATTGGATGGGGTGTCGGCTGTGGCGAAGTAGAGGCCCTCACCGATTTCCTCCTCATCATCCCTGGTCAGAGTGAAGGTGTCTTCGTTGGTAATTGTAAGGGTGTCACCGTCGATGGATACATCGTCAAGGTTACCGAATTCGTCGTCAGACTCGATGGTCATTGCGTTTGCGTAGTCAATGAGCCAGAGACCTTCGATCTGGGCAATGCTGTCGACTGCGCCCTGGAAGACCTGGTTGACGTGGACTTTGAGGACAATAACATCGTCTTCGTCCTCGATGTCATCGAGTTCTACATCCCAGGTGTTGGCTTCATCGTCAGCAGTTGAAACTGAGATGATTTCGTCATCTACGAATTCTCCGTCCTTGGTGAATTCGAGCCAGACTTTCTCACCGTCAACATCGACCTGCTTGGCTTCGATAGCATAACCTTCACCGAGGTCGAGCATTTCACCGGTTCTGATGGTGTACTTGTCATCGCTGTCAAGGATGAGCTTTGAGAGCTTGTCTGCCTTGTCAGGGTTGATTGGGATGTACTTCTCTGCGAAGAAGCCCATCAGGCTGTAGTTGTCCCAGCCAGCATCCGGGTTGTAGTATTCGTATTCAACTTCCTGGATGGTTGTCTCATAAATAAGTCCGCCTTCTCCAATGACGTTGCCTTCAGTGTCTGGAACGTCTTCAATGGAAAGGGTTTCGGTTGTTACGTTATCGTCAATGTCGTAGTAGAATGCTGCAAAGTCAGTTGCATCCATTGTAAGGATGGTACCGTCGCCATATGTATCAATAATGTCGTCGATATCAGAGCCATTGTACACTGGACCACGGATCTCAATTACGTCTACTGCGCTTGCGGCGGATGCAAATACAGTGAGAAGCATGAGGGCAGCCAGTGATAATGCTGCAAATCTCTTCATTTTATTGTTTCCTCCATGTTTGTTAAGATATATCGTATGTAAGAAGAAGTGTCGGGATCAAACACTTAAAGGGTTTTCACCGTTCTTCACCAAATCAGACTTGTCCATTTTCGTCTATTGCCGAAGAGGATTTCATTCCCTCCGTATCCCTCTAAATTGGATTACAAGTGTTCTATAAAATAATTGCATTATTAAATCTTTTGTGGTCTATTTCAGAGAAATTAGAGAGGAAAAGCGCAAAACAACGATACAAATGACGGTAAATGTCGAAAGAACCCGGGCAGAATATTCGTCAGAGGTTAACATAGAAGACAAAGTCGAAATACTTATAAAACACTATGGAAAAAGGATAATATGTTTCTGGAAGAAGAGCTAAAGAATTTGAAACAATACTAATTTTAAAAACCAATTATGTGGAAACCCCATTTATTTGAGGTTTGCCTGTTTTAAAAAGCTCTTGAAGCGGGAAAAATTGTTCCACACCTCATACAGATCAGCAATTTCTCAACTGCACAATCGGAGCAGAGGCTTTATTATTCCTAAAGCCGGAGTGAATTACATATTACAGTTTCAGCCATCTTCCGGAAAGAAACTGTACCTGACACCCCATAAAGGAGCTGTTTTTTACATATGCCACGTTGCTGAGCTGCCCCGGACAACAGGAAAAAAATAAGCTCAGAAATCGGCCCTTGAAAGCCGGCAAATTTAGGGAACAAAGCGGGAGGGGGGAAATCAACTTTTGGAATAATTAAGTTATTTTTCGCACAGACTTTCATTAATTTTACATAAATAAAAGTCAAAATTTGTATATATTGCACGGGTAGCAGTATAATTTATACAACGTATTAGAAATTGACGATATAATAAAAGAAATATAAAATAAGAAAAATATATAAAAGAAAAGAGTAGAGAGATAGCTTCAAGAAAGTATCCCCTGAAGAGTGGGTACCCGAAACTCGGACAAGTAAACTATATAAGATCATATTTTATATGAACAGCACAACATAGGATTAAAAAACAACACGGGGTATCAGCTTTGGAATGCCAAGATATTATCCAGGATGTCCTCTGCAGGATTAAAGCCATCAAAGGCGTGGAAGATACGTACATTTTGAATGAAGAAGATAAGGAGAAAATATTTGAACTCGAGAAAAAAGCCGAAGGAGCAGTCCTGATGGGCATGGGAGTCGGAGACAACCGGGGGATCAAAGAAGTTCTCAAGCGGGAGATAATCATAGCTTTTACAACCAACATGGACTATGTATGGCCAGAGGGACCAAATGTGATTCTCATGCAGTACGGGGAAAAAGTAGGCGAGGATATCTATGACCCCGAAAAAATCGAAGAGTGCAAAAAATGCAAAGATATGATGGTGATGGGGAATTTTGTAATTTACAGAAGTGCAGTACCAAAACCAAAAGAGGCAGGAAAGGAACCTCTCACCGTTGTCCTCCCTCCCCAAAAATGTGAGGATTTAGAGTGCGTGAGCAGAATAAACAACATTGTGCTCGCATCTCCTTCTACACCCTCGGACGAATATATAAGGTCTGTCATGGGCCTCAAGCCAGCAGTAGGGCTGGGAACTTTTATCATAGGATTTGATTTCTGTTGATCAAAACCAGACAAACGAAATTGCCAACCCTTCCGGATACCCGAGAAATATATCCGTGACAGACAACAACCATGATACTGGTCAATTGATTCCCTCTTCAAATCAATTGACTATATTTATACTATTATTGAGACTCAACTCAGAGAAATTGATAATCAGGTACTGGAATTGAGGCTCTATTCAGAGTAATCGATTACAGATATCTTTAGTTGATACAAATCACCTGATACAAATCACCCGATACAAATCACCCGATACAACATTAAAAACTGAAATGATCATCCGTACAAAAAGAAAAAGTAAAATTGTCTTTTTTAAAATGCAGTCGCAGGATAGTAGCAGGCTTACACACAGCTTTAAGTAAAGCGAGCTTATCGAAAGTAGCAAAAACGGGAGCTTAAAGTGTACGACTCCTAAAGTTCTGCAACAAAGTTACCAGTTCCAAAAGAACCTTTCAGCTAAACTGCTGCCGAAAGAAAGAGCCGGGAAAAATGCCCCGATAAGACGGAATTTGAAATGAAGGAAACTGATTATAACAGGGCCTGCAGGAATATCCTTGAAAAGGTACTTGCCGGGGAAATAAAAGACGAAGACCAGTTGAACAAAGTAAAAAAAGACGTAAGTAAACTATATCATCTTGCCAGCCTGCCCAGGAACGGAGATATAATTATGCAGGGTACACCCGAAGAGCAGGCAGTAATAAAGGAGTTCCTCAGGCGAAAACCCGTAAGAACAATTTCCGGAGTTGCGGTAATTGCCGTAATGACCTCCCCTGCCCCATGCCCCCACGGAGTGTGCCTGCCCTGCCCCGGTGGCCCCAATTCGGCTTTTAAATCTCCTCAGAGCTACATGGGAAGAGAACCTGCAGCTATGAGGGCAATTCAACACGAGTTTGACCCTTACGCCCAGGTTCAGTCCAGGCTCTCCCAGCTAAAGGAGATAGGCCATGATGTGGAGAAGGTAGAGCTGATAGTCATGGGAGGCACATTCTCAGCCCGCAGCCTCGATTATCAGGAATGGTTCAGCAAACGCTGCCTTGAGGCGATGAACGACTTCACAGGCACCGAATGGAGGGAAAATGTCCGGCAGATCGGAAAAGCTTCCCCTTACATCCCGCTTGAAGAGGTCCAGAAAGCTAACGAAGTAGCCGATATCCGGAACGTGGGCATAACATTCGAAACCCGTCCCGACTGGGCAGCAGAAGAACATGTGGACGAGTTCCTCAGGCTTGGGGGGACAAAGGTTGAACTTGGAGTCCAGAGTGTCTATGATTTTATTCTGACGCGGATGCAGCGAGGACACGGAGTTGCAGAAATCGTCAGAGCTAACAGGGTTTTAAGAGACAGCGCCTTCAAGGTAGGCTTCCACATGATGCCCCACCTCCCGGGAGCGAATTCCGAACTCGATCTAAGGGGGTTTAAAAAACTCTTTGAAGATCCTCGCTTCAGGCCGGATTACCTCAAGATTTATCCGACCCTAGTGACCGAAGGCACAGCGCTGTACAGGATGTGGGAAGCCGGAGAATATCAGGCCCTTTCCGATGAAGAGGCAGCAGAACTTGTTGCCGACATAAAATCCGTCCTGCCCAAATGGGTAAGACTCCAGCGCATCCAGCGGGACATTCCCGCCCACCAGATCTTTGCAGGCGTCAGAAAGAGTAACCTCAGGCAGCTTGCAGAGGAAAAACTCCGGGAAAAAGGAGGTAAATGCCGTTGTATACGCTGCAGGGAAGTAGGGCATAACAGCCTGAAAGGAAGAAGGATAAACGAAAAAGATATCGAGCTTACTATGGAAAGCTACGAAGCCTGTAACGGCACAGAACATTTCATCGCTTTTGAAGACCTTTCAGCAGACGTCCTAATAGGCTTTACCCGGCTGCGTTTCCCGGCTGCCCCCCACCGCCAGGAATTACAGGACTCCGCCCTTATAAGAGAACTGCATGTTTACGGCTCCATGGTCCCTGTGGGAAAAGGGGCAAAACAAAAGGAGTGGCAGCACCGGGGCTATGGGAAGGAACTTATTGAGCACGCGGAAAAAATCGCATCCGAGGCCGGCTATGGGAAACTTGCAATAATCAGTGGAATCGGGGCCAGAGAATATTACCGAAAACTCGGGTATAATCTCGACGGACTCTATATGGCAAAGACCCTTAAGGGCTGAAAAATAGCCTTCTTTTCCCGGTGTATGCTGCAAACGAAATTTTATACATTAAACTGAATACAATGCCTTTAAAGGATACAATGCCTTTAAACTGAGTTTTCCAGCTCGAGACTATGCAATAACTTTTTTTCAACTCTCCTTATAGCAACTTTTTTCGACTCTCTTTTATTTTCCGATTTATCTAAAACTGACTCCTGCAAAAATTCAGATTACGGGGAAATTTTCTCCATACAGTTTAGTTCAGATTTAGGGGAGAGGATGAACAATAGAAGAATATAAATTTTGGATATATATGAAATATCAATAAATTGTATCAACATAAAAATAGGACTTTATTAATTGACAGACAAAGTTCAAAGAGATTTGAGGGGATCAAACATTCTGGAATGAAGATAACTACAATCCCAATAAATAGGTCAATAAAGAGAGATACGTAATCAATAAAAAGGAAGCAATAAAATTGAATAGCGTAACTTATCTTACACACCACCAAATATATATTAAAGATATAAGGCATATCAAATATAATTAATGTAAAAATATAAATAATACTGTGTAAATAAAGTGAGACAACTGAATAGTAATATTGAAGTATAAGTCAAAATTTATACGTTAGTCAGTTAAAAGAATCAAGAGCTTCAGAACTTATTCTGAAAAATGGTAGTTTAACGGTAAGGGAAAAGAATAATTTGGGTCCTAAAAAAAGTTAAAAACTTAATGGAGATGGGGAGTATTTTATCCATGTACCTGAAAGATAAGGAAAAATAGACAATAAAAAAGAACTATTTAACTAAAATCCATGTCCGTAGCATTCGAATTAATGGATTTCACAGAGGAAATTACAGAAAAATGTTAAATAGTATGGTATATTAACGTATACCCGCCTTCGCTAATTATGTAAAATATTTATACCTTAGAATAAAACGTCAAATTTTGGTTTTGGAAAAATACTCTTCAAGATTCAGGTAAAGGGTAATGACCATTAAAGGTAAACCCGTAAACGATGAATTTTAAAATATGTGAGAGAAAAACAGAATGCTCAAAACATAAAGCTATTAACAGATGTATTTTCAGGAATAAATTTTTGATGTGAAAAAACATTCATAAAAAAATAAATATTATGAGATCTTAACATAATAAAAAACGTAATATATAAAATTCAAAGCCTCTTCCAGGCTTTGATTTTAAAAATAAAAACTAATAAGGAATTAAAAACCCAAAAAAGCTGAATAAAGTATAAAAACCTAAATTAAACGAAAAAACCTGAATTAAATTCGAATTAAAACTAAGAAACCCTAAATCAAATTCGAATTAAAACCAAAACTAGAAATTAAACCTTTAACTAGGAACCCTAAATTAAACCCTAATTAAACAAAGAAACCCAAAAAAGCCCTAAATTAAACCCTAAAACAAACTCTAAAAACCTGGAAAGAACGGTGATAAAAATGAAAATTAGAGTTGTAAGCTCAAAAGAAGAAATTGACACTTTAAAAATCAATGAGGAAATTGTCCATCTCGCATTCAGACCATCCAACAAGGACATTTTCAAGCTCATTCTGAAGTGTCCAGAGATGAAAGCGATCCACATCCCGAGCTCATACAAAAGAACAATTTCCAGTTCTGCACAGATGTATCTTTCAATGCAGAACATTGCTTTACTTGAAGGCGATGTGTGGGGCCACAGAAAAGACATCAACGAATATTCCGAAGTTTCCCAGCATGTTTTTGACCGCATAAAGGAACTGAAGGAAGAAGGTCTTTCCGATGAAGATACAATAGAAAGACTTGTAAGGGAAACAAGGCTCAGCCCGGACTTTATAACCTTTATCATATCAAATTGAAATAAAACCCTAAATAAGCCGATCAGAATCCTGGTCGGCATTTATTCTCCGGAAAAATTCCCTGCTTTACTTTTTTAATTAGCCGGAGGCATGGCCTGAAGCAAATATCATGTATTCCATAGTTGACTCCGGAAAAATGTATCCGAAAAATGTGTCCCGAATTAATGGATTTAGATTTTCCAGCTACCAGCAAGCTTTTAAAGGAAACTATCCTTCAGGTAAAAAATTACTTTTGGAAATAGTAATCAGATGTATAATGATTAACTTACCCTAATTCCAGTATTCCTATCACAGGCATGCGTACCCAAACTCCAGTATTCCTGTCACAGGTATGAGTTACCGGTATTTGTCGGCATTTATCATTTGCTGCACGTATGCATCATCATTGCCATCTTTAGAGAAAATTATAGATAACAGAGCACAGCCCTTACATTTCAAATAAAAAGATTAAATAAAATAGAGAAAAACAGGAGAACGGATTTTATGACCGAGTTCGAACGTGTGCTTGTAAACTCATTTAACGCATACATTGAGGAAAAAGGCATAAGAGCCATCTCCTATCGACTTAAACAGCACAGGTTTACTTCCCAGTTTCTTGACGTGCTTGTAGATTCCCTTGACCCTGACCTGTACCTGGGCATCGAATGCAAAAGTATTTCCGTGGATAAAGGAGCAAATGCACTTTACTTCTCCCAGCATTTTACTGTAGACAAAAAAGGCATCCATCAAATCGAAAGGATTTCGGACTACCTGAATCGATCGGGAAGGAGAGGCTTCCTTGCAGTGGAGCTTCGCCTCGGGACCGGGCGCGAAAGGGAAGCATATATGGTGCCCTGGGAAGATCTGGAGAAGCTTTATCGTACAAAAAACCTTAAACTCACAGTAGAGGAAATCCGAAGTTTTCCGGAAATCAAAAGGGACGGAAAAGATTACATGATAAACCCCAGAGAGTGGGGAAGAAAAAATCGCTGGGAAAAAGATAGCTTAAATGAGGCAGCAGAGAATCTCGGAGAGAGTAATGACTGAAACTATGGAAGCATTTAGAAAAGAAGCGGACAGGTGTGCCGAAGAGATAAGAAAACACAGGTCAGTGCATATAGTATCTCATATTGATGCGGACGGGCTGACTTCAGCAGGGATTATCTGCACAGCTCTTGAACGGGGAAATTTCGAATATACAACGCGTTTTGTAAAGCAGCTCGATGAAAAAGCCCTTGACACTATTGCAGATGAAAACCACGAATTTGTAGTTTTTACGGACCTCGGAAGCGGGATGTGCGAACAGATAAAAGCCCGCGGGATCAGTGCTGTTGTTTCAGACCACCATCAGCCTCAGGGCACTCTGGATCTCCACCTTAACCCACACCTCTTCGGGGCAAACGGGTCTTACGAACTGAGCGGCTCGGGGACCACCTACCTTCTGGCTTCAGCCCTCGGAAAGAACAGAGACCTTTCCTCACTTGCCATAGTAGGGGCTGTAGGGGATATGCAGCACCTGAAAATGGGGCAGCTTGTAGGGATTAACAGGCTAATTCTGGAGGAAGGGGTGCAAGGGGGGCACCTTGAGTTCAAAAAAGACCTGACCCTGTTCGGAAAGCAGACCCGCCCAATCTACAAACTTTTGCAGTACTCTTCTGATCCTTACCTTCCCGGACTTACCGGAAACGAAGAAGCCTGTATAGAATTTCTTCATGCCCTGAATATCCGCTACAGCCAGGACGAGCGCTGGAGACGCTGGATAGACCTGGAGGTTTCGGAAAAGCAGAAAATTGTCTCAGGGCTCTTCCAGTATTGCCTCAAATCAGGGATCCCGTCATACAGGATCGAGCGCCTGATAGGTGAGGTGTATGTCCTTCTCAATGAGAGGGAAGGAACGGAAATGAGAGATGCCTCAGAGTTTTCCACACTCCTCAATGCTACTGCCCGGTACGACCATGCTGACATCGGGCTTGCAGTCTGCATGGGAGACAGAGAAAACGCCTACGAAGACGCCAAGAAACTGCTTGCCGAACACAGGCAGAACCTCGTTAACGGGCTTATGTACGTTAAAGAAAATGGAGTTACACAGCTCGAGAACATGCAGTACTTCGATGCGGGCTCGCAGATAAAAGAAACTATTGTAGGAATAATTGCAGGCATGAGCTCCACAATAGTCGAAAACCGAAATCTTCCGATTATCGCTTTTGCAAACACAGAGGGAGGGATAAAGGTCTCGGCAAGAGGGACGCAGGACCTGATTCGCAGAGGAGTAAACCTGTCTGAAGCAATGTCAACGGTCTCGGCCGAAGTAGGGGGAGCAGGCGGCGGACATGATATCGCCGCAGGGGCAACTATACCTGTAAACATGAAGGAAGAGTTTGCCCGAAAACTTGACCATTTCATAGGAGAACAGCTTCGACGGAAAACAGGTACAGGATGATTAAAGCGGCCCACCGGAAAGAATTACGGAAAGCCGGCTAAGTGGAAAGCAAATTCAGGGTTCACTAAAAGAAGGGAAAGAAGGGCTGGAGCAGAAGTTGCAAACGGATTTCAGACCAGATCTTCAATCCGGCTCATTTCCTTGAAAGGAATTAGCCTTGACATTGCACTTGTGTCGATGGGAATTCCATACTCCTGCACGACAGCCATCGGATTTGTCCCTCCGATGACAACTATTCCAAGGTGATCTCTCTCAATCGGGATATCCAGAACCCTTGTGTTTGGTTCTCCTACTTCTAAAATTCCGCTGAAGCCTGCGTCCAGAAGGTCAGAAAGGGTGCTTTCGATTGCGTCTCTTGCAACCATGGGAGCTTCTCTCAGGTTTGCAAGAACCTTGCCCGAACCTGTCCTGAGCATTTCAGACACAGACGTAATTCCTTGCGACATCAGGACTTCCAGGGGATCTACGGTTGTACTCACATATGTCAGCACATCGGTAAAACGTATAGGAATGCCATTTCGGATCTGGACAACTCCCCCGAGTTTCGGATGCACAGGAATTCCTGCCTTTAACAGTACGCCATCAATAGTTATACTGCAAACAGTCCCGATCCCTACTTTTCCTTTTCCAACGGTCAGGTTTCCAATTGACTCCCCTTCGGAAATTACTTTTACGTAAGGAGTTACCGAAAGCCCGCTTGAGATTACCATCTTGAAGATCCCGAGCACATCGTCCAGGTCTTTTTTCTCGATAACTGAGAGATTAAGTATGACGTCGCCATCCATCTTTTTAGGATTAAATGTAGTCATGTACATGAGATCTCTGATTCTGGATGATGTAAACTGAATACGGTATCCATTTTTTTGCATTTCAACCCTCCTGTAATTGAAAGTATTAATACCTATTATAAGTTGTGTATTGTATGGAAAAATTATCCTCCCGCTAGAAAAAAATATCCTCTCGATATCATTGGAAAAAATATCTTTCCGATCGGCATCAACCCGATGCCTGCAAACATTGGATACAAATCCCTATCCTTTAAGGACACAATAAAAAGATAAAAATCAGGTTTTAAGACGATAGAAACTAAGGTTTAAAATTAAGGTTTCTTAGATGATTCTTCAGAAAAAATGCGGAATGTGAATCGCACACATCCCAAAACTCGGAAACCCCTCACAGAACTCCCGCCAGGAAGCCCATATAGTCCTGTGGAGCCGATAAGAACCCTAATTTCTCAACTTTATGCACAAGATCGTACATGTTTTCCCCGAAAGCAAGCCCTATTTCATCAAAACCCAGAGGCTTTAGATAACGAATAGGCGGGATATCCCTGTAAAGGGGGTTTTTGGCAAAGCCATCTTTAAGAAGGAAATATGCAGCCCCCGAAAGCCTTTTTATAGGCTCGTAAACCGATGAAAAATCACGACAAACCCAGTTTGCCATTTCAAGAGTCTTTTCAGAAGCGTTTATTGTGACATGCCCGTACCCTGGTGGGATAAGTACAAGGTCTCCTTTTTCTGCCTTGATAATTGCCACATCCAGAACAATGTCCTCTTCTCCAGGCTCCACTTTCTGCAGCAAATAGGTAGCAGAACCGTCAAGTACCTGATAAATCTCAGGATAGGAGACATCCGTGCCGGGAACCGGCGGATGGTAATGACCTACGGTTTTAACGTATTCCGACCCGAGCTTCCCGGGAGGGATTCTTGTAATATCATATCTGAGATGATGGGATTCAATTACCTCATGATCGGCATCACTTTTGGAGAGGTCCCTGAACATATAGTACATGTCCTGATTTCTCTCATAGGTCTTTTCGAACCATTCCCTGTCAAACACAACATCTTCCATGTCCTGGAGCTTTCTTACATCCGCAACAGTGACTTTATCCCCGAACTTCAGTGTTACTGCCATTGAATTCCCCTTTCTTTTAGAGCATACGGATAGCGTTCAATACCATAATGTGTCTGTGCAATTACGTACGAGATTTCATACAAGATTTTGCCATAAAAGCTAGCAATGAATTAGTAAGGCCAAAATCCAGAATAGAAATATAGCATATAAGTTATTAATTGACAATATATACCTGTTGCTGACATTTCTACTTTTTGGCAAGACCTTCAGAGGAAAACGACTGATTCACGTCTTCAGAGCCTTTTCAACCATTTTAGGATAAGTAAGTTCGATAATGGTTTTCAGGTTGACTATATCCTCCCGGTTATATTTAAGCAGAAGGTCCAGAGCTCCCTTATCCCCCTTCTCGTACTGCCTCCAGAGCCTGACCGCATCAAATCCGTCCATCCCATCCGTATCCTCGCTTCTGCGGATTCCAAGCACCTTCTCGATATTTTTGAGACCCCCGCCATACCCGATACGCCGGAGAGGATACATCAGGTCGATATGGAGCTGCTTGAACTCCAGTTCGGGAAATTCGGATTTTATGAAAGGAATATCAAAGCGAGCCCCGTTAAAGGATACAAGGAGCCTGTATTTTGAAAATTCCTCCACTATGTCATCGAGGTTGATTCCCCGCACATACATTTTGGACTCATTTCCGTCATAGATCCCAACAACGGTTATCCTGTCCCTGGCAGGAGAAAGCCCTGTGGTTTCGATGTCAAAGAAAGCAACAGAGTCGGAAAACAGAGAATACGTCCTCCAGTGTTCTGCAGACGGCAGGCGCTGTGAAAAAAAGAAACAATCTTTTTCAGCCAGATGCCTGCAAGAGGTCTTTATTTCCTCACAGATTCTGGTTTTCCTTGAGGGAGGAATAGAGATCCGATCCTCCATTTCCAGAAACTCGTCCCAGCTATTTATTCCCGAAGCCCAGATTTTCTGTTCAAGAGCCTTGCCTACGCCCGGAATGTGAATATATGTGTTCTTCAGCATTTTTCCCCTGACTCATTGGAGGTGATCTTTAATAAAAATACTGCATGAGGACTGAAAGTGATATAGAACGCAGACAGGGGTTTTCAAGAAATATGCAGTCGTTTTGAGATATTGTTAATGGTCAACCTTCCATGAGGACTAAACCCGTGGGCGTGCAGACAAAGTTAATATACTTATTCAGTTATAATATAACCTATTCTTTAATAGAATCTACTCTTTATCGCTTACGGGGGCAAAATATAAAGAGGACGAGAGGGTTCAACTAAATGAGATCGGGGAAAAGGTAAGTTCAGGATTTCTAGAAAGCCAAAAAAATAAATACAAAGAATAGTTACCACCAGACCGATTCGAAATTCAGGATCGATTTTTAATCAGGACTAAGAACAGAATCAGAAAAATCTCCTGAAAATAAATCTTTGATACAGGTGTACGAGTTATGGCTAAAATCTCTGTAATTGGTGCAGGAAATGTAGGTGCGACCACAGTTCAGCGGCTGGCCGAACTGGAACCTGGCGAAATTGTCATGACAGATATTGTGGAAGGGTTACCGCAGGGAAAAGCCCTTGACCTCATGCAGGCAGGGGCAATAAATGGTTATGATACGCAGGTAACGGGTACTAACGATTATGCAGACATTACAGATTCTGACCTGGTGATCATTACAGCCGGAATTGCCAGAAAACCCGGAATGACCAGGGAAGATCTGATGAAAACCAATTCAAAAATAATAGGGGAGGTCTCCCGAAACATTGCAGAGTATGCTCCGAACTCTATTGTTATAAATGTCACAAACCCGCTTGATGTTATAACTTATGTGGCTATGAAAACAACAGGCTTTGAGACAAAAAAAGTCTTCGGAATGAGTGGAGTGCTTGATGCAGGGCGTTTTGCAAGCTTTATAGCAGAAGAACTGAATTGTTCGAAAAAAGACATCGAGGCAATGGTAATAGGAGGGCACGGAGACCTTATGGTCCCCCTCCCCCAGTATACCACCGTATCGGGAATTCCGCTTCCGGAACTGCTCCCGGAGGAGACAATTGCCAGGCTTGTAGAAAGGACGGTGAACGGAGGAGCCGAAATAGTAGGGCTTCTCAAACAGGGGAGTGCTTTTTATGCCCCGTCTGCGGCCATTGTGAGCGTTGCAGAAGCCGTGCTTAAGGATTCAAAGCGCATCCTTCCGACGTCTGCATATCTTGAAGGGCAGTACGGGCAAGAAGGAATTTATTTCGGAGTGCTGGCGAAACTGGGAGCAAACGGGGTAGAAGAAGTCCTCGAGCTCAAACTTGAGGAAAACCAGTACGAGATCCTCAGGAAGTCTTCAGAAACGATCAAAAGGGGAATCTCAAAACTGGGAATATGAGAAATAAATCCAGAAGGGGAAAACAATTCAAGCTTAAAAAGTCAAAATTAAAAAGATCAAGAGTTAAAAGATCAAGAGTTAAAATGTCAACCTGCTTTCGGCAGGTAACTTGATTTTTCCCAAGTATTTTTACTGATAGTGTTTTTGTGGGAAAACACATTTTCTTCCACATTAAACATTACTGCAAAAATGTTTCGTTACTTATATAGGTCGTAAGATTTGAGTTATATGTTAACCAGTTTCAAACCACTTATCTATTAATATAATGTATGAAAAACATAATCAGTAAAAATTCTCAAAATCTAATGTCGACCTGCCGAATATAGGGTCAAGTTAAAAAACAAATCAAAACGAAGATAGATCAAATGGAAAGCGGGTAAGTGAAAAAAAGCAGAGTTGAAGGGGAAATCGAAAAAAAGACGAATTTTATAGAGGAAAAAATCAGCATATTTATCTAGGCGGATTGTAAAAACTCCTGGATATTTGCCTGATTTTCCGTTTTTGCTTGATTTTCCGGTTTATTCTACTATTAAGCTATAAAAAAGCAAAAATTCTTCTGCCTGGACAATTTAGAAAAGAATTTAATAGAGAAAATCCAGCTCACCTCCGATAAAACTTAAACATGGAGTATTTAGCCTAATAAGTAGATTTAAAATCATGTTTCCCGGAAAAATGGAAGAGGTAATTCGTTGATCGTAAACATTAAGACTTAGTATAACTGTAAAATCTGGGATTATATCATTTATAGAGAAAAGAGCTCAGTAAAACTGTAAGATATATAAGTATGTTTTTCATATAAGGTAGAGGAAGAGATTTAAATAAATTTAGGATGCATAGATAACTTAAATTAATGAAATAATTTAATAGAGCAGGGATATAATGCGCGCAGAACTCACATCACTCTTTGGCCTAAACATATACACAAACAACGGTGTTTATGTAGGAAAGTTGCAGGACCTTGTAATTGATGTAGAGGAACAGAAAGTTACCGGGCTTGCTGTTTCGGACATTAACAGGGAACTTTTCGACATCAGCAGCAGAGGTATTATCATTCCCTACCGCTGGGTTATAACAGCAGCAGACATTATTATAATCAGAGACGTAATCCAGAGATACAAAAAGAGGAAAGAAGACTGAATGGTCTTTAGAAAAGGTATATGAAAACCCGGGAAATATATGCTGAAATGCGCTGTATCCCGCCAGTGGTCTTGCGCGCTGACGGCAGGAATTTCAAAAATACACTTTCAGGCCTGGGCTTTGAGAAACCCTATGACAAAACCTTCGCCAGAGCGATGGCGGACACTGCCGAACTCTTCATAAAAAAAAGCGGTTTAAGCCCTCTTTTTGCCTATACTTTTTCAGATGAAATCAGCTTTCTGTTCACAGACCTCCCTTTTGACGGCAGAGTGGAAAAAATCGACTCTGTTGTAGCGAGCTTTCTGGGAAGTGCTCTTACGATAAAACTGCGGCTTGAAGAACCCATAGCTTTTGATTCCAGACTTGTGGCTCTTCAAAAAGAAGAAATCCCGGAGTATTTTCACCGGAGGCAGCTTGAAGCCTGGCGTAACTTTGTAGCTTCCTAGGGATACTATGCCCTCAGAAACGAAGGCATGGGGAGGAACGAAGCTGCAAAATATCTGAAAAGAAAAAAAGAATCGGAAATCCATGAGATGCTTTTTGAAAGAGGAATAAACCTTGCGACGCTTCCTTCCTGGCAGAGGAGAGGAGTCATTATCTCAAAAGAAGCAAGGGAAATACAGGGCTTTAATCCGGTATCCGGCAAAGAGGAAAAATCCCTGCGAAGAAAAATTACTCAGAACTGGGAAATCCCAAAATTCAAATCCGAAAAAGGGATCCCGTTTTTAGAGAAACTTATTAATAGAAACTGAGTTTTTCAGAATAAGAAAAGAAAAGGAATGTAGATGCAATGGACAGACTTGAGCTTATCAGAAGAAATGTTCAGGAAATTGTAACCGAAGAAGAACTTGAAGGACTGCTTAAAAATAAAGAAGCTCCCCGTGCTTACGTAGGCTACGAGCCAAGCGGAAAAATCCACATGGGACACGTCCTTACCGTAAACAAGTTAATAGATTTGCAAAAAGCAGGGTTCAAGATCACTGTCCTGCTAGCGGATGTACACGCTTATCTGAACAAGAAAGGCACGCTGGAAGAGGTCCGGAAGATTGCAGACTACAACAGGCGCTGCTTTATCGCTCTCGGGCTTGACGAAGAACAGACCGATTTCGTATACGGTTCGGACTTCCAGCTGGGAGCCGAATACATGTTAAACGTGCTCAAACTTTCAAGAGCAGTCACCCTCAACAGGGCAAAGAGAAGCATGGACGAAGTAGGACGCGCAATGGACGACCCCACCGTTTCCCAGATGGTTTATCCCCTGATGCAGGCTATTGACATTGCCCTGCTTGAGGTGGACGTGGCAGTGGGTGGGATTGACCAGAGGAAAATCCACATGCTTGCCCGTGAAAACTTAAAGAGCCTCGGGTTTGAAACCCCGATCTGTATTCACACTCCTATCCTCCTGGGGCTTGACGGAACAAAGATGGCTTCTTCAAAGGATAATTTCATTTCGATAGACGATACGGGAGAAGATATCTACAGGAAGTTTAAGAAAGCTTTCTGCAAGATAGGAGACGTAGAAGAAAACCCGATCCTTGCTCTTTTCCGCTACCACATCTTCCCAAGGTACGAGACAGTTGTCATTGAAAGGCCGGAAAAATTCGGGGGAGACATCACATACCACAGCTATGCTGAGATGGAGAGCAACTTTATAGAAGAAAAAGTCCACCCAATGGACCTTAAAAACGCAGCTGCAAAATATATAAATGAGATTCTGGATCCTGTCCGAAAAGTTCTTCTATGAATTCCGTAAGGGCAAAAACCTCCCAAAGATTTTAGAAAGAATCCGGGGCAAGGGCACGACGTAAGGGGAGAGGAAAACATGGTATAAAAATACCTGAAGATTCCGGATAAAATGTTATATAGCTATAAGGCATAGAATATTTGGAGAGTTAGTTCAGATATCCAGGGTGCTTTTCATGAAATATATTTATCAGGACTCTACGGAACTGCCTGTGCAGAGGGATTTCATTGAAGATTTAAAATCATTCATAGATATAACGGCCCGAGTAATCCCTCTGGAGAATTCCATAATAGAAATAAAGTGCAAAAATAAAGAAGCGCTCCATGAATTGAACAACAGAATTACCGGAATGGATATTTTTGAGGAGAAACTCAGCTTACTGGTCAAGAAATTAGCAAAAGATCTGGGCACCGAGGATTTGATGCCCTGTGCCGATGCAATCCTGATCATCTGCCGTGAAAATTTCGAGCGAAACCGTGAAATTCTCGAAATGGAGTCCAGAAAAATAGAAAGTGGAGCTGCCCAGGAATATCAAAAAATTGAGACAAAGGTTCTTGAAGTCCTTACTCCTTTTTTGATCTCAGGAATATATGGAGCAGAGAAGAGATTTGAGCTTTTCAGCAGTATAGGCGGAGTTTCAGGTGAAATGGAAGGTTCGGTTTCAGGCCTGCAATATTATTATAAACTCTGGTTTACAGAAGAACCTCTGACAGTAGAGAGGCTTATCGGAAGCCTTAGCCTGCCCGGCTGGACAAAGACAGGCATTCTGCGGAAAGAAGAGAAAATAAAAATGCAGGATCTCTCCGAGTTTCTCGTAAGTTCCCTCGAATACGACAGTGAGAAAAATGTTCGTATAATTCTTGAAAACAAAAAAGCAAACCGGAAGTTCAGGATAGAAGGAGGAGGGTTCAAGTACTTTGTATATGAGGATGAAAGGGAGATAACCGAAGACAAAGAGCTTGGGGGTTATATAGACATTGAAGATCTTGCCAAAATTCCGGTGAAGGTTCAGAATTACCTTCGGGAAAATCTTCGAACCTATACCCTCTCAAAAGTCCTGCTTGACGAAGAGGATGCAGTCTCAACAAATCAGATTTTCGACTGCCTGAAAGTAATCGCTGAACAGTACGGCGTGATAGTCCACGAATGCCTGGCAAGAGGGCACAATAAAGAGGAAATTACCATTAAAATGGAAGAGGCTGACGGGACGAGAACCGAGAAATATATCTCAAAAGCTGAGATGTATACCCGCCTTTCCGATGTAGGAAGTGAAGGCGTTGAAATCGCCGAAATCCTCGGTGTGGATAGCAGAGCTCAGATTAAGGATAGTAAATATCTGATTGCCTGAGTTTTGTATGTTTAGTTTCTTTTATTAAATTTAGTTTTTTTAATTTGTTTTTATAATTATTTTCGTTTATTATATATCTTCATCCATTAACTTTTTACACATCAATATTTTAGGACTTTGTTTACTTTTTAAACTTTTGTTCACTTGTTAGATCTTATTCCCTCCTTTTATCACTCACCGATTTTTAGATTAAACTCATGAACTGGAACATTTTGAGAAGGGAGAAATAAAAGAGCTTCCTCTACGGAAATGTTGATAGATTTTTGAGAAATTAGTAAATAGAGGCAATCAATGAGTGAATATAATGAATTTTGAGGAAAATCTTCCGAAGTTTGTCTCTGAAATAAAATAAACAGAAATAGATAAAATTATAATATATCAGGTCAGTCCTATAGAACCACAGAGAATAAAGCTTCAGGAAGGTAAGAGCTCGAACTGCTTTGACAGAAGATGCCTTGCGCGCAGCAGAAGAGACGTTTTTACTTAATACGACAGAGGATCAGGCAGAGCAAAACCCTCAGGAAAAAGGGCTTGAGATAGTTCCTCTTCTGAAAAGTAAAGTTTTCGAAGGAGAAAAGAATTGAGAGTGTAGAGCCTTAAATATGAAGCAGGAGAAGTAATGTATTGTATGAAGTAACCCTCGGGCAGGGTATATATATTCCGGAGCAGGAGTTGCTCGAAAATTTTGATCCGAGATAAAAATCAGAAGCTTAATTTCGATGAATTATATAGCTACTTGTCAATAAGCTAGTTATATACCTTAATTTCGACGAACCAGAGATCTACCTGTCATAAGTTACCAATCATAAGCTATTAGTGTACCTTAATTTCGACCAATTAGATGGGTACTTGTCATAGGCTACAATGTATCAGAAATTTCTGTTCATAGACTTGTGGGGCGGAGGCTAATAAAAATGAAAGTAAGTTATTTTCATTCTTTGATTAATGTATTGATAATAACGCTGCTAATTCCCGGAGTTATGCTGGCTGTGGCTGCTGCAGCCGAGGACATACCTTCTGGAGATGATGGAAATTCAACTGTTTTACTACCTGACCTGGTGATCGAGAATGATTTCTCCTGGAGCCCGACAACTCCAGAAGTTGGCGAAGAGGTGACCATCACAGCAACAGTAAAAAATCAGGGAGATGCAGCTTCAGGAGCAACGACTCTGGCCCTCTACATTGACGGAAGTTCGGTTAGAGAATGGGACGTATCCGAGCTATCCAGTGGAGAGAGCAGTTCCGTCTCATATACATGGATTCCGGGATCTGAAGGGTCTGTAGAGCTGAGAGCAGTTGTTGATGAGGACAACCTGATAACTGAGAGTAACGAAGGCAATAACGAAGAAACAGCCACTGTAACAGTAGCAGAAAATAGTCTCCCGGACTTGATAATAAGTACATTTAGCTATCCTGAGGAGCCCGAATCAGGTGAACAGCAGAGAATACAGATAAGCGTGAAAAACGAAGGAACAGCAGCAAGTTCAAGAGCAACGACTCTGGCCCTCTACATTGACGGAAGCTCGGTTAGAGAATGGGATGTACCCAGGTTATCCAGTGGAAAAAGCAGTTCTGTCTCCTATACATGGGTTCCGGAATCCGAAGGGTCCGTAGAGCTGAGAGCAGTTGTTGATGAGGACAACCTGATAACTGAGAGTAACGAAGGCAACAACGAAGAAACAGCCACTGTAACAGTAACAGAAAATAGTCTCCCGGACTTGATAATAAGTACATTTAGCTATCCTGAGGATCCCGAGCCAGGTGAGCATCAGAGAATAAGGGTAAATGTGAAGAATCAGGGAACTGCGACTTCAGAAGCAACGATGCTGGTTCTCTATATTGATGGGGACCTCGTTGAAAATTGGGCTATATCCAGGCTGTCAAGTGGAGAAATCAGTTATAACTCATATACATGGATTCCAACATCAGAAGGAACTGTAGAGTTAAAGGCAGTTGTTGATAAGGACAACCTGGTAGCTGAGAGTAACGAAGAGAACAACGAAAAAACAGCTACCGTAGCAGTAGCGGAAGATTTTTTTCCGGATCTGATTATTGAAGATCTCGTACCTGAATCGGAAGGGGAAGTAGGAAAGACCCTGAACCTCACCTTGAAAGTAAAGAACCAGGGTACGGCTCCCTCAGAAGGAGTTCAGGCAGAATATTATATTAACGGAACCGCCCCAACCCAAGATGATATCCAGGTTCCGGCTCTTTCGGTAGGAGAAGAGAAAGATGTTATGTTCTCTCTGGTTCCGGATAGAGAAGGGCAAATGGAAGTAAAAGTACATATCGACTCCGGGACGGACGTTTATGAGCTTGACGAAAACAATAATGAATTCACAAAAATTGTCGATGTAAAAACAATACGTCCAGACCTTATAATAGAATCGCTATCTTTAAACCCGGCATCTCCGAAAGTAGGGGACGATATTACCTTTACAGTCTCAATAAAGAACAAAGGACTCAGGGACTCGGGAAGCAGCGAGCTAAAATATTATATCAACGGGACCAACCTGACTCAGGAAGGAAAAATATCGATACCTGAAATTGCTATGGGAGAAACAACAACGGGTATTTTTCACTGGGTTCCCGAAGCAGAAGGAAGCGTTGATGTGAGACTGGTAGCAGATTCCGGAAATACCATACTCGAGGAAGACGAAACGGACAATGAACTAACAAAGACCGTGAGTGTCGCCGAAGAAACTACTTCGAACAATGAAGAAAACTCGGATTCCAGTTCCGGCGGTGGTGGCAGTAGCGGAAGTAGCAGCAGTAGCAGCATGGGAAGCGGTGTTTCCAAAGAGCCAGCCAAGAATGTGGAAGTCAAAGAACTTGATACAAGGCACATTATGAGCGGCTACCCTGTCAAATATGATTTCGCGGAGAATGCAACCTGTGTCACATATCTCGAGGTTTCCCCTCTGAAGACGTATAAGAAAACGACAGCAACCGTGGAGGTTCTCAAAGGAAAATCTATTTTTGTCCAGAAGCTTCCGCCTGGAAGAGTATATAAGCAATTAAACATCTGGCTGGGAAATAAAGGAGCAGGAAATGAAGATTCCATTAAGAGCGCCTATACAGGGTTCAAAGTTGAGAAGGACTGGATAGAAAATAACAGTGTTAATGAATCCAATGTAACCCTTCTCTGGTACGACAGCAAATGGATGCCTCTAAGCACTGAAAAAACCGGCGAAGACGAGGACTACGTTTATTTCAGGGCAAAAACTATCGCCTTCTCGTGCTTTGCAATAAGTGAATATACGGGAGAAGAAGGAACTGTAGAAACAGGAGAAGGGATACAGGAAACCCTGAGAGGCTGGGAAGACGGAAAGGCGATTCTGAACAGCAGCGCGGAAAAAGAAGAAGGCGACACAAAGAACCCGATGGGAGTAGCTAAAGTACTTCTTGCCATTTCCCTGCCCCTGTTCATGATTCTTGTAGAGTACTTTGTTCTGAAGAAAAAGATCTGAAAAGATTCTTTCCCTTCAGTCTCTATTTCTTTCATCACAAAGGAGCAGATTTTTAACCCTTAAACGTGGTTTTAGCCCGTTTTTCTTTCAGCAAGAAGAGCTCCAATTACAGAGCCAATAATACCTATTATCGCAGTATGAGCTACGATGACTACTGTGACTATAAAGGCGGAAGCTGCTACAAACCCTCCAAGGACAGGTGCATTACGCAGCACCACTCCAAGGATTCCCCCTAGAAGAAAGCCAGGGATTATCATGAAAATTGTCATCAGGATTCCGGACTTAAGCCCGCCTCCGGGACCTCCATCCGCATAATAACCACCCAGTAAGCCTCCCAGAAAAGGCGCTACCGAGTTTACGAGCGGAATAAAATAAAAAATTAAAGTACATACCAGACCTATTAATGCACCACCTATTGTTCTACCCAATGTTTATACCCCCTGATAGAGCAATTCGGACCTGAGACGAATATAATTACAATTTAATAATTGACTTAATATATAGTTGTGCCCTGCTGGATATACAGTTGCTCCCCGTACTTCATTTCCAGAAAGAGGTATTTTTGGGTTTCTCATCTTTCTGCCGAACTCAAAAATAGAACTTATACCGTCATTTTTATGCTTGAGCCCCGAAAATAATAAGTTTACTCTTCAGGATTCTAATCCGATACCTGGAAAACGTAAAGAGGAAAAATTTAGAATAAACTAAGAAGAGTAAGTGGCCGAGATGTAATTAAAACTTATTCAAGAAAGAGAACCCTGATATAAGTGTACCCTCCTAAACATTTATGGGGACAGCTTATGACAGAAAACTGCCTTTTTTGCAAAATAATAACAGGAGAAATCCCTTCGCACAGGATATATGAGGATGACGCCATTTACGCATTTCTTGACATTTACCCGGCAAGCGAGGGGCATACGCTCATTGCTCCCAAAAAACATTTAAGCAACTTTACGGATATGAACGCAGAAGATGTTGCCCTGCTTTTTGAAGCTGCAAGAAAAGTTACGGCTGCAGTTGAAAAAGCGTTTTCAGCAGAAGGGTCGAACATCGGCATTAATAACGGGGAAGTTGCAGGACAGGAGGTTCCTCATGTGCACGTGCACGTTATTCCAAGGAAAAAAGGGGATGGAGGAAGAGGAATTAAATCAATCGTGTGGACCGAGCCCGATACTGCCAATCTGGAAGAGGTCGCAGAAAAGATCAGAAAAAACCTATGAGAAGAAACTTTAATAAGAAAGCACCCTTTCAAAAAACAGGCGAAGATCTAGAGAATAGGAGACAGCTTCCGGATAATATTATCAATACGAAACGATAATATATTTTTTGGAATATAGTGAATTTAGGGGTAGAAGGCATAGTTGCCTTAGAAACGTTCCATTTCTCTTACTTCGGGGGTAAGAACATTGGCAGAACTGGAAATAGACGTTAGAGGGCAGACCTGCCCGGTTCCGCTGGTAGAGTGCAGAAAAGCATTAAAAAAAGCCTCTCCAGGAGACCTTGTAGTTGTAAAGGGCACGCATCCGGCATCAAAGAAAGAAATTCCCATGGCATGTGAGGCAATGGGACTCGAAGTGCTGGATATCGAAGATAAAGAGGGAGGAAAAGAGTGGGAGATAAAGATCCGGAGGTAAGGCCGGAAAAGGAGGGGAAATGGGGGAAAAAGCAGTTATTGTCCTGCACAGCGGGGATATGGACAAGGTATACAGCGCGCTTATAATAGGAAACGGAGCCCTAGCAATGGGAATGGAAGCCTCCATATACTTCACTTTCTGGGGGCTCATGCGGCTTAAAAAAGGAGAGCTTGAAAAGGGACCGCTTTCCAAAATGAACATGATGGGCATGGGAAGGCAGATGATAAAAAAAAGAATGGACAAAGCCAATGTCGCCTCACTTGAAAGGCTGATGAGCGATTACAAGGAACTTGGCGGAAAGATCATAGCCTGTGAAATGACCATGGAGATAATGGGTATAACAAAAGAAGAGCTTCGAACGGAATGGGTGGACGAATGGGGAGCCGTTGGCTCGTATATCCAGGAAGCCAGGGACGCGAACATAACCCTCTTTATCTGATCCGGGAAGGGGATCCGGAATTAAAATTTCCACGTTAGTCCGGACCTTCCGGGTTGTGTTTGGGGGCTCAAACCTCGGCGTGCCCATTTCGGCTGGAAGTCTTACAATAAATCGAAGAAACTGAGGAAATTGAATTATCTGAGGAGGGGAACAAGATATTCGAAAGTATGATTTATCTTGACAATGCTGCATGCACTCGGCTGGACGAAAGGGTGTTTGAAGCGATGAAGCCTTACTTTTTTGATACTTATGCAGTAGCTACATCCGAGTTTGGCTACTCTATGGGAATCGATGCAAAAGAGGGCCTGGAAAATTCCAGGGAAGGTATAGCTTCAGGGCTTGGGGCAGCTCCTGAAGAAATTGTGTTCACTTCGGGAGATACGGAATCAAGCAACATGGCGCTTAAAGGAGTAGCCTGGGCCCTTAGGGAAAAGAAAGGCAAACACATTATCATCTCGAAGATAGAAGATTTTCCGGTCTTAAATACTGCAAAAACCCTCCAGAAACAGGGCTTTGACGTGACTTTTCTGGATGTGGATGCAGAAGGGTTTGCCGACCTTGAGGAGCTCAAAAAAGCAATCACAAAAGAAACCATCCTTGTCTCGATCCAGCATTCCAATCAGGAAATAGGGACTGCCCAGGACCTTAAAGCTATTTCCGAGATATGCGAAGAAAAAGATGTGCTCCTGCATACCGATGCTACCCACAGCTTTACCCGGCTTCCTCTAAATGTGAAGGATCTGCCCGTAGACCTTGTGACAATGTCAGCCCATACAATTCATGGGCCCAGAGGGATAGGAGCGCTCTGTATCCGGAAAGATACTCCCATTGTTAAATTCATGGACGGGGGTTTTCAGGAGTTTAACCTGAGAGCAGGCGTAGAGAATATTCCCGGAGCCGTAGGGTTTGCAACGGCGGTGAAACTTGTAACTGAAGAAGAAAACCGGCAGCTTGCAGCTATGAGAGACAGGGTAATTGAAAGAGCTCTTTCCGAAATTCCGGAGGTTACCCTCAACGGAAGCCGGGAAAAACGTCTGCCTCAGAACGCAAATCTGACTTTCCACTATGTGGAAGGTGAATCCGTAACCCTGCATATGGATATGAGAGGGTTTGCGGTAAGTACGGGTTCAGCCTGTTTCTCCCGCTCCCTGGAAGCCAGTCATGTGATAAGGGGGATAGGGGGAGACCATGAGAGAGCCCACGGTTCGGTACGTTTTACTTTCGGGCGCTACAACCGAATGGAAGATGCTGATGCGGCTATTGATGCGATGAGTGAAATTGTGGCAAGGCTCAGGGAAATAAGCCCGCTTGCAAAAAAATGAGCTGAAAGAAAGAGAACACGTCGAAAGGGCGGGAAAAGAAAAGGGAGAGCAGGAAAATGAAAATCGAAAAAAAAAGTGAGGGTATAAAGTTTCCTTATAGCGAAAAAGTGCTGGAGCATTTCAGAAACCCGCATAATGTGGGGAAGATAGAGAACGCCGACGGAAAAGGGCTGGAAGGAAGTCCGGCATGCGGGGATATGGTTGCCGTATACATAAAAGTCGAGCCCGAAACAAAGGTTATTGAAGACGTTAAATTCGAATCTTACGGGTGCGCTTCAAATATTGCTACAGGGTCCGTAATCACGGATCTTGCAAAGGGAAAAACTCTGGATGAAGCTAAGAAAATAACCTGGAAACAGGCTTCAGAAGAACTGGGAGGGCTACCCCCGATTAAAGCCCACTGCTCAGTGCTTGCGGTTGAGGGCCTGCGTGCCGCAATCCGGGACTATGAGGAAAAGCACGGGCTTGTTACAGAAAAAGAGCCTACGACCGAAGATGTCGTCCGGCGGAGGCTCAAGCATGTTATGAACCCACTGACGGGACTTGACATTATCCGCACGAATCTGATTCTTAAGATCAGTGTTGAAGCCGGAGTTGTCAGAGTAGTTGTTGACCTGCCTGAGGACCATCAGTTTGCCCCGGCAATAAAAGAGGACATAATAGAAAAACTGGGAGCTTTGTGGGACGTGGAAAAGGTAGACGTGGTGTTTACAGCCTGAATAAACTCTGCATGGGGGGTAATATGAAAAAAAGCCAAATTGTAAGCTGTTTATGCGTGCTCACTTTAATAGTGCTTGTTTTTCAGGTTGCGTCGAAGAAGAATCTCAGACACGGGCTGCAACTCAGGCAGAAAACCAGCCCCTTACGGAAACGTTTACATCGGAAAGTATAGCCCTTGGAGACGGAATAGTTTATTCCTGGGTTACCCTTGATGCCGAAGGGAACCCTTCTGCAATAGGGGTCAATTTCACGGAATTAGCGATCTCAGGACTGCCGGAAGAAGTTGCGGAATACACTCTTCCCCTGCCTGAGGAAGCTTCAGCTACTGCCTTCAACCACATAGGGCTTGACTGGAACCCTGAAGGGCATGAACCTCAGGGAATCTATGACCATCCGCACTTTGATGTCCACTTCTATATGAGAAGTCCTGAAGAGAGGGACAAAATTACGGCGACTGAAGAGGATATGGCAAACCTGTCAAAAGAGCCTGATCCTGAGTTTATTCCGAAAGGATATGTCCCGATTCCCGGAGGAGTCCCCAGAATGGGAGCCCACTGGATTGATCCGACTTCTCCCGAATTCAATGGACAACCTTTCGAAGAGACCTTAATCTACGGCTTTTATGATGGAGAGATGGTATTTATCGAACCGATGGTCACAATAGACTTCCTTAAAACAAAACCTGAACTCACAAAACCTCTTAAGCTGCCGGAAAATTATCCGACAGAAGCTTATTACCCTACCGACTACTCCATAAGATATGACGAAAAAATGGAAGCATATACCGTCACCCTTGAAGGAATGAC
Source organism: Methanosarcina acetivorans C2A (assembly GCF_000007345.1). Lineage (NCBI taxonomy): Archaea > Methanobacteriati > Methanobacteriota > Methanomicrobia > Methanosarcinales > Methanosarcinaceae > Methanosarcina > Methanosarcina acetivorans. Next base: position 940,439 of record NC_003552.1, on the reverse strand, counting down.
CCTCAGGTAAAATCATCCGGGAAAAAAGTCGGAAAGTGGAGAGAAGAAAAGTGAAAAGCAGGAGAAGAAAAGTAGAGGAAAAAAGAAGTAAGAACAAATCCGCCGGGTTTCAACCGGGATAAACGTTTAAAACGCGCTTCTGCCTTCCAAGCCTCTTGTCCGGACTTTCGGACCCACAGTGGCAGCACTCCCCTGAGGCTGTAACGGGATCGACATGGATAGTGGTTCCGGAAAGGTAGGAAAAGTTCTCCAGAAGCTTTTCCCTTACGGCATTGGCGATTTCATGCCCCTCCTCAACCGAAAGGGAAGGGTCAACGGAAGCATTGATCTCCGCATGGAGCCTGTGTCCGATCCAGCGTACCCTGAGATCTGTGACTTCACAGACCCCCTCGACACCTTCGGCAATGGCTTTTACCTGATCAAGGACTTCGGGCTCAACGCCGTCAAGAAGGCGGGTGAACACCAGTTTGCTCGAGTCAAGGACTATTTTGAGGATGGCAATTGTTATTAACATGCCAATAAGAGGGTCAAGAATCGGATACCCAAGCCAGACCCCTACTGCCCCTACAAGGACCGCAAGGCTGGTAAAACCGTCCATCCGTGCATGGTACCCGTCAGCGATAAGGGCTGCACTCCCGATTTCCTTTCCGACCTTCATACGAAACTGCGCCACTACCTCGTTTCCGATGCAACCTATGATTGCAGCAAGAGCTACAGCCTGCAAATGCTCCACAGGCCGGGGGTTCAAGAAGCGAGTCACGGATTCGTAACCTGCAACAGCTGCACTGAAGAGGATCAGGAAAACAATGATTACCCCTGCAAGGTCTTCTACCCTGCCGTACCCGTAGGAGAAGCGTTTGCTCGGTTTTCTTCTCGCAAGAGTAAAGGCGATCGCAAGGGGAATCGCCGTTGACGCATCTCCGAAATTGTGAATGGTATCCGCAAGGAGAGCAACACTGCCCGACATAATAACGATGAAAATCTGCAGAACTGCTGTTACCATCAGCCCTATAAAGGACCACTTGACAGCCCAGAGCCCTTTCTGGGTGGCAATTATGGAAGGGTCTACCCTTCCATGCGTATGGCTGTGCCCATGGGAGTGTTCGTGGGGATGAACATGTGAATGCTTGTGAAAAGGGGTATGAGAGAATTTGTGTGAGAGGGAATGGAGGAAAAGCCGGGGATTGAAAAGCCCGCTGTGCTTATGGCTTTGCTCTCGGGACTCCTCAGAAGTGCCCTCCCTTTCATGCAGGTGATTGCTGGAATTCGATCCGGACATTTGACTTCCCCTCATTTTGATTCAGTTCTGATATTAAACTTGATAATAGCTTTATAAATAGGTATTTATCTTTAAAAAATAATTTATTATGCACGTTGTTATACCTTTTATTTGGAAAATAACATAAAAAAGCGCTCTTTCATTTATACCGACTACTTTGAGATCCCTGTGAGATCACAAAAAATTGGATATTTGTTACCCGAAGCAAGGATATGGCTGAAAGCTTACGGGAATAACTGAAAATGGAACTGATTTTTCTCTAAAAAAGCTGCTTTTCGGGAAATTTAGCTTTTTACTTTGAAGCTCGATGTTTGATTTTTAAATAATATTTTTACTCCTAAGTTTACGGATTGGCACATATCAGCAAAAAAATATTAATTTTTCAAAAAAATCGCTTCATAGATGAAATACAGGAAACCAAGAATTTGTGTCATTATATGAACAAATAAGAAAAAAGGCATTTGAAAAAGAAGAAATAAAGACACATTAACGGGAGAAGACAAAGTTACTTTAAGGCAGAGACGATCCCGAAAACAAGAAAATTTAGTCGTTTCCGACTCAGAAAAAGGATGGATATAAAGCTGATATATTCTCCGCCCTGACATAATCCGTAAGCCTGAGTATAAAAATAAAAACAGATGGCCTTAAATCATTATCTTCCGAACTAAGACCTGTTACCCAAATCCGTACCCTTACGTAGTTTTCGAGTTTTAATTAAAGTGGATAGAAATCAATCCTCTATTCTGCAGAGCGAACAGAACTGAGATCAACTGGCGCTTATCCCGGGAACCGTGCAACCCCGGGAGAGATCCAGCAGGATAAGAAAAGGCAATTCTTAAAACCGAGAGGTTAAACAGGGAGGAATAAGATGATTCAAGCTAAAGCGATAGCTAGAAAACCCGAGGTCATGTGGGACCTCAATATAAGCAAAGATGGGAAATCTTACGAGGAAAATTACATGCTCTTGTTTCCCAGATATGTCAGCGCCATAGATGAAGAAGACTGAAATTTTTAGGGTGAAAGTTCTTACCCTCAAAAAAGTGCTCAAAAGAACAAAACCCAGTTTTCAAACCCAAATAAAATATCGCTCGAGGGACTGAAATTCTCTCGGGCAAACCTCCATTATCTTCAAATAATTAGAACTTAACTTGCCATGAAAAACTCAAAGATTTGACCTTTTTTCCAAAAACATCACCAGAATTTAATCCGGAATAACTTAATCCTTTTTTCTGTTCCGGAAAAATTAATCGTTTTCAGTTCAGAATAACCTGGCTTTTCGGATTCAGAATGGGTTAACCCTTTATAACTCAGAAAAACTTCCACAATTCAGAATGATTTCACTTCCACATTCGTTTTCTTTCCGGAGAAGAAATAGACAGTTATATTAAATCGAAATTATAAAACAGTAATGTGCAGGTTGAGAGGGAAGAAAATAGGAAGGAAGTGTATGAGATGAAGAAGGAAACTACAGGTAGTAAAAAAGTAGAAAACGGCATGGAGCAGGAGATCCTTAACGGGCAGCAGCCCCACTGGGAAAAAGTGTTTTCAAACACCTGCTCAAGGTTCGGAGACGAACCAAGTTATCCGGCCCGGAAAGCCGCAGCTATTTTTGAAAAAGAAGGGAAAAAGAAAATCCTGGAACTTGGAGGCGGCCAGGGGAGAGACACCTGTTTTTTTGCCAGCAGGGGTTTTTCAGTCCATTCCCTTGACTACACCGAAAGCGGGACAAAAGCGATGAAAGAAAAAGCCGAAGAATCAGGATTCGGAAAATATGTTACGGCCCTCAGGCACGATGCAAGAAATCCTCTTCCCTTTGAAGCAGAAACTTTTGATGCGTGTTATTCTCATATGCTTTACTGCATGGCCCTTACCACAGACGAACTCGAATTCCTCTGCAAGGAGATAAAAAGGGTGCTTAAGCCCGGAGGGATAAATATCTATACAGCCAGGCACACCGGAGATGCCCATTACGGGACAGGGACTCACAGAGGAGAAGACATGTACGAAATTGCAGGCGGCTTTATAGTTCATTTTTTCAGCAGAGAAAAGGTTGAAAACCTTGCAAAAGAGTACGGAAGCTTCGAGCTGGAAGAATTTGAAGAAGGCGAGCTCCCGAGAAAACTGTACATGGTAACAATGCGAAAATAAGGGCAAAGAGATTTTGGCTGTGCTTAGCGAAGTTCCCGGTAACATCTGAAAAGAAGGATATTTCAGAAGATAAGGATGTATTAATTGATAACAGTTAAATCAGGTTCCTGCAGGCGAATATTTTTTCTCTTCCTTTTGAGAGGACAGTTTTGATCACATTTTTGTCTGTTTTGTGCTCGAACTCCGGAAAATCCGGGAGAAGCCCTGAAAAGCCTGGAAAAAGTTCTGAAACCCGGGGGACGTTTACTGTAATTGAAGGGGACCACGGGTCCTGTTACTTCTATCCTGAAGGAAGAAATGCCCTCGACAACAGACTCTGGAAATGAAAATGATGGAAGAAGAAGCGTGGAAAAAAGGGGATAGAAGAACTCCATCAAACTGCAAGACCGGGAGGGACTTTCTGCTACACTTTTTTAAAGGCAGGGGAACAAGATAACACTCGGCGGGCAGGTAAATAAGAGAGTTAAAAAAGAGAGTAAGAAAAAAATCAGATAAAAGTAAAAAAGAAAGTAAAAATTCAGCGCGTGAAAGAACTCAAAGAGAAAGGACCTGCCTGGAATTCTGTTTGTAATATGCAAAAAGTTCTTCTCCCCATTTTAGGGCTCCGGGCTCAGAGCTTACAAGATAGTTGCGGTCAATTCTGTTATTTTTATCAAGCAGGGAAAGCGCAAAGATCTTATCGGTTACTACCAGCATCATTGGTTTTTTCTCCCCGTCCGACACAAAAAAATGTGAGTTCTTGCAGGTCAAAAAGAACTGAACTTCCTTTTTATATTCCGGTATTTCCAGCTTGAGAACGGAGCTGTCACTGAAAGATGTGGTTTCCTGGGGGAGACACTCATCCCGGATACTCTCGAAAACCGACTCCGTAAGGATAATTGTAACATCAATCCCTTTTTCGAGAAATTCCAGACAGAGTAAATGGTAAGCTGGATGAATTGCCGAAGCAAATACCATAATGCGGGAAGAATCCAGCATACATTTTACAATATCTTCCTGGACTTTAAACATATGAGAGAGATCGGGTTTCAGGACCTTACACTGCCCCAACTCCCCGATTCTGATAAGAAGATGAAAAGGAATCGGACTCAAATCGTGTTCGGACCAGAAAGCTTTGTTGTCGTCATATATCTTCAGGGTGTTCAGCAAAAACTGTACGTTTGTAGCTATCACTACTCCCATTTCAGAGAGGGAATACACCCCATCCGTATGTATGACCAGCCCCAGATCAACTAACTTTTTGATCTGAGGGATCATTGACTTCCAGGGAAAATCAAAGGCATTTTTGATTTCTTCACTGCTTTTTGGGCCCTCTTCTTTTAACAGCAGAAGAAGGTTCTTTCTTTTTTCAGAAAGGAAAATTGCATCAAGCAACGAAGAACTGGTACCAGAAACCGTGTTCATGGGTTTGTCTCACTTAATATGTTATACCAGAAATTATAAGTTCACAGGGGATTCTTCAAGGAATTCGGGATGAGGCTCATACTTCTCGACACTCACAACAAAGGGAGTGCGTTCCAATCGGAGTTGTCATTTCCAACGCCATTAGAATATTCCAATCTAAAAGTAAAAAACTTCATCGTTTTGGTTATATAGGATTATGAATTATATAAACGCGGCAGATAGATAATACTTTTCTATCGTCGTTTCGATTGGGTGAACATTAAAATGTGGTAGATATGCTGTGGTTTTCTTCAGGAGCTGTCGAAAAGCCATAATACTCTCTTCGAGTAGGACGTTTTTGATGAAAGAAGCCTCACCATCAATGCATTTCTGCAAGCTCTGAGGTAAAACCTACAGCGAATAAAACCCTACAGCAAATAATATTACCTTTTTTAAAAAATCCTTTCACGAGAGGGTAATCTTTTTTGAAGCCTGAAGCTGCACTGCCCATATATACCCATATCCGAAACTGCAGCCATATCCGGAACAACTTTACAGGGAAGAAAGAGATTCAGTAACGGGCTTTGACATCTCCTTATAATACATGAAAAGTTCTTCTCCCCATTTTAGAGCCGCAGGCTCGGAGCTGATAAGAAATTTGGTTGTTAATCTTCCTTTTCTGTCCAGAAGAGATAACAAAAAAATCCTATCAGTAACAATCATTGACATCGGTTTTAAGTCACCTTCGTAGACCAGGAAATTGGAAGCCTTACTGTTCAGAATATGCTTTATTTCCTGTTTGTATTCGATCAGGGCTCTGTTAAGGATTGAATTGTTCGTTTTTAGAAATGGAATATCGAAAGTACATTCTGTCTGAAGAATTTCAAGAATAGGTTTCGTAACAATTGCCGTAGCTTCAATGCCCTTTTCAAGATATTCAAAATAAAGAAAAGGAGAAGAGGGGTGGAATACCGAAACAAAAGACATAATACGCTTCGAGTCCACCAGATTTTTTGTGATCTCTTCCGGAATAAGGAAAATATTTGAAAGGTCTCTCTCAAGAATATTAACGTGTCCCAGCTCTCCAACCCTTGCAAGCAGATGGAGAGGAATAGAACTCAGGTCGTGATCATACCAGAAATTCAGGTTTTCTTCGTATATGGAAAGCGTATTCAGGAGAACCTGAACCTTCTCGGCAATCACCGAACCCATATCGGAGAGAACGTACAGCTCCCCTTCCTCAAGCACCAGACCCCAGTCGATTAATTTTCTTATCTGTGGGGTAATCGATTTCCAGGGGAAATCAAACACGTCCTTAATTTCCTCACCGCTTTTAGGCCCCTCTTCTTTCAGGAGCAAGAGAAGGTTCTTTCTTTTTTCAGACAGAAAAATCGTATCCAGAAGCGATGGTCTGGTTTCTACCCGGATGTGTGCTTTCGATTTCATCTCATTCCAATAATACTTGAAGGGATTATATAAAGTCACTGAAAAAGTCTTCTCTTCTGGAAAAGAGATCAGGAAACCCTCTATTCCCTTTCCTCATGAAAAGTTCCCTTTTCCTTTTCTCTAAAAAATAGATGGGTAAAGTGAAACGTCACAGATCAAATGAGACATCAAAGAACAGTGAAACACCAAAGAACAGGTGAAACATCAGAAGATCATGGTATTTCAACCATATTTAAGGCAACTCAAAATGGACAGTGCTTTTTGCTTTTTCCAGGGGCATTTGCCAGGCAAAACAGCCCGAACCATTCCTGCAATAAAGAGAAAAAACAACACCGTTTTGGCTATATGAAAATAAGTCGAAGTGTAAGATGGTATTCCCAGAAAGGAGTTGGTTAAAAAGCTGTGAAAATGGAGGTTTTAAGACGAAAAAACACAATAAAACCATAATTTTTGCCCTGCTGATAGTGACAATCCTTTTAATGTCAACGGGTATGGCAGCGGCAAAAGAGACAAAACTGGTTGTAAGAAGTGCTGATACCTCTGCTAACAAAGTGGTTATTTACGGCACATTTGCACCCGAGACAATCGAAATAAACGCCGGAGAGGAGGTAACCTGGTTCAACTTCAAGAAACCAAAAACCCCAATGGTGCTGGTAAGTGAAGAAGGGTTGTGGGAGGAAACTACTCTTTACTACGGGAAAGCCTTTTCATATACTTTTGAAGAACCAGGCACCTATGTCTTTGCCCTCAAAGATAACCCGGAAATAAAAGGAACAGTAAAAGTATCCGCTTCTGAGATGCAGGAAGAGGACTCGGAAACTGCCGGTGAAACCGCCACTGTAGAAAATCCCCAGGTTACGACAGAAGCATCCTCAGCTTCGAATTCAGGAAAAAGCGATGAAAAAAATGTCCGGAATGAAGAAAAAATGTTAATCTACTCAACAACCTTTTCTCCTGAAACCATAGAAATAGAAAAAGGGGATACAGTTACCTGGGTTAACCTCAAAAGGCCAAAGGGAGCCTCAGTGCTTGTAAGTGACGACGGACTGTGGGAAGATACAACCCTGTACTACGGAAAAGCCTTTTCGTACACATTTGAAGAAGCAGGGACTTACACCTTCAGCCTGGAAGCCATGCCAGAAGCAAAAGCCACAATTATAGTAAAGTAAAAAACAGTTTCGTAACTCAGAAATCAAAAAGGAACCTCGAAAGAGACAAACTAAAAAAGAGCCACACAACACAGAAATTAAAAAACAGCCTTTTAATATCGAAACAAAAAAGTGCCTCGTAAAAGAGTAAAACGAAAAAACAGAATGAAATTTGTGTGCAAAATCAAAGTTGGGCTGGTGCACCCCACTGCAAGCAACGGGATATGTGCGCGCCACCACTCAAAAAACAGGTCACAAAGAATGGGTAAATTTTGAAAAGTAAAAAACAGTCTCGTAACTCAAAAATCAAAAAGGAACCTCGAAAGAGATAAACTAAAAAAGAGCCTCACAGCATAAAAAATAACCTGAATACAGAAAAAAAGAGCCTCACAACACAGAAACTAAAAAACGGTCTCTTAATATCGAAACAAAAAAGTGCCTCGTAATCGAGTAAAACGAAAAAACAGAATGAAGTTTGTGTGCAAAATCAAAGTTGGGCTGGCGCCCCCCCCGCTGAGAGCAACGGGATATGTGCGCGCCAGCGCTCAAAAAAACAGGTCACAAAAAACAGGTAAATTTTGAAAAACATTTATCACCAACCCAACGAAACACTATAAACCAGATTTAATCTGCCCCGAAGATAAAATTAAAGGTTGTGGAAGTCAGTCATCGAAAAGCCTTAGCATCCAAAGATCTCCCTCCATTTTAAAAAATGCGGCGCATGTGCTCACTTATTGAGAAGAGACCGATGGTTTGCTCCCACAATCGATTCCATTGCCCGGAAGACCATTTTTTCACCAGAAGAGACTTTTCACCCAAAGAAATCAGGGAGAACTTTCATCTGCAACCTGTATTTTATTTTCCTTCGTATATTTTTTTCTACATGTCCGGTTGAAAGGTAGACCTTTGCCCGATAGCCGCCCTGAAATGCTTTCCTAGAAAACACACATGATGTTCTTCGAATAACAGGCACAAATAATGAAAGTAATTGAAAGTACTTTCATGCCAAATAAGAAGTTCATATCTCGTGATAAGGATAAGCCAAATTGATGTAATTGGCACTGAAACGGAAGGCATAACGGAGATCACACGTGCAGTTTTCCCTCATCAATCCGGCATGCTTCCTTCCTATTACCCCTTCCTATTATGGAAAATAGATGTTATATCTAAATTCAAGCTTGAGATATCTTCATCTGTGTTGCCATATTTTAGTTATAACAAGTCTTTTCCTCGTCCAGAAGATTAGATTATTGGAAGAAAAAAGGGAAAATTCCGCAGAAAAAAGTTACCTGAAGGTAGGGAATCAACTAAAAAATAAGGTGGAAGAAGCCTGATTTTAAAAAAAGATGATCACAGACCTTAAATAAAAAGAATTCAAACTTGAATGAGGGGAAAGAGATGGGACATAGGGTTTAAAATAAAAAAGGAAAATTCGCATTTTTATTAGAAGGGGGGAAGGCGAGGCTCTAGGTTGGGATATCTCTTTTCGAATGAATCAAAACACTTGAATCAAATAGTTTCCAGAAAGGGGTATCTTCAGCAATTGGATATCGAATTTTATTCATGATAAATGAAGGATAAGAGTTAATTTTCGGGCATGTGGGCAGAAAATATCAAAAACCGAATTTGACTATAAAATAATCCACAGGTCAAGAAACGAAAATTGAATGTTAAAGGATGAAAACCACCCTAAAGGAAACTCCCGCTTAAAACCTGTTATGAGGGTGTACTGTTGAAACGGGGAGTCTTAAGACGAAGCGTTGCAGTTATCTTACTGCTTATGACAGCATCAATTCTTGTATACGTTCGCTGGACAGAACTAACACTTCTTCTGGAGGAAAGCTGGAAGATGCTCCGGCAAATCCAGATCCGTTATTTTGTCCTGGCATTTTCAGTCTACCTTTTGAGTGTATATTTCTTTGCTATTCGCTGGCAAAAGGTGCTCTCTTCCATCGGGTACGATCTAAAAGCAACAGACCTTTTTCCCATTTTCTTTGGGGCAATATTCGTAAATAACTTCACCCCGGCAAGCAGGTTTGGAGGAGAACCTCTCCGAATAATCTGGGTCAATCGACGCTTTGGAATCGTCCATACTCATGCCCTTATAACGATCCTCTTCGAAAGGCTGGTCGAAGCAATTCCGATTGCTCTGCTATTTCTCTATTCGCTTTATTTTTTCCCTTTCACCAGGGATATCTTCCAGCTCCATAGAGGTATGCTATCGTGGAGTACAGCCCTTTTTCTTCCCTTATTCTTCCTTGGAGCAGGGACAGGAACCTGGTTATTCCGAAAAAGACTTGAGCCCTTTCTGAACAGGCTTCATCATAATTGGAAACAGCTACGCAAATCTTTTGTTCCTGTGCTCCTGCTCTCATGCGGGGTCTGGGTTCTTGATATTGTGCGCCTGGAAATGATCGCTTCAGCCCTGAAACTTCCCATCCCCCTGCATATTATAGCAGCGGTTTCGATCCTTTACTTCGTACTCGGATGCCTCCCTATCACACCTGGCGGGCTTGGAATTGTCGAAGGAGGACTTGTCTATCTGCTCCTGTATTTCGGGCTACCCCTCGCATCTGCTGGTAGTTTTGTGTTTATTGAGCGTCTCATATCCTATGGGCTCAGTAGCATGATAGGGTTTCTGTATCTGTCTTATTACGGAGGGGTTACGGCATGGAAAAACACAAAATCGCGCTGATCAGCGATTGGTATTTTCCGAAAGTAGGGGGAATCGAATATTCCATACACGCCCTTGCAAAAACCCTGAATCAGCGGGGTCATAAAGTACATGTCATTACCAGATGCTATCCGAACATCCCAGAATACAATATCAGGGACGGGGTCGCAATAATCAGAATCAAAAGCAGCCCCTTTCCCGGACAGCAGCGATTCCTGATGCCGGGTGCGTATAAAGAGCTCTACCGGCTTCTAAAAGAAGGGAATTATGACATTATTAATTCTCACGGGCTGGACTCCCCACTCGGCATGATAGCTCTTATCGCAGCCAGAAAACTCGGGATCCCCTCGGTGGTTACCAACCATTCTCTCGTAGGACATACGCCGCTTCGCCTTTATCTGTATCTTGCAGGAAAACTACTTGTAGGAAATGCCGATGCTGTAATTGCTGTCAGTTCAGCAGTTGAAAAGGATACGAAACTGATGACAAAAAAACCCGTTTACAGGATCTTCAACGGTATGGAATATGAGGAAAGTAACCCCATAGCCCCTCTTCCTTTTGACAGGAAAGGAAAACTTGTAATCATAACGGTCGCCCGAATGACAAAAAAGAAAGGGGTCCAGAACCTTATAGGACTTGCCCCTTCTTTCCTTAAAAAATATGAAAACCTGATATTCCTGATGATAGGTGATGGCCCCCTTCTAAAAAACCTGGAAAAAAAGGTGGAAGAATCCGGTTTGTCCGAAAACTTCTACTTTACAGGGGAAGTGCCCCGGAAGGCGGTACTGGAATATCTGGAACAGGCAGATATCTTTGCCCTCCCCTCCAGTGATGAGGCCTTTGGAATTTCGATTCTGGAAGCGATCTCAAAAAATGTCCCTGTTGTGGCAATGAACCACAGCGGGATCTCAGACATTATCACACACGGAGTAAACGGATACCTTGCAGATAACCTTTCGGAATTTGCATCCTGTCTTCAGGACCTGATAGAAAAGCCGGCCTTAAGAGCCGAATTTGCCCGAAAGGCTGGTGAAGGGCTTTCAAATTACGATTGGAACAAAATCTATGAACAGACCTGCCGGGTATATAGAGAGGTCATTTATGAAAAACATCACCATAACAGTTGATGTGGAAGAAGACTGCCCACCCATGCTTACAAGTACAAGGGGAATGGAAGAGGGGATGCCAGCACTGCTGGAACTCTTCAAAAAAGAAGGAATAAAGGCTACTTTCTTTGTGACAGGTATGATGGCAGAGCAGTATCCGGATCTTATCTGCCGGGTCCCGGAAGAGGGACATGAGCTGGGCTGTCACGGATATACCCATACCCGTTTTGACCGCATGGGAAAGGAAGAGGCAAAAATTGCCCTGAAGCAGGCGGGAAACGTGCTCAGGCAGTTTGAAAAGCGGGTGGTTTCCTTCAGGGCTCCAAACCTTCAGTTCCCTGAAAGCTATCTTGAACTTCTGGAAGAAGAGGGCTTTCGGTACGACTCCTCCCTTGCAGCTTACAAGCCTCCCTTTTTCCAAAAAACAAGGATAGAAGGCAAAATAATAAGGATTCCGGCAACAATTACCTCCTCTTTTCTGAGACTACCCCAGGATATTTTTATCCCGGTACTCAGGCGTATAACAGCTCCTGTGATTTTTGTCCATCCCTGGGAATTTGTGGACATGTCCGGAGTGCCTGTACGTCCGGACTGCAAGTTCAATACCGGAGAAAAAGCCCTTGAAAACCTTAAGGCTCTGATACATGCTTCTAAAGCTGAAAACTGTCTTTTTTTAACTCTGGAAGAAAAAGCATCCCTTGAAAAATTATGATTAGGGATTAAGAGAGCGGTTTCAAAAGATTTTGAACTAATCCTTAAATATAAAAAAATAGCATAATATCTGTACCGCCTTAACAGCGTGAACCTGCAGGCGTGCAGGTAAAAAAGGAGCCGTAGAAATGAGAATGCTGGAAGAATTTTTCCCTGAATTCACCCAGAAGCTGGACGAGATTGACCAGCTCTATGCCGAAAAAAGGATGATTGACGAAAAGACCTATCAGTTCATCTGCTTTGCCCTCTCGATAAAAGCCAGGTCAAAACCCTGCGTCCTGAAGCACTTCAAAGGTGCCCTCGAAGCAGGAGCTACAGTCAAGGAACTCTCATATATCTTTGCCCTTGTCATGCGGGAAGCTGCAGGAGCCGACGACTGCTGGACCCATGACGTAATCGGCGACTGGAAAGAGATCCTGAAAGGCAACATTTTCTGTAGCTGCGAAAAATAAAGAAGAAAACCAGAAATAAAGAAAAAATATTCACGGGAAAAAGTGTTCGGATTTACATAAACCGGAAGCCAAAAGTAAGAGCTTTCGGAACTTGTTTTTCCATGTGCATGTCCGAACAGACAGGTAAAACCTGAGACATGAAAGTTCAGATTTTTGTTTTCCTCATTTAAATGCTTTTATGAACAGCTCAAACATAGTTCCTTAAAAATCAGTGAGTTTAAGCTGTCGGGAACGGGAAAGCCCTGCTTCCAGAGGTTTCATATAATCGGCTGAAAGCCGGTATTTTTCCATGAGAGTCCTGATTACCCCGTAAAGTTCAGCCTTATAGCTGCTATCTACGCCTCCTTTTGCATACAATTTGCGGTAAGGGGCAGAAAATTCGGGGAAATTGCGGGAAAGGAAATTGAAAAAATGCTTTCTGGTTTCTCCCCTGAGATTAAGCAGGCCCGGAAGAGCATAATCGACTTCACATTCGGCTGCACGGGAAAAAACTTGCTCGAGATTTTCAGGGCTGTCCGTAAGAAAAGGGAGAATCGGCATCATATGTAGCCCGGTAGTAGCAGTGGAATCTTTGAAAGCCCGCAGGACTGAAAAACGTTTTTCCGGAGAAGAAGCCAGGGGTTCCAGCAGGGAACTGAGCTTTTCATCCGTCGTGGTGACCGTGACTGCGACATTTACATATGTCAGTTCAGCAAGTTCTTCAAGCAGGTCAAAGTCTCTGAGGATAAGAGCCGATTTTGTGGAGATGGTAACCGGATTTTTGTACTCGATCATCAGTTTCAGGACCTCCCGCATCAGGCCGTACCGTGCCTCGGCGGGCTGGTAGCTGTCACAAACCCCACCTATGTTGATCAGCTCTTTTTTCCAGGACCGGGCTCCAAGCTGCTTTTCAAGAGCTTCTGCAATGTTGGTTTTTACATAGATCTTCCGGAAAAAATCCGAGTCTTCTTCCCCTGAACATGAGGGTTTTTCTTCTTTTTCCAGATAGCTGTGGGAATACATTGCATAACAATAGCTGCAGCCGTGTCCACATCCCCTGTAAAGGTTCAGGTCCCAGCGGAAGGGTAATTTGAGCCTGCTAGTTCCCTTTATTTTATTCAGAGCTTTTTTAACCTGAATTTCTTCAAACATCCCGGAATAAGATTGAATTGAAAGCTATAAGAAACTTGAGAACAGAATAACTTAGAATAAAATAGGCAATTTCAATAAAAAATGGGGAAAAACATTTGGAAAAAACGAAAACAAATCCGAAATAAAAAATAAAAACATCAAAACAAAATCAACCATCTGATCCCGAAAATAACACTTAGTTTCTTGCAACTTGATAAAGGGGGATTTATATACCTTTTAATATGTTGGGGAAAGAGTCTAAGAATTTCGATGCGTTGAGCCTGTTTTCTCCTCCACCTATCCTGAGGGGATACATGTACGGGGCACAGGAAGCCTATGGAGCGAGGGATTCAAACAGGCTTTTAGCCATACGGCTTGAAACGAACACCTCATGTAACCTCCACTGTCGCTACTGCTATGCACAGAGCGGGGAGGACTCGGTGAAAATAGCGGACTTTAATGTCCTTAAACGCATAATATCCGAAGCAAAAGAACTCGGGATCAGGTCTGTGGTTGTGATCGGGGGAGGAGAGCCAACTCTGTACCCGAACTTTAGAGAATTGATTGCCTACATTGATTCCCTTGGAATCGTCCCGATGCTGTTTTCGAACACTATTTTAATGACAGAGGAGCTTGCAGACTTCCTGTATGAACACAACGCCTCTGTTATGGGAAAGCTCGATTCCCTCAAGCCTGAGGTCCAGGACTATCTGGCAGGCAGGGAAGGGGCTTTCAAAGATATAAAGACCGGACTTGGAAACCTCCAGAAAGCAGGCTTTTCAAAACCCGCAGAGCCCGGAAAACTCCGCCTGGGAATCTCTTTTGTGAGCAATAAGCTGAACCTTGAAGAGATTGCGGAGATATGGCATTTCTGTCGGCAGAACAATATTTTTCCCAATATGGAGATCCTTACGCCGACAGGCAGGGCAAATGACGAACTTGAAGATAAGCTGCTCACAGCCGATGAGATAAAAGAATACAAGCTGAGACTTCTTGAGATAGACAGGAATTATTACGGGTATAACTGGCTGCCCTATACCCCTATCACCGCAAGCGGCTGCCTCCAGCACCTTTACAGCCTGTACATCAATATAGAAGGGAATGTCAGGCCCTGTGCGCCTACGAAACTGGACGAACATCCAGCACTCAGGGTTAATGGGGAATATCCCTATAACGTGAACAGGATGAGCCTGAAGGAGATCTATGACTCCAAGCTCTTCACATATGTAAGGAATATCGACAAAGTACTTGAAGGCAGATGCGGGAACTGCGAATACATCAAAGAATGCATAGGCTGCCGCGGGTATGCCTACAGCGTCGGGATAAATAACGGAGCCGGGCCGCTTGAAGCCCTGAGGATGGAATGCCAGCAGTGCTTCAAAGAATAATGAAATAACAAAAACCGGATCCAGGCAAGAAATCTGAAAATTGCTCAGGTAAAGGGCACATCTAATACGGGATAGCCCCCGGAAGTGAGAAGGTGAACAGCAGAGGAAAAGCAATATTGGAACAGGATCCGGAACAAGAAGAAAAGATCATAACTATCAGTGAGAAAAGTCCCGAAGAGAAGCTGTACGAAAGCCTCAAGAAATACGAACTGCCCGATTATCTCCTCTATACAGGTTCAGGAGGGGCAAATAACTGGTTGAAACTGGATGGGGCAAAAATGTTTCCTGTTGCCCGTCAGCTCAAAGTCATGCTTGAGGAAAATGTCTCTTCGATTGTCCGATTTATTCCTGCATGCATGAGCCTTGTGAGCGTGGGAGTAGGGAGTGGGGAAAAAGAAAGAATTCTTCTCGAAGAGCTTATAAAGAAAAATCGGACTGAAAAGCCAGCCTCGGAAAAAGTGTCAATACGCTATTATCCCGTAGACATAAACAGCCATTTTGTAGACCTTGCCCTTGAAGAGGTAAAAGACCTGCCAGTGGAAAAGAAAGGGATAGTCGCTTTTATCGAGGACATGCCGCTCCTGAAAAAGCACTGGCACCTTCCTGTTCTGTTCTGCATTCTGGGAAACACCTTCTGCAATTACGAGCCTGAATTCATTCTCCAGCTCGTCCATGAAAATCTTGAGCAGGGGGACCTATTCTTCTTCGATGCCAACCTTCTCCCAACACAGGAATCCGGGGAAGAGACACAGGCTGCAAGAAAATCCATCCTGGGAACCTATGCCTCAAGAGAGAACGTGCTTTTCAATATGTATCCTCTGCTTCAGTACGGAATGGCTCCCGAGGACTTCGATTTCGAGATTTTGCTCGCACAGGTGGATTCCAGAATAGGGACGCTTTGCAGAACCCGGAAGAGCCTGAATATCCTGAAAGATGCTGAGATCAGGATAGGGACAGAGACCATAGATTTCAAGGAAGGAGACGTCATCCGCATGGGTTTTACCTACAAATATACATATGGGCAGATTCTCGCTTTTCTGGACATCTGCGGGTTTGAGCTTCTCAAGGCTTTCCTGAGTGAAGACAGGACAAATGTGATGATCCTGGCAAAAAAACGTATTTGAAAATGATAATAAATCAAAAGGGGGTTCTGGACATGGGTTGCCAGATAGAAAAATTGAAGGAGGAGAAAAAAACCGGATCAAGTATCGCTTACGGCTGCGATGAACTGGGGAGGCTGAAAAGCGTACTTGTACACACTCCGGGAGACGAACTCACCCTGGTTAACGAATCAAATTATGAACACTGGCTTTATGACGAAGTACCTGATATTTCCGGATATGTTGAAGAACACAGGCAGTATCAGGAACTGATGGAATCAAATGGGGTCAGGGTCTATGAGCTTTCAGACTATGTGGACGAAAACCGTGAACTTATCCGGAAGATGCCAAACCTTACTTTTCTGCACGATACTGCGGTAATCTCCAGAAAAGGCGCGCTCCTTTCAAAAATGCGTCCGCCTGCGAGGGAAAATGAAGAGATTGTCGTAAAGGAAGCCCTGAACAACCTGGGGATTCCCATACTCAACGAGTTTGACGGATGCGAAGGGTTTTTTGAAGGCTGCCTCCTGCTTTCAAAAGATACTATTTTTGTTGCGGATACGGAAAGGCACACCTATCCCTTTATCCGGGAATTTATTTCGAATATTCTTAACGAGTTTGAAGAGGTAATCTATGCCCGCATTCCGAAAGCCAGGCGCTACATGCACCCCGATACCGTCTTCAACAGGATCAGGGAAGATCTGGCTCTTGCCTACCTTCCTGCCTTTGAAGAAACCTGCCTGTTTACGGAAAACTCCAGCGAAAGGATCGATTTTAAAGCGTACATGCAGGAGAAAGGCATGGAGATCGTACCTGTGTCGGATTCCGAGCAAAGCCGCCTTGCCTGTTCTTTTGTCCCTCTTGAAAGCGGGACCATCTTCCACTATGACATTGCACTTGACCGGGACACAAGGAAAAACCTTGCAGGCGAAGGTGTTGAGATTATTCCTTTCCATCCTGAAGCCCTGCTTGCGGGAGGAGGGAGCCTGCGCTGCCATACCCTGAGGCTCTGCAGGAGAAAAAAATAAGGACCTGAAAGCCTGAGATCCGAAAAACTAAAAAGTTTGCGTTAGGAAAAGGAGTCAAAGATAATCGAACAGGAATAGAGCACGAGTGAGACGTGGAAAAGGAAAAGGGCAAACAAACCTGCCCTCTGGCTCTTTTCCTTCAAAAGCTTATAGTTTGCAAATCCGAGCACCAGGAAACCGAGCAAAAAACCATAAAGCGCAATATCACCAAGCTGTTTTAAGAAAAGAAGGGCTGCAAGGTAATGCAGGAGCGTAAAGCCGAAAATCCAGAATAATGTACCTTCAAGCCCATAAAGTACGGGAATTGATTTTATTCCCCTTGCCCTGTCATTTTCCGTATCAATGAAATCATTGACCGCAAGGTGGGAGAGGGTCCAGGGATAGAAAAAGACCAGGTAGAGCAATAGGGTAGTATCAGGTTTTCCGTAACAGAGATAACCTGCAACCGGAAAAAGAGTAAAGTCCATTCTTCCCACAAGCTGAGCGACGGGAAAACTCTGGTTTTTTCTTTTCACCTGATAAAAGTACTCAATGATGCATGAAGAAAGCATTGTGATAAACACATACAGAGAGTTAGGGAAAGGCAAAGTCAGCATCAGGACTCCTGTTAATGCGGAGAATAACAAGAACAATGCCAGGGCAAAAGCAGGCGAGAGCCTACCGGAAGGGAGAGGACGGCTCTTAAAAGGGCGCCAGTAAACTGTAAGGGCACCTTCAACATCAAGCCGATCCCTTTTCCGGTCGACATAATCATTGAGCACAAGCCCGCCTTCAAATCCGAAAAGTCCTATCAAAACAGCTTTGAAGGTTATTTCCCGGGAAAATTCTCCATAGTTTTTAAAAGCAAGGACAAGACCCGAGTAGAAAAGCAAAATCCAGACAAGAGAGAAATGAGCTCTGGTCAGGTCTATCAAGGCTTTAATAGTCTCTTTCGTCCCTTCAACCTTCGTTCCCTCAACCCCGATAATATAAAAGAGAATTATATGTTTATAGTTTTTGTAAGCCAAAAAGTGGAAATTAAAAACTTTTGGCCCAAAAGCAGGGATAAGTAAGGGAATGGCGAGTAGAAATGGAGAGTAAAAATCGTGAGCAAAAAGGAAGGGAGAGAAAAGGCGGTCAGTTTCAAGCAAACTGTATAAAGAAACCAGTTTCAAGCACCACTTCCCTCAGCTGCTCCGATTCCGCCTTTTCCGGATCAATACATGAAATCAAGAATAATCGAAACCGAATAGATTACCAGAGTCATGTGGTAAACAGGTAATATCTTCATTCCGGCATCCTGACTTTTTTCTTTCCACAGGTAAAGGTTTGACCCTGCAAGGAGTACAAAGCCTGCGAGGAAGCCATAGAGCGCAATAGTCCCGAGCTCCCTGAGGAAGAAGATAGCTGCAAGGAAATGCAGAACAGTAAAGCCTGTAACCCAGTACATGGCCCCTTTTGAACCATAAAGGACGGCTATCGATTTCATGCCCCTTGCCCGGTCATTTTCCAGGTCTATAAAGTCGTTCAACCCTAGGTGCGCCATCGTCCAGGGGTAGAAGAAAACCATATAGAGCAGCACAGTCATATCCGGCTGCCCGTAGCAGAGATAACCTGCTGCCGGAAAGAGGGTGAAGTCAGTCCTGCCCAGAAGCTGGGCAACCGGGTACTTCTGATCTCTTTTTTTCACCTGATAAAAAGCCTCAATGCCATAAGAATACAGCATAATTACAAAGACATAGAGGGAATTCGGGTAAGGTAGGGTAAAAATCAGGGCTGAAGTAACCCCCACAAGCAGGATAAACAGCCAGAAAGCATTTTTGGAAGAGATCTTGCCTGAAGGAATGGGCCTTTCTTTAAAAAGCCTCCAGTACCTTGTCATGGTATTTTCCACATCAAGCTTGTCCCTGTTCCTGTCCACGTAGTCATTGAGCACGAAGCCGGCTTCAAACCCCAGCAGGCCTATCAGCGCAGCTTTGAGAATTAAAGCCCAGGAAAAGCCGCCGTAATTAGCAAAAGCAAGCACCAGCCCGGAACAGAAAATAAGGGGCCAGGCCGGAAGAAAGTGAACACGGGTGAGGTCGATATAAGCTTTAAGGGTTTCTTTCATTTTTTTGGCCTCAGTAACAATAGTGATGAATAAGGGAAACCATTCCATAAAAATTATAAGTATAGGTTAAAACTGTTGTTTACAAGGAGGAAGTGATAGATTGGCGGAAGAGTTGATATTTACTTGAATTGAAAAAAGGTTTTTGGGCTTAGTAAAGTATTCTCTCGGCCAGGGAGCATTTCCAGTATATTATCTCCGTTTGTCTCTCTTAATTGCGTTGCTGGTTTTTAATTTGTAATTTACTGAGCTGGCAGCCTGGTTCAGGGCCCGCGCAGTGCAGGAAGAGAAAAAAAAGAGAGATTTCCTCTCCGGGTCCCGGAGCAAATTCCCCGATTAATCAGGGACCACTCAAGAAATTACTGAGATACAAAATCTGATTACAAAATCTTGTTACAGAACCTTGCTCAAAAACGACTTTGTCCTCTCGTTCCGGGCATTAAAGAAGATATCCTGGGGTGTGCCTTTTTCGACTATGATGCCCCCGTCCATAAAGAGGACGCGATCCCCGACTTCCCTGGCAAAGTCCATTTCGTGGGTCACGACGACCATTGTCATGCCTTCTTTTGCCAGGTCTTTCATGACGTTTAAGACTTCTCCGACCATTTCGGGGTCAAGTGCGGAGGTGGGTTCGTCAAAGAGCATTATTTGGGATGCATGGCAAGGGCGCGAGCGATTGCAACTCTCTGCTGCTGGCCTCCGGAAAGGGAACTAGGGTATACATCGGCTTTGTCTTCGAGTCCTACTTTTTTCAGGAGGTAGTAGGCGCGGTCATAAGCTTCTTTTTCGGGAAGGCCGCGGACCTTTATCGGGGCAATCGCTACGTTTTTAAGAGCTGTCATGTGAGGAAAGAGGTTGAAGCGCTGGAAAACCATTCCGACTTCCTCGCGGATCTTGTTTATATTCACATTGGGGTCGGTGACCTTTACCCCATCGATCCAGATTTCTCCCGAGGTGGGAGTTTCAAGAAGGTTCAGGCAGCGGAGGAAGGTACTTTTTCCGGAACCGGAAGGACCTATCACGCATACAACTTCGCTTTCTTCAACTTTTTCGGAAATTCCTTTAAGGACTTTCAGGTTTCCGAAACTTTTGTGGAGGTTATTCACTTCTATCACTTACACCAAGCCTCCTTTCAATGTAACCGAGTATATGCGAGATGCCCATGGTCAGTGCCAGATATACAAAGGCAACCGAGATGTACGTAGGGAAAGCTGCAAAGGTCTTTGAGACATAAAGCATCCCGTTCTTTGCTAGTTCGTGCACGCTGATGATTGCAAGCAGGGAAGAGTCTTTCAAAAGAGCGATAAACTCATTGCCGAGAGGAGGAATGATCAGCCTTACAGCCTGTGGCATGACAACTTCCTTCATGGCCTGCCCTTCGGTCATACCCAGGGAGCGAGCGGCTTCCATCTGGCCTCTGTCAACGGATTTGATACCTGCACGTATAATCTCCGCATTATAAGCCCCGCTGTTAATGCTGCATACGGCACCCGCTAGAATAGGATCCACCCTGAACGGATCTCCTGTGATCCCGATAATAAGGCCAGGGATGCTGTAGTAAAAAAGCAAAATTTGAACAAAAAGAGGAGTACCCCTGATAAAATCAATATACATAATACTGGGAATTCTGAAAATACTGGGAATTCTGAAAACAGACCTTTTAGAGAGCTTTCCGAAAGCCTCAATTGTTCCCAGAATTAATCCGAAGAATATGGCAAAGGTAGTGACCTCTACGGTGATTACTGCTCGCTGTTACAGAAACACCCTGTAAAAAAATAGGAGCTCTTTTGTGCATCTCACGGGACAGGGATTCTCAACAAATTTGCAGACATGTGCTTCCATTTATTTATAGAGTTCACTGAAGGTTCATCTATGAACCCAATTTAGAGTAGAAAATTCAGGTAGAATTCTGGAAAAGGGAGAAAGTTTTAGCATTTCCGAAAAGCAGATAAAAAAAATTATAGTTCTCGCCAGAGCTAGAATAAGAAAAAATGCTGATGTTAAGGTGACCCTGTCCAGAACCCTATTTGTAAAAATTTTATCAGGAAGCCCGAGATATTTAGAAGATTTCAGTGAGTTCAATATTTACAATACAGTCCCGGTATTTGCATAATTAGACTGTACTTCCAGAATTGAGGTAGAAAAACAGAAAAAAAGCTCTAAGAAGGGGATTTTTAAAAAAGATCATATTGCAATTTTACACAGATATAAACTATTATACCGATATTTTAAAAATAGAGAAGTGTAGCCTTAAAAGGCTACGTGAATAGTTATGAATTCACTATTCAGTTTACACTTCTTCTTCAGTAACTTCTTCAGTAACTTCTTCAGTAGCTTCTTCGTCAGTAACTTCTTCGTCAGCTACTTCTTCTTCAGTAGCTTCTTCGTCAGTAACTTCTTCGTCAGCTACTTCTTCGTCAGCTACTTCTTCGTCAGCTACTTCTTCGTCAGCCACTTCTTCGTCGGCTACTTCTTCGTCAGCCACTTCTTCGTCGGCTACTTCTTCGTCAGCCACTTCTTCGTCGGCTACTTCGCCTTCAGGGGCAACTTCAGCTACAGCTTCCTCTTCAGCTGGGGAAGCTTCTTCAGCTACGGGGGCTTCTTCGTGTACCGCTTCTTCTGCTCCTTCTTCTGTTGTTTCCTCACCGCTCTCAGCACAGCCGGCTGCGAAGACAACAGTAGCAATTACAAGGAGCATTGCTATTATCTTTAACATTTTTTTCATTAGTTTTACCTCTAAAAGTTCTCTTCCTTTTTTACACCCATCTCATACAAATTCGTGAAACCTTTATATGAGATATTTATGCATGAACCGCCAATTAGATTAAAACTTTTCGATTTGACAAAAAAAAAAGAGAACGAAGGACTCAGAATATCCCCGATAAATACTCCAGACAGATTTTTTTAGGAGAGGTCAGAGGGTTATGAATATATGATATGAATACTGAAGAAAACTCCAGACTATAAAAAATCCAACATGAGAAAATAGATGCATGGGTAGGAAAGCCGCAAGCAATAAGGCAGCAGAAAATTAATTAAAGATATCATAGAGTTCTTCCGGCGCGCAGCTGTAAAACTTAAAAGCCTCAAGTGCAAAACTAATTGAAAAAGAAGTCCTGAGGATAAAACCCTGAACAACTATAAAACCATGAGAAGCTCCGGCAGAGCCCGGAGAGAATTCAAAAACTCCATATTTATCGGATATGCCAGGCACGTAGAAAATGAAAACGAAGCAAAGGCTTTCATAAAAGAGATAAAAGAGTTGCATGCAGATGCAAACCATAATGTTTCAGCTTATATTGTAAAAGAAGGGAGTTCTTTTGCCCTTAGATACGATGACAACGGAGAGCCTGCCGGCAGCTCTGGAAAACCGGTTTTTAAGGTCCTCGAATCAAAAGGGCTCTATAATGCAGCTGTGGTTGTAACCCGGTACTTTGGGGGAATAAAGCTGGGCTTTGGGGGGCTGTCCAGAGCGTACAGGGAAACCGCAATTTCAGCCATTGAAGAAGCAGGAACTGTCGAGGTATTTGAAGAAGTAAGGCTCAGGATGCGATTCGGATATCCGGAGATTCAGAAGCTTAAAAACCTCATAGAAAAATACGGAAGAGTAGAGGAAGAAAAATATTCCGATGCGGTTGAATTTATTTTCCTTGTAAAAAAGAGTTTTGAAGAGCAATTTCTTGAAAAACTGGCAAAACTGACAAGAAATGAAGTTGAACTGGAGAGGCTTTAACTTCAGGAAGTGGGGCCAGGGCTTGCATTGAACTTCAAGGAAGTATCCCATCAAATAAAGAAAACACTAAATGCAAGAAACCGCTAAAAAGTATGGAGATATACATCTTTTAGAGATCAACCAGTATTGGAAATATTCTATGCTGGGAATACTTTAGCTTAAAATAAAATCGGAAGTTTTGACCGAAATTCAATCCGAAGTTGAAAGTATTTGTACTCAAAAAAACCCGCACTGAAACTCCAGAGGGAATATTGGAAGTGTAAGATTGAGGCACAGCAGATTTTCAATTATAGTTATTTCAGTTGTTTTATTCATTGTACTGAGCGCATGTGCAGGTTCAGCTGCCAGCGAAGCTTTGAAAGGGACTGAGCAGGAGATTAACTCGGCTATTAGTCACCAGACCAGCCCTGTGATCTCAGGGGACTACATTGTCTGGCAGGACGAGAGGAATGGAAACTGGGACATTTACCTGTACGACATGTCCGTAGGAATGACCGAAACTGCCCTGTTCACGGGCTCGGAAGACGAAATCGAACCGGCAATCTCAGGCAGCAGCATTGTGTTTTCTGATGACAATAGAGGCAACTATGACATTTATCTGTACGATCTCGACTCCGAGGTCAAAACCCAGGTTACCGAGGACAGGACAGACCAGAAAGAGCCGGCAATTTCAGGGAACTATATTGTCTGGACGGACCGCAGGAACCAGAATACTGACATTTACATGTATGACATCAGCTCCAAAAAGGAAACGCAGATAACAACAGATAAGGCAGACCAGAGCCAGCCTGCAATCTCCGGCAATATCGTCGTCTGGAAAGACACACGCAGCGGGAATGACGATATTTACATGTACGATATCAGTACAGGCAAAGAAAGCCCGGTGGTTACGGACCCTGCGAGCCAGACAAACCCCGTAATCGAAGGAAACTATATTGTCTGGGAGGACAGACGTGCCGGAAACCTTGATATCTACATGTATGACCTTTCAAGCGGAAAAACGACCCCTGTTTGCGTTGATTCAGCTCCCCAGAAAACCCCTGCGATCTCGGACGGAAGAATAGTCTGGGCTGACGGACGGATTAAGGGAACAACCATCTTCATATATGATATAGCCACTGGACAGGAAAAAACCGTTTCCACTTCATCGGAATATGAAAGCAACCCTGCGATCGACGGCAACCGGATCGTCTGGCAGGACAAACGTAAAGGTACCATGGACATCTACATGTTCACAGAAGAGGGTTATGAAACGGGCGCAGCTGCCGGAGAAGAAATGGGAGACGATGCCGGAGCAAAAGAATCACCCCTCGGGATCTTTCCGGTGTCAGTTGCGGTTATAGCTGCTTACTTTATAGTAAGCTCAGGGAAGAACAGAAGAAGAAAACTTTAATTCCTTGCAAGCTACGATATCAGGAAAAAGAAGCCGCATCAAGACACTTAAAAAATAAATAGGAAATGAGTGTATAAACTGTCATGGAAAAAAATTCGGAACATATAAAAGAACTTATAATCCGAAAAATGAGCCGGGAAGAAGTCGAATTTGCAGTTGAGATGGCTGCTGCCGAAGGCTGGAACCCCGGCATCCATGACGGAGAACTTTTTTACGAAGCTGATAACGACGGCTTTTTTATTGCAGAACTTGAAGGCAAGCCCGCAGGCTGTGCCTCTGCTGTTGCTTATGACGATTCTTTCGGGTTTTTAGGGCTCTATGTGGTCAAACCCGAATTCCGGAAAAAATACATAGGAAGGAAACTGACCGAAAAATGCCTGGAATACCTGGAAGACAGGAACATCGGACTTGACGGCGTTGTAGAAAACGAAAAGAAGTACCAGAAAATGATGAAATTCAGCTCCTCTTACAGCAACCTGCGTTTTGAAGGGAAGGGCGGAGGAGAAATTCCGGGTGGGATTGTGAAAATTTCCGAAGTTCCCTTTGGAAAACTGCTTTCCTACGACAGGAGGATGTTTCCAGCCCCAAGGTCCGGCTTTCTGAAGAAATGGATAAATCAACCCGATTCCTACGCCTTTGCAGCTCTTGAAGAAGGAGCTATGAAAGGGTACGGGGTGATAAGGAAGTGTCGGGTAGGTTATAAGGTAGGCCCTCTTTTTGCGGACGAACAGGACACCGCCGAGAAAATATTCAGGGCTCTTAAAGCTTCGGTTCCTGGGGAAACCGTTTATCTTGACGTCCCCGAACCCAACGAAAAAGCAATGGAAATAGCAAATAAATATCACATGAATGTGATGTTCAAAACTATCCGCATGTACAGCCTAAAAGAACCCGATATAGAGCTTGATAAGGTTTATGGGGTTACGAGTTTCGAACTCGGGTAAACAAAAAATAAAGTTTCGAACTCGGATAAACAAAAAATAGAGTTTCGGATCCGGATAAACAAAAAATCAAAGTTTCGAATCTGATAAGCTTCGAATATGATAAACAAAAAATAAAAAAGGTCGGGAAGAAAAACAGCGTAGAGCAAGAATTATCGTAGAGCAAGGATTACCGTAGAGCAAAGGTTGTAGTTCAGGATATCGGTTATAGCTCAATATCCCTGATGTGGTGTTCATACTTTTCTTCCCAGGCCGGAGCCGTTATACAGACCTGTTTCAGGCTGCCCCGGAACCAGAACCTTTTCCCGGCAGGCACCACGACCACGTCCCCTGCCCTAACTTCAAACTCCCTGTCCTCAACTACCCATGTGCCGGACCCTTCAAGAATGTAATACAGGAAATCACTTATTTCATGAACAAACTCTTCTGCATGCCCTTTTTCGGTTTCCTGGTAAAGGACAGCTGCATTCCGGCTGTCTTCTTTGGTGGTATGGATTCTCATCCGGACCCCGTGTTTCTCGATTACTACCGTATTTTCAGGTCTGAAAACTATCTGTTGAGTTCCCTGTAGGAGTTCTCCCGAGTCAACAGGAGATCCCGGAAGAGAGCGTTTCTCTTCCGAAGGATTGAACAGGAGCAGATTCTTTTCAAACCCACCCTTTTCCAGTTTTTTCTGCAGCCTGAGCGCTTCAAGGTTCTCTTTTGAAGAGCCCCGGAGTTCGGCAATTCGAGAGATAAGTTCAAGCAGGTCGGCAAGCTCCTCAAGCTCTTTACTCTCAAGATACTCGGCCAGTTCTTCTTCAAGCTTTCTTTCCAGCTCAGGAAGAAATTCAGAGTCTGAAAGTTCTTTTACGGCACATTCCCTGCCTGAATTCCGGATAATTTCCGGGATTCTGTCCCTGATCGCTTTGGGTCTGTTTTCTGCGGGAGATTTCATTTGAATTCGCCATCCTTACTCGATTTACCAGAAGTTAATCTTTTGTTAATTTATCTCAACGATGCAGATCCAATAAATATATAAATTCTATACGTATATGATGCAGAATGTTTCTGGAGAGCAAAAAGGCGCATCTGGCAGTAATTACAGGCTGCGTCTTCTACAGCATGAACGGGCTTTTTATTTCCAATATCCATGATATGGCTATTTCTCCAGTAATCTTTTACAGGTTATTCTTCGGACTTCTGTTTCTTTTTATATATATTGTTGCAAGAGGGAAAATTTCGGACCTCAGGTTAAAGAAAAAGAAAAAAAACCTGCTCCTGCAGGGAACACTCGTGGTTGCCTGTATGCTCCTCTATTTTACCTGCCTGAAGATTACCTGCGTCTCCATTGCAATTCTACTCCAGTATACGGCCCCGATCTATGTAATGCTGGCATCTCCTTTTCTCCTGAATGAAAAAATCGGGAAGGAAAGTATAGCTGCCCTCTTCATCGCAATCACAGGAGTCTTTCTGATAATCAGGCCCGAAGGCGGGCTTTCCGGCATTGAACTTACCGGTACCTACATGCTTGGCATGGTATCGGGGCTGCTTTCGGGGGTGGTCTTTGCGGCTCTGATCCTGAATGTAAAGGTTTTGAAAACAGAATACCCTGAACTTGCAATTGTCTTCTGGCCGATGGGAATAGCCCTTTTGTTGCTGAGCCCCTTTGCATTTGAGGTTTCCCCGCCGGTCCTTTACAGCAACCTGAAAATACTTGCTGCTTTCGGGATAGTCTCCATAGGTTTCGGAGAGATTTTTACAGTTCTCGGGCTTGCCAATATCAAAGCCCAGACAGGAAGCATCCTTTCCCTTATCGAACCTGTAAGCGGAGTCTTTTTTGATATAGCAGTTCTTGGAATCGCTCTATCTTCAGAAACGCTTGCAGGCTGCGCCTTGATTATTGGTTCGGCGCTGATAATAAGTCTTAAAGATGCGGAAAAACTTCCTGAAAAAATAAGTGAAGGAACGCCTCCAGGCTTTTTAAAAGACCTCCCTCCGCAGGTTCCTTCCGGCGTTCCTCCGGAAGATTCACAATGAATAGAACTCATCCCTTGCCCTGAAAAGCGCTTTTATATTTTCAAGCGGCGTATGGGGAGCAAGCCCGCAACCCGGGGCAAGGATATCGATCCCGTCTTCAAGGCATGCCCTGGCTTCGATTATAACCTCTTCGGGCCCTTTTGCCAGCAGGGTGTCGGAAGGAGAGACGTTGCCTATCAGACATACCCGGCTCCCCACAATTCCTTTTGCAAAACTGACCCCCACTTTCTCTTCAATGCTTATGCCCTCAAACCCTGCATCTGCCAGAGGATCAAGGACAAACGTTGCATCCCCACACATATGGAGGATTTTCAAACCCGGAACCTCCCTGCAGAACTTCCTGTAGAGGGGTAAAACCGAGGTCTCAAACATCTGAGGGGCAATAATATCAGGGCCGGCTTCGGAGTCTATAAGGGTTACGGCATCTGCCCCGCGCTCCAGCAAGCCTTTTGCGTATTCGATACAGGCTTCGGTCAGAACTCCCATCAGTTCCTCAACAAGCTCGGGATTTGTCACGAACCACATAAGGTAATTTTTCATGCCCGCAAGCATGGAAGCAAGTCCGGCAGGCCCCACAAGTCCTGCGACAACAGGCACATCTTCTCCTACACGTTCTTTCAGGATTCCAACCGCGTCCAGGACTACCGAGGTCCGCCTGCTTTCAAGGAGCGAGCCCGGGATCGTAATATCCTTTACATCTTTCTTTTTCTTGCATGGAAAGTCCGTAACATAAGGTTGTATATCTATACTGCCTTCAGCTACCGTACAGCCCAGGGTTTCGGCAAGCACTGTGGTGCAGAAAGGACAGCGAACGTTTTCAAAACCTGCAAGCTTGTACCCTGCCAGGGCAAGGTCCGCCATTTTGAGAGCATCGTAGTTAGCCTGAGGCCAGTAAGCGCCTGTCATTTCCATGAGTTCCACAGTGCCTGTTTGGGTTACGGAACAGACAGGAATCAGATCCGTGGGTCCACCTTTTAGCGCCTTTTCAAATCTTTTATTCAGGGTAAATTCACTCATAGTTTCACCAGACATAATGAAGAGGTATTACGAACGTTGAGAGTCAGCTGTCAACTCAAAGAAGTATTATTGAAAAACTTGTTATTATAATATAATAAAAACAAATATAAAAAATATAAATTAAGAAACTTCACACAAGTATGTAGAAACTGCGGGTGAGAAAAAAATGGGAAAACAATATGAGCTTAAAAAAGAGAAACGGTGGGTAGTAATTGCCTTTTCCATAGGTGCCGCCGTCGGAAGCCTTTATGGAGCTTTTATTCTTGGGCTCTGGGCAGTACTATGGAAGGGACAGCTACAGGCATTGCAGTAGGGATTGTAGCCGGGGTAAGTCTGGGAGCATTCCTCGACAGCAAGGAAAAACCCGAAAAATTTAACAAACGGGAAAGTAAACTGCTGATCATGGTTGTGATTGCAACTTTGATACTGGTACTGTCAACTGCATTTATGGCCTATTCGGGTATGCTTAATTTCTTGAAGTCTCCTTTCTGCATATTTTTGGATGTACTGAAAATATGTGGTGAAGACTTTTTTTAAGATTATTTTTCAGTCCGAAAAATTCCCGTTTTAGCCCGGTTATTTAGGCGGGACTCTACGCCAGTTCCCGGGAGGGACTTTGATTTCAAATCTTGCACCTTCCCCTTCGATTCCAGTCTCAGTAATTTCCATGCCTGTAATGGAAAGAATGCCTCGGACGAGGAAAAGCCCAAGTCCTGTATTTCTACCCACGGATTTCTCAAAAATAAGTTCTTTCATGACAGGAGAAACCCCTATACCGTTATCCTTTACTTCGATCACAACACTCTCCCCGACTATATGAGAGCTTACATCAATCTCGCTGACGTGATCCCCATGGGCTCTTGCATTGTCAAACAGGTTGTAAAAAGCTTTTTTGAGCAGAGGGTCGGCATATACTTCAAGCCCGTTATCCTCTATGGAAAACTTCAGCCCCTGCCCGGAAAAGGCAAAAGCAGCTTCTTTTGCAAGGCTGCTTATAGACTGCCATGTAGGAGAAACAACTCCAAGTTCCTGATAGTCCTTTGTAAAAATGATCTGGTTGTGGACTGTTTCGATGCCTTTGTTAAGATTTCTGAGGTATTTTGAGATCCTGAGGTCTCCTTTTACTTCGGGAGGAAGCGTTTCCGAGATCAGCTCGGTGTATCCTGAAAGTACATTCACCTGATTAAGAATATCGTGTCTGGTAATATTGCTCATGAGGTTTATCTTCTTGTTTGCCTGTTTCAAAGCTTCCTGGTAACGGTAGATCTCCGTGATATCGTGGATCATTACCAGCTTGCCGTCTTCATCATCCCTTGTCTGAAGGGGACTGACACTGACGGAGAAGAACTTAGTTTCCAGACCGATCTGGAGGGAAATTTCCCTGCCTAAACTTCCCTCGGAAGAGTTACCCAAAACCTCCACTCCTTCTTTGAAAAGCCCATTCATGTTTGTCCCCAGAACCTCTTTTCTTTCTTTTCCGGCAAGTTCAAGGGCTGCTTTATTGATATCCATTATAGAGTTTGAAAGATCCACAACAATATATCCGTCGTTCATTGACTCTATCACACTCTGCCTGGCAACCGGGATAATGTTAAGGAACTCATGTTCGATTGTTCCCCAGAAGAGGATTAAGCCGGTTATTGCAAAGGAAAAGGGAGTCGGATCAAAGAATTCAAAGGGCCCTACATCTCCTACGTGCAGTATATTTCCAATCACCGGGATACAGGCTGCCGAAAGGGCAATGGCTGCCTGGGTCCCGTAAGGGGTGGTAAGGCGGACAAACTGCCGGAAAAAGAAAAAAACTCCTGCAAGGATCAGAACAAAGGAGTAGACATAAAAGATCCAGAAAAAAGCCCCATGCTTGAATATAAGGAGAGGAAAGCCTCCTGAGAAGTCAAGATAGTAACCTTCGAAGTACAGCCCATGAAGGCTGTTTGTAAGCATCAACAGAACTGCAATTACGGGAAAAATAAAAAGCGGTTTTTCATACTTTCGTGCAAATTGTCTGCACACCCCGGTGTATTCAGCTGCAAATAAAAACCAGGTTACGGGAACAAAGGCAATCCCGAGGTACTGGAAACGAGCAAATAGATACTTATACTCAAGATCAACGAATCCGATTTCAAAGGCATAATTCACTGACCAGAGAGCCATACAGAGCATACTCAATACAAAATATTTTGAAAAAGGCAAACTGCGAGAATTAAAGACTTTATATGCCCTGACTGCAAGTGAGGTAGATATAAGCCCTGAAAAGATTAATACCCCCATATAGGGCAACGCAGTGGTGTGGATTTGCAGGCTGATAAGACTACCTTCCTTTTTTCAATTATTGATAGAGAATCGGGAGAGTCAGGAAATAAAAATAAAAAAAACATCAGACGTCTTAATAGTACACAAATACTATCTATATAAATTTATGGATCAGAGATCAGGAGGAAATGTTACCGGGCACCTCCCGCGATATATATTTATCCGGAATGTTTAGAGGCATATGCAGGCCCTTTACTATTGGCAGGTTAACCAGCATTGAAAATCCATAAGTTTTCCAGAGTTCTCTTACTTTTATTACCTGAGAATATTCCTTTTAACCGGGGCTCGCATCTTTAAATTTTGTGCTAGATAGCCCTACACATTATAATCTTTCTTCTTATTAAGCATACATTATAACTTTTATTCTTATTATATTATGTGCTGTTTAGAAGATACTCTGCATAAGTTTGGTTCCAAATGCAAATTCGAAAAAACGCACATGATATTCTTCAAATAACAAGCCCATATAATGAAAGTAAATGAAATGACTTTCATGTCAAAGAAGAAAAATGGAAATAAACCATTTTAACATGTGATCTGACATGCAGGCTCCTTTTCTGTGTATATAACACATGTAGGGGGCCAGGTTTGAAAATATTAACTTCAGGGTATCCTTCCGGTATCAATTTAAGAAAAATGAATGTTCAGGATAAACTTTTCATTGCCCGAAAAACGGATACAATCCCGTAGAGAAAAAAATCCAAGGAACTTGACCTCACTTATTAGCTTCTATAAGCAACCTTTTAATCCGGCACTGCAAAGGTTAAAAATTCTCTCAGGGCTGATTTTTCGTTAAAATTTTCGAACATTAAGGAGGGAAATAACCTTTCAGGATTGATCTTCATGCTCCCGCAGCATCCGGAGCCAGAGAAAATTAATCCTTCTGCACAGCAAAGACCTGAATCTTTCACGGGCTCGGTGATTCCAACTGGAAAAACTGCCATTCGGCCCTGAGAGCACTTTTACCCCATGGTTTAAAAAAGGTGGACATATATAAAATTTTTCATAAAAATCTAAATGTAAAATAATGAAGGATAAAGTGCACGAAAAAACTACAGTGAGAAGAAAAACCCGGATTAAAAAGAAAAACGGAAAAACAAAGGGCTCTGAATGAAACCTCAAATAAGAGGCAATCCAGAGCCTTTCCTGTTTAAAGGAAGCTGAGAATTCCGGGGAATTCAGTGTCAAAGGCGTACTTTTTGAAGTTTGAGGTATCGGAGATCCTCTGCTTTATGTAATAAAGTACACTCAAAAGGCTGTCACTGCTTTCAAATTCCATATCTCCTGCATACGGGTGGATATTATCTTCAAGAGCATTCAGAAGTTTCGGGTCAATGCCGTTTCCAAAGTAGGCATCCATAACCAGAAGGTTTGAGATCTGCTCATAGAAGCCCGTAAGCTCATCAAGCCAACCCACAGCATAGCTCGCGTTCTTCTGCCGGTTGAGGAACATCAGATAACCGGAGATGCTGGTAATCAGGTCCTCGGTCAGCCTGTCTTCCGGGAATACGATCGGGAAGCGTTTCATTGCTGCGGGGGTTGCAGAGCCTGAGTACAGCATTTCAGACTCACAGACCGAGGGGAAAAGTCTGGCAATCTGGCTGTTAAGGACTGCAGTTACATAAGGGTATTTTTCCGGTTCTTTAAGGACAACCCCACAGCCGTTCTTAAATACATGGTTTCCAGATGTGTCATAGGCTGCCTGCAAGTGGTATCCTTCGGTAGCAATGATCTTCGGAGTGCCAAGGTGCTCAAGAAGTTTCCTGCCTCTTACACTATAGTATTCTGCAGAGTCAAGTGGAGAGTCGTCGTGAGCGAACTGATTTTTGAATTC